>DASWVN010000168.1:0-37243 GCA_036401215.1 Vicinamibacterales bacterium | reverse complement strand
CGAAATTCAAAATTCACGGTCTGACCCCTGGTTGTGGCTGGGATGCCTGAAGGGGACACGATCTATCGGGCGGCGCGGACGCTGAACAGGGCACTGGCGGGGCACGTCGTCACGGCCTTCGAATCGGTGTTGCCAGCGCTCACCCGGGTGCACGAGGATACCCCGATTACGGGACGGACGGTCGAATCCGTCAGCGCGCGCGGCAAGCACCTGCTCATCGTCCTGTCGGGGGATCTCGTGCTGCGCACCCACATGCGCATGAACGGCAGCTGGCACATCTACCGCCATGGCGAACGCTGGCAGCGGCCACGGCAGGACATGCGCGTCCTGCTGGCCACCGCGGACTTCGTCGCCGTCGGCTTCAACATCCCCGTGGCCGAGTGGTTGAAGCCGCGCGAAGTGGAACGCCACGACGAACTGCGCAGGCTCGGTCCTGACCTCCTCGCCGAGGACTTCGATCCCAACGAGGCGCTGGCCCGCCTGAGATCGCGAGCCGAGGAACCCATTGCGGACGCGCTGCTGAACCAGCGCGTGATGGCGGGGATCGGGAACGTCTACAAATCCGAAGTCCTGTTCGCCTGCCGAACGTACCCGTTCGCGCCGGTCGCGAGCCTCGCCGAGGACCAGTTGCAGTGCCTGGTCTCTACGGCGCGGAAGTTCCTGAAGGCCAACGTCACCGAAGGTCTCGCGGCGATGACGACGTACACGGGATTCAGGCGGACGACGCGACGCGACCATCCGGCCGAACGGCTCTGGGTGTACGGCCGCGCGGGCAAGCCGTGCCGCCGGTGCGGCACGCCGATCAAGATCGACAAGCGCGGTCGCGACGCGCGGCTCACCTACTGGTGTCCGACGTGTCAGATGGGTACGGTGGATTGATCCCCAGGATGGCGCCCCGTAGAGGGCGCCCTACAGGCCGACGACGCGATCCGGGTGGGAGTAGATGTTGAATCCGCCGGCTCGTGCGAAGCCGATCAGCGTGATGCCGGCTTCTTCCGCGACCTCGACGGCGAGACTGGACGGCGCCGATACCGCGCACAGGATCTCCGCGCCGGCCAGCCATGCCTTCTGCACGATCTCGAACGACGTGCGGCCGCTCACGACGAGCACGTGACCCGGCAGCGGCAGCCGCTCCTCGAGCAGCATCCGGCCGACGACCTTGTCCACCGCATTGTGCCGCCCGACGTCCTCTGCCGCGCAGACGAGATCCCCACCGGTCGTGAAAAGCGCGGCGCCGTGGATCCCGCCGGTCTCGTCGAAGAGCGACTGCTGCCGGCGCAGCTCTGAAATCAGGGTGGGGACCGTCTCCGCAGCAATCGCCGAACGTTCCGCGATCGCGCGCGCCCGGGTTTTCGTGGCGTCGATCGTCACCCGCCCGCACATGCCGCACGACGTATTCGCCGCGACGTAGCGCCGAGCGGAAAGCGTCTCGTCCAGCCGCGTGCGGGCCTCGCCCAAAAGAAACACGTTGACGACGTTGTGGGCTTCCGTGCGATCGGGATGGCGGCAGTGCTCGACGGCGCCCAGCTCCTGTGCGCTCGAGATGATCCCTTCCGACAGCAGGAACCCTGCAGCAAGTTCGCGGTCCGCGCCGGGTGTCCGCATCACGACGGCGAACGGACGGTCGTGGAGCCGGATCTCGAGTGGTTCCTCGACGGCAACCGGATCGGATGCGTCGGCAAGACCGCCTGGTCCCGCACGCTGGATGGACAGCGTCCGGACTGATGCCAGCGACCGGCGGCGATACGCAATCACCCGGCGCATGAAGTCATCACGGACCGACGGATCGGCGAGCCGCCGCTCGTCCTCGACCGGGAGATTTGGAAAGCGCTCGAGAAGCGCGGCGGCAAAGAGTCCGCGTCCGGATTGTTCGATCGACGCTCCGTCGAAGACCTTCACCCGGTCCGGTCCGCAGCTCGGGGAATCCGCCTTGAGGACGTAACCCGAGAGATCGAGACCGGCGAGTTCGTCCAGCCGTCGCGCCGCCCATGTCTCAAGCCGGGACGTCTGGTCGATGCGGGACGTCACCGTGATCATTCGCACGGACCCGTCCTGCCGTTCGAGCCGCATCGGCTCGCGCGGCGCGCCGAGACCCATCTCGACTTCGGGACACACGGGCACGAACTCGACCTGGCGAGCGAGAACCTCTGCCAGGAAAGCGTCCCGCTTGTGCCCCCCGTCGTAACGCACCTGTTCGCCGAGCAGGCAGGCGGAGATGCCTATGCGGATCGGGGTGCGTCGGGGTGCTTCAAGGTGCATCGGGGTGCGTCAAGGTGCGTCGGGGTGCGTCAAGGTGCTTCAAGGTGCATCAGGGTGCGTCGTGGTGCTTCGGGGTGCTGCTGGGGGTACCTCGATGCACCCTGACGCACCCCGATGCACCCTGACGCACCCCGGCCGCTAGTTCCAGCGCAGGCCTTTCAATTGATCCAGATTCACGTTGCCGCCGCTGAGGACGCACGCAACCTTCGCGCCTTTCGGCAAATCGACGAGGCCGTTCAGCAGGGCGGCGACGGGGGACGCGGCGGCGCCTTCGACGACCAGCTTCTGGTAGTGCATCACCCACAGCATCCCCTCGAAGATCTCCTCGTCCGGCAGCGTGACGATCCCGTCGACGAACCGCCGCACCACCTGGAACGTCGTCTCCCCCACCCGCTTCACGCGCAGCCCGTCGATGATGCAGTCCACGCGATCCAGCGTGACCACGTGGCCCGCCTGGACGCTGTCCCTCATCCCCGGCGCGCCGGACGATTCGACGCCGATCACCTTCACGGACGGCTTGATCGCCTTGACCGCCTGCGACACGCCCGAGATCAGCCCGCCGCCACCGATCGGGACGACGAGCGCGTCGACGTCGGGCCAGTCGGTGATCACCTCGAGACCGAGCGTGCCCTGACCGGCAATCAACTGCATGTCGTCGAACGGATGGATGTAGGTCAGGCCGCGTTCCCGGACGAGTTCCTTCGCCTTCTCGTTGGCTTCGTCCCAGATCGTGCCGTGCAGCACGACCTCGGCGCCGTATGCCTTCGTCGCCTCGATCTTCGACGGCGTCGCGTTGGCGGCCATGCAGACGACGGCCTTGATCCCGTGGATCTTCGCCGCCAGCGCAACCCCCTGCGCGTGGTTCCCGGCAGAAGAGCACACGACGCCCCGCTTCCGCTCCTCGTCAATCAGATAGCTGAACTTGTTCAGCGGACCGCGGATCTTGTACGACCCGGTGCGCTGAAAGATCTCGGCCTTGAGCCTGACGTCCAGGCCAGTCCGCTCGTTGAGAATCCGCGACGAGAGCAGCGGCGTGTGCCGGATGTGCGGAGACACGCGGGCGTAGGCGGCCTCGAAGTCTTCACGTGTGAGCGGCACGAAGGCCGCGTTCGATGTGGTGGTCACGAGTTCACCTTACAGCAGTCACCATGATCTCGACCACGGCGCCCGGGGACACCAGTCCTGCCCCGACGGTCGCGCGGGCGGGAAAGTCCTTGCCGAAGAACGCCGCGTACTCCTGGTTCATCTGCGGGAACAGGGAGAGATCGGTCAGGTACACCAGGCCGTCGACGACGTCCGCCGGCGTGTAGCCGGCGCTCTCGAGCGTCTTGCGGATCTTGCCCATCGTCTCCCGCGTCTGGGCCGCGGCGTCACCGGCGTTCTCGGGCGTATTGCCGAGCACACCCGACGCGTACAACCGGTTGCCGGCCTTGATCGCTGCGCTGAGGTTCTGCCCCGGCGCGATCGCCTCGCGCGGCGCCGACGAGGCGATGAAGGTCATCTCGACGGCGTACTGCGGCCCCGCCAGGCCCGCCCGCACCGTCGCGCGAGCCGGTGGCGGCACCGAGGTGAAGTAGCGTCGATAGACCTCGTTCATCTGCTGGAAGTCGGTGGTGTCGGGGAGATAGACCCGCCCGCTGACGATGTTCGCGTGCGACATCCCGGCGGCGGCGAGCAGTTCGCCGGCGTTGTCCATCACGGCCTTCGTCTGCGTCTTCATGTCGCCGGTGACGACCGAGTTGTCGCGCCCGTTCCGCGGCACGAGGCCGGAAAGAAAGACCGTGTCGCCGCTCCTGATGGCATAGCTGTAGGGATTGGGCGACGTGATCCAGCTCTCGGGATGGATCACCGTCCGCTCGGCACCCGTGGGCACCGCGATCATCGAGATCTCCACGTCGGCGCCGAGGACGAGATCGGCAATGACCGTGGTCCGGGTCGGCGGATCCTTCGGCCAGAACGCGCGGTACGCGTTGTTCATCGCCTGAAAATCGCCGGCCGATCGCAGGTAGACGGTGACGGCGACGACCTGCTCGAGCGAAGAGCCCGACGCCTCCAGAATCTGCCGCATCCGCTCGATGATGCGCCTGGTCTGCGCGGGCACGTCGCCGTCGTCCACCAGTGTTCCGGTGTCGTCCTGCGCGATCGTCCCGGACAGGTAAATGAATCCGCCCGCCTTCACGGCGGGACTGTACGGCCCCACGGGAGCGGGGCCCATCGTCACGATTTCACGTTTCTGCATCGGCATGACCCAAAGCGCCGCGATCCACGCGGCAGGAAGGAGGATGCGGAGCATCATCCATCGGATTCTAGTGGAGGGGCTGGTACAATGCTCGACTGATTTGCACCGCACCGGTGCATCGACCCCAGCTCCCCCGGAGGACAAGAAACATGAAACGTTCGTTGATCGCCTGCGCAGTCGCGCTGCCGATGATCGCTCTACTTGGCAGTCCGCTCGCGGCGGAGGTCAAGACGCGCGAAAAGTCGCTCGTCAAGTTCGAAGGCATGCTCGGCCGCGTCGCCGGCATGTTCGGCGGCAAGGCGGCGAAGGAAGGGACCGTCTCCACGACCGCCGTGAAGGGGGACCGTAAGGCGTCCCTGAACGAGAACAACGGCCAGATCATCGATCTTTCCGAGGAGAAGATCTACGACATCGACTTCCGCCGCAAGGAATACCGCGTCACGACCTTCGAGGAACTCCGCAAGCGCATGCGGGAAGCGGAGGAGAAGGCGAAGAAGGACATGGAGCGCGAGGAGGGCCGCGAGCCCGACCAGCCGCAGAAGGAGTGGGAGTTCACCTTCGACGTGAAGGAGACCGGCCAGCGCAAGCAGGTCGCCGGCCACGACGCGCGCCAGGTGATCATGACCGTCACCGTCCATGAAAAGGGCGTGGCGCTCGACGACAGCGGCGGCTTCGTCATGACCTCGGATTCGTGGATCGGTCCGGAACTCCCGGCGCTGAAGGAACTCGCCGACTTCGACATGCGCTACTACAAGCAGCTGTACGGCGCCGATGCGTTCGGGATGGGTGCCGAGCAGATGGCGATGGTCCTCGCGATGTATCCCGCCCTCAAGGAGGCCTCGGATCGCCTGAAGCAGGAAGGCACCAAGCTCCAGGGCACGCCGCTCGCCTCGACGGTGACGTTCGAAGCCGTCAAGTCGAAGGCGCAGATGGAAGCCGCAAGCGAGAGCAGCGGTGGTGGCGGCGGAGGAATCGGCGGGATGCTCGCACGCCGCATGATCAAGAAGGAGCCGCCGAAGCAGCGCTCGACGGTCTTCACCACGGAACACGAGTTCCAGGAGGTGTCGACGACGGTGCCGGCGGGGGACGTGGAGATTCCTGCCGGGTTCAAGCTCAAGAAGTAGCAAACTTCCAAACTCCAAACTCCAAACTGCCAAACTCCAAACTGCCAACTCCAAACTTCCAATTCTCAACCTCGAGGCTGAAGTTGGGAGTTGGCAGTTTGGAAGTTGGGAGTTGGGCGTTGGGAGTTGACAGCGTCAGCTCCCCCCCGCCGCCGGCAGGTAGATGATGAACTTCGTTCCCTGTCCCGGCTCGCTCTCCACGTAAATACTCCCCCCGGTCTGCTTCACGATGCCATAGACCGTGGCGAGTCCGAGCCCGGTTCCCTTCCCCAGTTCCTTCGTCGTGAAGAACGGTTCGAACACGCGCTCGCGCACCTCCGCCGGCATGCCCACCCCCGTATCCCCGACTTCGATGACCGCGTAGGCGCCCGCGTGCAGGCCGGGACGGCCGGTGCCATCCGCCGCCACCGGCTCGTTCCTCGTGCGGATCGACAGGGCGCCGCCGCGGGGCATCGCGTCCCGGGCGTTGGCGACGAGGTTCATCAGCACCTGTTCGAGCTGGCCGGGATCCGCCCGGACGCGCAGAAGGTCCGGCTCGGTGTGGATCTCGAGCGCGATGTCCTCGCCCGCGAGCCGCGCGAGCAGCTTCCGCACGCTCGTGATCACCTCGTTCAGATCGAGGACGTGCGGCTGCATGACCTGCTTGCGGCTGAACGCGAGCAGCTGGCGGGTCAGCGCGGCGGCGCGTTCCGCGGCACGGCGGATCTCCTCGACGTCGGAGCGCCGCGGGTCGTCGGTGCGCAACTGGTCGAGCAGCAGGTCGGTGTAGCCGAAGATCGCGGTGAGCACGTTGTTGAAGTCGTGGGCCACCCCGCCGGCGAGCCGCCCGACCGCCTCCATCTTGTGCGCCTGGCGAAGCTGCTCTTCGCTGTCACGCAGGGCGCGCTCCACCAGCTTTCGATCGGTCACGTCACGATGATTGACGACGATGGCCTGGACGGCCGGATCGGCCAGACGATTGACGCCCACTCCTTCGCCCCAGCGCGAGGAGCCGTCCTTGTGCCTGAACCGGTACTCGACGCGAAGAATCTCGTCGGGATGCTCGAGGCAGTACTCGAACCGCTCCGTGGTCAGGGCCAGATCATCAGGATGGACAACTTCGTTGAGCGTCCAGCCGAGACGCTCTTCCGGCGTGAAGCCGGTCACGCGGATGATCGAGCGGCTGTCGTAGATGATCCTGCCGCTCTCGTCGAGGAGCGTGATCGCGTCATAGCTGTTCTCGACGAGCGCGCGAAACCGGATCTCTCCGTCCCGTAACGTCTGCCTGAAGGCCGCGCGCTCCCGGGCATGACGCAGCGAACGCTCGATGACCCTGGCGTCTGCCTCGCTCTTGACCAGGTAGTCCTGCGCGCCACGCTGGATCGCGAGCGCGCCGAGGCGATCGTCGGCGTTGGAGGTCAGCACGAGGATCGGAATGTGAAGGGCGTGCCCGTGCATCCGTTCGATCGTGTGCAGACCGCTGCTGTCAGGCAGGCCGAGATCGAGCAGGATGGCGTCGAAGTTCCGGCCACGCACGGCGCGACTGGCGGCGTCGAGAGTCGTGACGTGGTGCACGTCGACGGCGGTTCCGCGCAGCTCCGTCCCCACCAGCGCGGCGTACGGTCGATCGTCTTCCACCAGGAGGACTCGCATCGGGACTGCCGCCATGCCGGGCATTCTACTCGCAGTAGGTGCGGTATATGCTTAGGGCCGTTCAACGGTTCCGGGAGGCTTGTCGATGCAGGGAAAGAAGTCGAAGGGCAAGGTGTCGGCGTCCGGGCGGCGCCGTTTTCTGAAAGCCGTCCCCGCCGCCGTGGCGGCGGGACTCGCGGCCCCCGCGCTGGCGCAGCAGTCACAGCCAGAGCAGCGGATCGCACTCGAGACGCTCGATTGCGCCGAACGGATCTTCGGCGTGGATTTCGATCCCCAGGAAGAGAAGGCCGCACTCTCGGGGGTCAGTCGCAACCTCGATGCCTACGAGCAGCTTCGGGAGCTGGACATTCCGCTCGACACCGAACCCGCGGTCACGTTCCGTCCGTACCTGCCGGGCAAGCGGCCGAAGCCGGGCGCCACGCCAGGCGCGAAGGTCGATGTCACCCTGCAGCCGCCGGCCGCGAGGCGCGGATCGATCGAGGACCTTGCCTTCCTGCCGGTGACGGCGCTCGCGGCGCTGATCCGCTCCCGCGAGGTCTCGTCCACCGACCTCACGAAGATGTATCTCGAGCGCCTCAAGACGATCGGGACCAAGCTCAATTGCGTCGTCACGCTGACCGAATCGCTGGCGCTCGAGCAGGCGGCCGCTGCCGACAGCGAGATCAGGAGCGGACGCTACCGCGGCCCGCTGCACGGGATCCCGTGGGGCGCGAAGGACCTCTTCGCGACCAGGGGCATCCCGACGACGTTCGGCGCCGGTCCATACAGGACGCAGGTGATCGACCGCGATGCCACCATCGTCGAACGCCTGCGGGAGGCGGGCGCGGTGCTGGTCGCGAAGCTGTCCATGGGAGCGCTCGCGCAAGGGGATCGATGGTTCGGCGGGCAGACGCGTAATCCCTGGAATCCCGAACAGGGGTCGAGCGGATCATCCGCCGGTCCTGGCGCGGCCACTGCTGCAGGCCTCGTCGGCTTCTCGATCGGTACCGAGACCAGGGGATCCATCATCTCCCCGTCCGCGGTCAACGGTGTCGTCGGGCTGCGGCCGACGTACGGACGCGTCAGCCGGCACGGCGCCATGGCTCTCAGCTGGACGATGGACAAGATCGGACCGATGTGCCGGTCGGTCGAAGATTGCGTCCTCGTGTTCAACGCCATCTATGGACCGGATGGCCACGACGACACCGTCGTCGACGCGCCGTTCTCGTGGAATCCGGGCGTCCCCCTGTCGAAACTGCGGATCGGGTACGTGAAGGAGGAGTTCGAGGCGCGTCCGCAGACCCAGGGACCCGGCGGCGGCGGCCGCGGACGCGGCGGACTCTCACCGGAGGAACAGCGCCGCCGGGCCGAAGAGCGCCTGAAAGTGCTGAACGATGCGCTCGACGTGTACCGTCAGGCGGGCGCGACGCTCGAACCGATCGAACTGCCGCCGAACCGCCTCACGAGCATGCTGGGGTTCATCCTCAGCACGGAAGCCGCCGCCGCGTTCGACGATCTGACGAGGAGCCCTGAGATCAAGGACGAGACCCTCAACAGCTGGCCGAACAGCTTCCGCACGCACCGCTTCGTTCCGGCCGTCGAGTACATCCGCGCCCAGCGCGCGCGCACGCTGCTCATGCGGCAGATGGACGAGGTGATGTCGACGTTCGACGTGTTCCTCAGCCCGACGAACAGCTCGAGCCTGAGCCTGACGAACCTCACCGGGCATCCAGCGGTCGCGTTGAAGGCGGGCTTCGTCGGCGGTGTCCCGATCGAGATCATGGTGACGGGCCGGCTCTATGACGAGGCGACGATGCTCAGGGTGGCGCTCGCCTACGAGCGCGCCACCAAGTGGCACACGATGAATCCAACCCTCTAGGGTGCGTCAGGGTGCATCGGGGTGCATCAGGGTGCGTCGGGGTGCATCAGGGTGCGTCAGGGTGCATCAGGGTGCGTCGGGGTGCATCAGGGTGCGTCGGATCGGAGAAACTCAGAACTATGAACGCCGAACTACGAACTCAACGGGGCATTCGCGAGTTCGGCGTTCGGCGTTCGAAGTTTCACCGCCGCGCCAGCACCGCCAGCGACCGGTCTCGGTCGTGACTGCCCAGGCGCTCGGCGGCGCGGATGTACGCGTCGCGGGTGGGGCCGCTGATCGCGTGGGCGCGCGCGGCGGCGATCAGTACCTGGGCGCTCTCGTGGCCGCTCTCGATCGTCCCCGCGGCTTCCACCGCCCCGAGCAGCGTCTCGGCCGATACGGCGTCGCGACGAAGGAGCGCCTGAAGCACGCGACCTTTCTCGTACGACGAGTCGATCCCTTCGAGCGCCTCGAAGAACGGCGCTCGCGTTCCGCCCTCGATCGGGTCCGCTTTCACCACCTCGAGCAGCAGCGTGGCCGCCTCGTAGTCGGAATCGATCGCCTGCGAGGCGTCGAGCAGGTCGGCGATCAGCGCCGGCGGCACCGGTCCGCGCCTCAGCGCCGCGGTCAAGGCCCGGCGCATTTCGTAGTCGGACTCGATCGTTCGCGCCGCGTCGAAGTACGCCTTGCGGGTCGCATCGTCGACCAGCAGCCGATCGGCCGCATCGATCAGCAGCGTTGACAGCTCGTAGTCGGACTCGATCCCGCGTCCGGCCTGATCGAGGATCCGCTGGGACGTCGCGGCATCGATCGGCGCCTGCCGCAGGAGCTGTGTGAAGTACAGGCGCTTGCCATAGCTGCCCTCGATCTGCGAAATCTCCTTCAGAACAGCGTCCACGCCGCCATTCTTCAGAAGACGCGCGACGCGGTCCTTCGCAAACATCCCGCTCTGCCGCGCGAAAGTCGGCAGCACCTGCGCCAGCCACTCACGCCCTTCGGGCTCGAACGGACGCTCGCCGCCCCCGGCGAAATAACGCCGCGTGATGTGGCCCGACCCGTCGGGGGTGAATTCGATGGCGCGCGATCGCAGCCAGCGTCCATCGCTGATCCTGACCCTGGCGCCGGGCGCCATGCTGACGATGTCGGTGTCCGTCTCGTTCAGCGTGAAGGCGCCGCGATACTCCACGACGAGCTTCTCGCCATCCCGCGACCAGCTGACGGTGCCCGACGACTCCTGGATCGCGCGTGCGGTTTCGATCGGAGGAGCCAGAGCGACGTCGACGCCAGAAGCCGCCGGAGGCGCGGGCGCGGCCGGAGGCGCGGGCGTCCGGGGCGGAGCCGGTGGCGCGGACTGCTCCGCGCGGCCGAGAAACTTGTCGAGATTCTGGAGGATGTGAATCAGCTGACCGATGAAGCCACGCAGCGTCTGCGCCTTCTCGGTCGCGGCGGTCTCGGGGCGCACGGCCGCGAGCGATTGCCGCCCCAGGGGGCCGACGACGATCACGGTGACCAGGACGAGCGCGGCACCGGCCGCGAGCCAGGCCGGGCCACGCCCCGCATGCGGCGGCGGGGCCGCGAGCAGACGACGGATCCGCGCGAGGAGCGATCCGCCGGTGGCGGCCATCACGAACTGCACGCGATCGCCGCGCAGCTCCTCGAGGTCCGCCAGCGCACGCGCGTACATCACCGGATCGCCGCAGAGGCTCACCGCGAGATCGTCGCAGCAGTGTTCGCGCTCGATGCGGATGCGCCGCGAGATCCACCACACCGCCGGATGGTAGAAGAGCAGCGTCTCGACGAGCGTCTGGAGCAGGTTCACGAGATAGTCGTGACGCCGGACGTGCGCCAGCTCGTGAGCAAGGATGGCTTCGATCTGGAGCGGAGTCAGGCCGGTGAGTGCGCCAACCGGCAGCAACACCGTCGGCTTCAGCCAGCCCATGACGGTCGGGACGCTTACAGCGGACGATTGCAGCAGCGTCACCGCCCGGGTGATGTGCAGGCGGCGCCGCAGGCGTTCGACGGTCGCCTCGAGCACGGCGTTCGCGCGCGTGCCACTCCCCTTCATCCGCCGCACGTGCGCCCACCCGCCGACCAGCCGCAACGCAAGTACCGCCACGCCGAACATCCAGCCGAGCACGACGACAGGCAACCATCGTTCGAACCGGCGATCGGCAGCGGCGCCCGCCGAACATGCGGCCGCCCCCTCGACGCACTCCGGAGCCGCGGACTGGAGCCAAGGATCCGCGGGCGCCGATGCGGTCACACCGCTCACGACGGACGAAGGCGCGGAACCGAGTGTCTGCGCCGGCTCCGAGGCGACACGCGCCACCCGCCACCCCTGCACCCCGCTCACGACCGGGAGCGTCGCCATCACGGCGAGCGTGATCGTCCCCACGACGTAGCGGACGTCGGGCCCGCTGTGACGGAGCGCGCGCAACGCGAGCGCGCCCAGGAGGCCGACGAGCGCTCCCTGCCAGACGAAGTGCAGCAGGGCCCAGCCCACCGCCTGTATTGCCGGTTCCCTCAGGAAGGTCTCAGTCGCGCTCATCGCGTCCCTCCCGGCCGCCGCGGCCGTCGATCAACTTGCGAATGTCGTTCAGCTCGTCGGCGGAGGCTTTTCTGGTCGCCAGCGCCTGCATGACGAGCTTCGACGCCGATCCTCCGAACGCCCGGTCGAGCAGGTCCCGCACGAGCTGCCGCTGGGTCTGGTCCTCGGTGAGCCGCGCCTGGTAGACATGCGTCCGGTCGGACGCGTCGCGCCGGACGAGCCCTTTCTCGGTCATGATCTGCAGCATCTTCAGCGCGGTCGTATACGCCGTCGGACGCTCGCGGCTCAGCGATTCGTGGACCTGCCGCACCGTGCTCGGCCCGCGTTCCCACAGCACTCGGAGGATCGCCAGCTCGGCATCGGTGGGGCGTGGAGTGATCGGCTTCATGGTCGGACGGCAGTATCTACGAATGGCTTCGTATTGTCAACGAAGACTTTCGTACCCCCCGGGA
This sequence comes from Vicinamibacterales bacterium, assembly GCA_036401215.1. Taxonomy (GTDB): domain Bacteria; phylum Acidobacteriota; class Vicinamibacteria; order Vicinamibacterales; family 2-12-FULL-66-21; genus JACDCA01. The sequence goes on along the minus strand of DASWVN010000168.1, from coordinate 25,152 downwards.
CAGCCGGATCCCCGACGATCGGACGATCTATAATCGTGCGCATGGAATCCGGCACCTACGCCATGTTCGATACGTCCGAAGGAGCATTTACAATCCGTCTGTTCGAGAAGGAGGCCCCGAACACGGTGGCCAACTTCGTGGGGCTCGCCGAGGGCACGAAAGAATGGCGCGATCCCGAGACCGGCAAGACGAGGACCGAGCCGTACTACGACGGCGTCTCGTTTCACCGGATCATCGAGGGCTTCATGATCCAGGGCGGCGATCGCCTTGGGACCGGCACCGGCGGCCCCGGCTACAAGTTCGGCGACGAGTTCCACCCGTCGCTCCGGCACGATCGCGCCGGCATCCTGTCGATGGCCAATGCCGGGCCCAACACCAACGGCAGCCAGTTCTTCATCACGCTCGGCCCGACGCCGCACCTCGACAACCGCCATTCGGTTTTCGGCGAAGTCGCTGAGGGGATGGAGGTGGTCCGCCGCATCGGCTCGGTCCCGACCGGCCGCGGCGATCGTCCGGTGAAGCCGGTCGTCATCAACAAGGTCTCGATCAAGCGCATCCCCTGATGCCGGAAGAACGGCAGTCGGTCGATTCGCTGCTGCCGCTCGTCTACCAGGAGTTACGGCGGCTCGCGGCGAGCTACCTTCGCCGCGAGAAGCCGGGCCAGACGCTGCAGCCGACGGCGCTCGTCAACGAGGCGTACCTCCGGTTGCTGAAGGATCGGCCGGACCGCTGGCAGAATCGCGCGCACTTCTGCGCGATCGCCGCTCACTCGATGCGCCAGATCCTGATCGAGCGCGCCCGTGCGCGCGGCGCGCAGAAGCGCGGCGGCGCCCGCGCACGCGTCACGCTCGACGAAGCGCTCGTCGCCGGAGGAGACAGGTCCGTCGACCTCGTGGCGCTCGATGAAGCGCTGGAACGCCTCGCCGCGCTCGATCCCGAACAGGCACGCCTCGTCGAGCTGCGCTTCTTCGGCGGCCTCACCGTCGAGGAAACCGCCGAAGCCATGAACATCTCTCCCGCCACGGTGAAACGTCACTGGACGGTAGCCCGGGCATGGCTCGCCCGCGAGCTGGGAGGGCTCGCATCGGCGTGACGCCGGAGCGCTGGAAGCAGGTCACCGACCTCTTCCACGCGGCGCTCGAACGGGAGGCGGGCGATCGCCCGGCGTTCCTCGACGCGACCACGGCAGGCGATCCCGAACTTCGACGTGAAGTCGAGTCCCTCCTCGCCGCACATTCCACGTCGCCGGGCTTCCTCGATACGCCGGCATGGGGCGTCGCGCCGGAACTGATCCTCGGCGACGAGCACGATTCGCTCGCCGGACGAACGATCGGTCCGTACCGCGTCCTGGACCAGATCGGCCGCGGCGGCATGGGCCTCGTCTATGCGGCAGAGGACACACGCCTGGGGCGGCAGGTCGCGCTCAAGGCGCTGGCACCCGACTATACGACGGATCAGGCGCGCCGCGAACGGCTGCGCCGCGAAGCGCGTGCGGCCGCGGCGCTCGCCCATCCCTCCATTGCCACGATCTACGCGCTCGAGGAGATCGACGGGGCGCTGTATCTCGTGTCGGAACTGGTGCGCGGCCGTACGCTGCGCGAGGAACTGGCTGACGGTCCCTTGCCGCGCGAGCGCCTCCGGCAGACGCTGATCGAGATCGCCGAAGCGCTCGCGGCGGCGCACACGCAGGGCATCGTCCACCGCGATTTGAAGCCCGAGAACATCATGCGCGGGCCCGATGGCCGCGTGAAGATCCTGGACTTCGGTTTGGCCCGATCCACCGGCCCTGCATCGGAAGCCACAATGACGCAGCTGACGCAGGCCGGTCAGACCGTGGGCACACCCGGCTACATGGCGCCCGAGCAGCTCTCGGGCGGCGAAATCGATCCGCGCACCGACGTCTTCGCGTTCGGGGTCGTGGCGACCGAACTTGCCACCGGCGAGCATCCGTTCGGACCCGATTCGGCGTCGATGCTGCGGCGCATGACACTGTTGATGGAAGGCAAGGCGCTTTCGGCATCGACGGGATGGAGCGCTCCGGAGCTGGAACCGGTGGCGCGACGGTGCCTGCGAGCGGCGCCCGAGGAACGCTATGCGTCCGGCAACGAGCTGCTTGCCGCGCTCCGCGAAGCGAGGGGCTCGATGCCGGTTTTCGCGGCCGCCTCGAACGAGCGGTCGCTGTGGTGGTGGCAATTCCACCAGGTCGCCGTCGCCGCCACGCTCGCGGCGCTTCCGGCCATCGCCTGGACGATTCGCCAACCGATTGGCCGCCCGTGGGGATCGCGCATCTTTTTCGCAGCGCTGGTGCTGGCGACGATCTCGATCACCGCGCGACTGAACCTGCTCTTCACGTCCCGGGTCCACCCGGAGGGCCTGCTGCGTCAGCGAAGCCGCGTGTTCCCCTGGATCGCCTGGATCGATGCCGCGCTCGCCGCACTGATGATCGCGGCGGCGCTCGGGCTCGAGGGGCTCGACGCGGTCGCCGGCCTCACGATCGCGCTCGCGACCGTGATCCTCGCCTCCGTCACCCTCATCGAACCGGCCACCACGCGAGCCGCCTTTGGGGTCGAACTCGCCGGGAAACGGGAACACTCAACGTTTTCGTAACGTCGAGTGCCTCCGTCGTCACACTCGGGCCGCCACCAGCACCGGCAGCGACAACGTGAAGGTGGCGCCGCGGCCTTCGCCGTCGCTGGACGCCGCCACGGTGCCGCCGTGGAGTTCGGCAAGATTACGGACGATCGCCAGGCCGAGGCCGAGCCCGCCGATAGGACGCGTGGTCGTGCTGTCCCCCTGACGGAAACGCTCGAAGACGTGCGGCAGGAACTCCGGAGCGATCCCCTGCCCTGTGTCCCTCACCTGAAGCTCCACGTGCGCATTCGTCCGGCGAACCGACACCACGACGGACCCGCCGCGCGGTGTGAACTTGATCGCGTTCGACAGCAGGTTCCAGACGATCTGCTGGATCCGGTCGGGATCCCCGGCAACCTGCACGCCGGGATCGGGCAGCTGCTTCTCGAGGCGGATGCCCTTCGCTTCCGCCGCGAGCGCCACGGATTCGATGGCGGCGGTCACCACGTCCTGCACGTCGACGGGGTGGACCTGCAGCCGCATCCGTCCGCTCACGATGCGGGAGATGTCGAGCAGGTCTTCGACGAGCTGTGTCTGCGCCGCGATATTGCGCTCGATGACCTCGCGCGCGTGTTTCTGCTGATCTTCCGAGAGCCTCGCGGACTTCAGCAGCGACAGCCAGCCCCGCATCGCGTTGAGCGGCGTGCGCAGCTCGTGCGACACGATCGCGAGGAACTCGTCCTTCAGGCGGTTCGCCTCGCGGGCCTGCTCGTAGGCGCGGGCGTTGCTGACCGACAGCGCGATGCGGTAGGCCAGCTCGTCGACGGGACGGATGTCGTCGGCATCGAACACGTCCCCGCCCGTCATGCCGATCGACAACGTGCCGATGGCCACACCCCCGGCCACGAGCGGAGCGATCATCGCTGCACTCGCGCCCAGGCGACGGCGCAGGTCCTCGTGGCGAGGTGACTGCGCGCCCATCTTCAGCATGTCGTCGGTGACCGCGTTCCAGACTTCCGTCTGCCGGCTCAGGAGCGCCTTCCACAGCGGGCTGCTGCGGTCCTCGCCCGGCGCGAACTTCCGCAGCTCCTGGATCGCCGGCAGCTTCTCGGGATCCACGTGCGCGGTGGCGACGCGCTTCAGCACACCTTCATCCAGGAGATCGACGATGCAGTAGCCTCGGAACCAGCTGGCCACGAGGGCCGCGACGGTCCCGAGCGTCGCGTCGAGGTCGAACGACGACGCGAGGATACGGCTGCTCTCGGAGAGCAGACGCTGACTGTCTTCGAAGCGCTTCTGATCGTGGATGTCGGTGCACGTGCCGAACCACTTGACGACGCGGCGGGTCTCCGTGCAGAGCGAGTACGCACGCCCGAGATGCCATCGATAGAGGCCATCGCCCCGGCGCAGCCGGAAGATCAGGTCGAGCGCCGTGCCGCCGGCGCGGGCCTTCGCCCAGGCTTCCGCCGTGCGATCGAGATCATCCGGATGCACGATCAGCGGCCACGGATCGCCGAGCATCGACTCGACGGAGTGGCCGGTGTACAGCGTCCAGCGCTCGTTGACGTAGTCGACGACGCCGTCGGCATCGGCCGTCCACACCAGTTGCGGCATGCTCTCGGCCAGGAACCGGAAATGGCGGCTGACTTCCTCGGCTTCGGCACGCTGCGTCTCGAGCGCGGACACCAGCTGGCTGTTGTCGATCGCGACGGCGGCCTGGGAGGCAAGGGCCACGATGAGGGTTTCCTCACGCAGGCTGAACGCATCCGGCTGCGGGTGTGCGAAGTACAACGCGCCGAACAGTCCACGCGTCCTCGATCGGATCGGGACGAGGATCTCGCTCGCGTAGCGCTCCGTGGCGCCGTCCTGGGCGCTCTCGACCGAGCCGTCGTCAGACAACCGTTCGGGCGGTACGAACCGGCTCACCTGCGCACCGGTCAGCTCACGGCCGCCGCCGATGACCGCGTCGATGATCCGGCCCTCATCGATCTCGCCGACGAGCGCCTGCCCCACCCGTGCGAGCACTTCCGCCGCTTTCATTCGTCAGAATCTTCCCAGCGTGCGATATTCCAAGACAAGCTCATCCTACCTGCGGCCCAGGTCCCATGGCACGCAGATCGGACACGCGCCGCAGTTGTTGATGAATGGCATGCACGAGCACCGCGGGATCGACGGGCTTGGCGACGTGCTCGTCGAAGCCGGCGTCGATCGATCGCTCGCGATCGCGGGGACCGGCGTGGGCGCTCAATGCCACGCTGACCAGGGGACGCATCTCCTTCGGTCCCGCCTTCAACTCTTTTATCAGACTGTACCCGTCCCGGTGCGGCATTGCGATGTCGCTCACCACGACGTCGGCGCGGGCCGCCCGGCACAGCGCGGCGGCTTCGTCGGCCGACGATGCCGAACGGACGTCGGCTCCGGCCGCTTCCAGAGCGGAATGCAGCAGTTCACGGGTGTCAGGATCATCATCGACAACGACCACCGGCCAGCCGCGGAGCAGCCCTTCAACCGCAAAGGTGCCGCCGCTGGTCTGCGGGGCGTCGGCTGGACGCACGGTCCGTACCGGAAGGCGGACCGTGAACGTGGCGCCCTGTCCCCGTCCCGGGCTCTCCGCGGTCACGGTTCCACCGTGTGCCTCGATCAGGTGCCGAACGATCGACAGGCCGAGGCCGAGCCCGCCATGCGCACGGGTCGCCGACGCATCGGCCTGGCGGAAGGTCTCGAACACATTCGGCAGGAATGACGGCTCGATGCCGATACCGGTGTCGGAGACGACGAGTTCGTCGATCTCGCCGAGGCGACGCAGCACCACGCTCACCGTTCCACCGGCCGGCGTGAACTTCACCGCGTTCGAGAGGAGATTCCAGATCACCTGGTGCAGGCGATCGGGATCGCCTGCCGTCGGCATCGCCGGCACGTCGAACTGATGTTGGACCGTCACGCCGCGGCTTGCAGCCATCGGCTGAACCGAGTCGAGCGCGGCACGCGTGAGGGCCACGAGGTCCACGTCGCGGGTTTCCAGGCGAAGCTTGCCGGTCGTGATCCTCGAAACCTCCAGCAGGTCTTCGACCAGCCTCGCCTGCATCTGCGCGTTCCGTTCGACCTTTTCGAGGGCAGGCTCGATCGAGGCGTCGGGCAGGGCATGCCCTCGCAGCAGCCGGGTCCAGCCGAGGATCGCGTTCAACGGCGTGCGCAGCTCGTGCGAGAGCGTCGCCAGGAATTCGTCCTTGAGACGGTTCGCTTCGCGTTCGCGGACGAGCAACTCGGCTCGTTCCTGCTCCGCACGCTGGCGTTCCTCGATCTCGTGGCGCAGTTCCTCGTTCGCCTGCGACAGCTCCCGTTCACGCATCTGGATGCGATCGAGCATCCGGTTGAACGTATCGACGAGCACGCCCAGTTCGTCGTCGGTCGTCCGTTTGGCGCGGATCGAGTAGTCGCCGCGGGATGAGACGGCGGCCGCGGCCCGCGCCAGCGCGCCGATCGGCTCCGACACGAGCGATTGCAGCCACGCGGAGAGCAGCGTCGCCACGCCCAGCGCGATCAACAGGACGGCGAGCAGGATCATGACCTGGGTGCGGAGCTGTTGCTCGACGGCACTCAGGTCGGCGCGGATCAGGACGGAGCCGTAGCGTTTGCCTTCGTTGTCATAGCCGCTCCTCGACACGATCATCCGTCCCTCTTCGACCGACCGCCCGTCGGGCGGCGCCGTGAGCGGGCAGTCCATGGCGCTCTCGTCGCGGCGGAACGGCGTGAAGAGACGGGAGTCTTCGTCGTACAGGCACGCGGTGCGGACTTCGGGGATGGCTTGAAGGCTGTGCAGCGCTTCGCTGGCGACCTTCTGGTCGTCGAACGACAGGGCTCCGTACGCGCTCTGCAGCACGATGGCCGCCGTGTTGTCCAGTTCGTCCGCCGCGATCCGGCGTGCGGTCTGGTAATCGTTCACGAAGTGCGACACGCTCGAGAGCGTGACCGCGATGCCGCTGGTGACGAGGATCATCGTGACCAGCTTCCGGCGAATCGACAGCTTGCGGAACCACCCCTTCACGATCCCGCTCCGTACGTCTCGCGTGCGACCTGGAGCAGGCGGGAGCTGATCGACAGCCCGCACTGCCGGGCCACCTCGACGTTGACCTCGAACCGGAGCCGGCTTTCCTCCCGGACGAACTCGATGGCTCCGGCACCGCTCTTCGCGAACCCCGGGGCTTCTCCCACCACGAGAATCGGACGCCCCTTCGCTGCCTCGAGCATCGGTGCCGCGCGCCGCATCACGGTCCGGCCGATGAACAGGATCTGACAATCCTCGATCGCCTTCGACGATTCGGGAACGATCGTTTCCGTCGTCCGTCCCCTCACGGACTCGCCGGCCATCGTGCGCGTGACCGCTTCGGTGGTGACGGCGTCAGCGACGACGCACAGGCGGAACGGCTGGTTCGTCGCGGGAATGTCGGCTGGCCACTCGATGAAGCGGGTGAAGTTGTAAAGGTACGCCGCCTTCACGTCGTGCTCGGCCACCTGCTCGGCCGCGACAGCCGCGCATCCGATCAGGCCTGCGACGAGCCAGGCCACGAACGTGCGGGAACCGCCTAGAACCGCCATATCGACCGGGCGAACACGGATCGCCGGAACGAGTACGTCGGCGCGTTGGGAGTGCCGAACTCCTGGTGGCGCGCGTGAAGAAGGTTCTGCCCGACGACGGAAAGCTCCCACCCGGGCCGTACGGTCCACCCGACCCGAAGATCGAGTTCGCCGTAGGCCGGCACTCTCGGCAGTGGACGCTCGCCGACGAGCCGAAGGAACGCATCGAAAGCGAATCCGCGCGGCAGGTCGACATACGAGCGGACCGAGGCAAGGTGCGAGGGGTCGTTGGCCTCGAACACGCCGCCCGTCGGATCGGTGCTGCCCTCGTCGAAGCTCAGCTCCTTGTGGAGCCAGGCGTAGCTGCCGTGGAGACGCCAGTCGGAGAGGACCTGGATCGTCGCCGCCAGTTCGACCCCGCCGGTGCGGGCGTTCAGCGCGTTGTCGAGCACCAGGAGCGGCGACGGCACGCCGCTGAACTCCTGGCTTCGAAGATTGTCGTATCCGCTCGTGAACACCGCGGCGTCCAGTGAAAGGCGCGGATGCGGAAGCGCGCGGTATCCCCCTTCGACGGCGACGACGGATTCGGCCTCGAACGCGTCCGAGGCGGCAATGACGATCCGTCCGGTGCCCGGATTGATCACGCGGATGTCGTTGTCGAACCTGGTCGGCAGTCGGACGGCGCGCGAGACCGCGGCCCACACCATCTGCCGGGGTGTCGGGTGCACGCGCAGCCGAAGGTTCGGCTGCAGCTCCGCACCGGTGAAGTTGTTCCGGCCGATCTTCGTACCCACGATCACGTAGGCGCGCTCGGCGACGACTGGAAACTCGTCCTGCACGAACGCGCTGATGTTCCAGCCATTTCTCACCGGGGGTTCGAACCTGAACCCGGCGATCCCGATGTCATGCGAACGATACGCGCGGGCCGTGCCGCCGAAGATCAGCGCATGGCGGCCAGCCCTGAGCCGCTGCTGTACGTCGACCTCGCCGGCGTTGCGGCGTTCCTCGAATTGCAACGGGACCCTGCGATACGCGCGATCGTAGAACGCCTGCACGCTGAACTCGCCGGCGCGCATCGTGCGCGCCCATCGCCCGAGCACGTGCCCACCCGACACGTCGCCGTCCGCGCGGTCGTCGAACCCGTTAGTCCCGCGGTACAGATCTCCCGAGAGCGACCAGCGCCGCACGCCACGCTGATCGGAATCGATACGAAAACCGCCCTGGCCGAACCGCACATCGTCCTCGGCGCTCGCGCCGTCGGCAAACGACTGTGGCGCGCGCATGCGGAACTTGCCGTAGACGCGGTAGTGGCCGGAGCCGAGCCTGGCGCCATAGCGGCCGGAGACGATCGCCCGTTCGTTCGTGCCGCCGATCACCGTAACGGCGCTGCCCTGCGTGTCTGCCGCCGGCTTGCTGATGATGTTGACGACGCCGTTCACGGCGTTGGCGCCCCAGATCGTCCCGCCCGGCCCGCGGATCACCTCGATCCGATCGAGGTCGGCGAGCAGCGTGTCCTGGACGTCCCAGAACGTTCCGCCGAAGAGCGACGAATACGTCGACCGCCCATCGACGAGCACGAGCAGCTTGTTGGCCGTGCTGATGTTGAAGCCCCGGGTTGTGATGCCCCAGGTGTTGCCGTTCACCCGTGCGACGTCGACGGCGTCCGCAAGACGCAACGCTTCGGCGAGGACCACCGCGCCGGTCCGATGAATGTCTTCACCGCGGACGACGGACACGGCGGCCGGCACGACGGAGAGCCGTTCGCTCTGCCGTGATGCGGAGGTGATGTCGATATTAGCCAGCTCTTCTATTGAGAGGCGCTTCAGGTCCTGCGCCTGGAGGGGCTGCCGCTTTTCATCTGCCCCCAGGGGGATGGCGATGACGGAGATGAAGATGAAGGCAAGAGCTGCCCGGGGTGTAGCCATATGCAACCCAGCGAACGCGACAGTATAGCTGTTGCCACATACGGCCACACGCAATCCGGTGCTGCATTCACCCCGTGACGTCGTCTTTGCCGGTGTCCCCGTAGTGGATCAAGTCCATATCGATACCCCGGCTCGGCACCGTATCCCAGTCGAGCCCGGCAATGCCCTGCTGCGTGTGGCTCCGAGGCTCGGCTCCGCCGGGGATCAGGCGCGGATCGGAGAACTCGGACTCCTCCTCGGCTCCCTTGACCGTTTCAGGCGCCTTCGAGGACGAATATTCCGACGTGTCATCGTCAGGCATTGCACCCTCCGCGAGCCCACCTCGCAAATCGGGTGCCGCCCTCGTCAGCGAATGCTGTCGGCGAGGAGCCCGACGCTGAGGGCGTAGCTGTGAGCGCAGTTGTAGCCGAGCAACGCTTCGTAGTTGTTGTAGAGCAGAAACCTGCGCTTCCCTGCCTCCACGAAGGACGCGGGCATCGTTGACACCGGCAGCCTCGCGCCGTCGCGGTTGCGCACTCCGAGGTCGCTCCACTCGTTCACGGGCTTCGGATCGGTCATGAGCCGGCGCGCGCGGCACCCGGTGTCGCGGCGCGGCAACCCGGTGATCGACTCCTCAATCCCGGCCGGCAGGTGGACCTCGCGGCCCCAGGTCTCGCCGGTGTTCCAGCCATGCTGCTGCAGGTAGTAGGCGATCGACGCGAAAACGTCGGCCTGCGAAGACCAGATGTCCTTGCGGCCGTCGCCGTCGAAGTCCTGCGCGTATTCGAGATAGCTCGACGGCATGAACTGCGGCTGGCCGAGCGCGCCGGCCCAGGATCCCTTCAGCCGTTCGAGTTCGATATCGCCCCGGTCGACGATCTCGAGCGCGTTGAACAACTCGTTGCGAAACATGGTGCCGCGGCGCGGATCGTACGCGAGCGTCACCAGCGCGGGGATCGTCGGACGGACGCCCGAGAAGCGCCCGAAGTTCGATTCGAGCCCCCAGATCGACACGATGATCCGTGCAGGGACCCCGTACGCCTTCTCGACCCGCCGCAGCACCGGCCCGTGTTTCGCATACATCTGACGGGCGATACGGATCGTTGGCGCATTCACGCGCCGTTTCAGATAGTCATCGAGTTCGAGCGTGAACTCCGTCTGCGCGCGGTCCCGTTCGAGGATCTGCTCCACCGGCTTGATCCCCGCGAACGCGCGTTCGACGAGCGCCGGGGAAATGCCGCGTCCGATCGCCTCGGCGCGAAGTTCCGTGAGCCATTCATCGAAGGGAGGCGGCGTGGCGATGGGCAGAACAGGGGGCGGCTCCTGCGCACGCGCAGCCACCGACACGACGAGTACGAGAAGGACCGTGAAAACTGCGCGCATATTTGATTCTAACCGGCCCGTCAATCGGGAGAACCGCGAGGCGCCGATCGCCTGCGACAGCCCGCTGGACGCGCCGACGGCGTACGGGTCTCTACGAGCACGAAGAAGGACACGAACCAGGAAGGCTTCCTGGTCGAAGGCGCGATCGTGTTCAAAAGAAACACAAACTCGCGTCGTGTACTTCTTTGTGTGCCTGGTGTTCTTCGTGTTCATCGTGCCCAAGCCGTCGGCCACGTGACACTGCGACGTGCGAGCTGGGGCTTGGATCTCCGCCGAACCTCGAATTCAGCATTCAGCATTGACGAGCGTCAGATCGGGAGCATTCGTCGTTGACCCGGCCGTTGCCCGTTACTTCACCACCAGCGGGTCTCCCGTCTTGTGATCCGTGATCTGGAAGCGCAGGAACTCGTGGACGGCGGCGATCGCTTCCGGGGAGCGGCCGGCGATGCGGACGTGGCCGCCGCGGTCGATCTCCTCGAACGTGAACGTCAGCACGGCGGCGTTCTGCTTCATGCCTTCGACGCCAGGCACCGCCTTCGTGTCGTGGATGAGCGCCGGCAGGTTGAAGTCCCCCTGCGCGAACACGGCGGCGATGTGCTTCAGGTGATCGCGGATCTGTGCGATCGACTCGGTATCGTTCGCTTCATTGGCGGTGACCTGGATCCGGCCGCCGTCCTTCGAGAGGATGAAATGGTGCGTCGTCTTCTGCTGGTCGAACCCCATGAACTGCTTCCCGCGCGCGTCGAGCGCCGCGTGGTGGTCGTGAGGATTCTGCGCGAAGGCGGGTGCCGCGAGTGCCGTGATGAGCAGCAGGATGCCGGTGAGCTGTCGTCGCATATGTGACCTCGAGAGCCTCTAACCCTGCGGGGCCCGCCGCTATTCCCTGCGGCGATGCTCTACGATTCGACACGCCGCTCGGCCCGGACCCAGACGGAGATCAGGGCCGTCGCGGCGATACCTCTGACGATCGTGCCGATCGACACTGTCAGCGCGTTCCAGATCGGCGTCTGGCTCGGCGCGGCGGCGTCGAGCATCGCCTGGATCTCGGCCTCGGTCTTCCCTTCTTTCAGCATCATCTGACGGAAGGTGGCATTCACTTCGTCGAAGTACTCGGGGAAGGTGGCCGTGAACAGGAGCGATGCCACGAAGATGACGAGGCCGGCGACGAACGCCATCTGCGCGCCGGCCACGACCTGCCCGCTGTAGGTGCGCCCCTGCGCGGCCGTCCGCCGCAATCCCCAGATCAGCCCTCCCATCAGGATGATGATGACGATGAAGAAGAGATTGAGCTTCGACGGGTCCTTGTACCACCCGGTGAAGCCCATCATGAACATCCACAGGGAGCAGAGAACGCCGATCAGGAGGCCGGCGGCGGGGATCGGAGTCATGGAACTCCAAACATCAAACTCCAAACTCCGAAACGGTTCAACCCTTGGACCTTTGAAGTTTGAAGTTTGGAGTTTGGAGTTTGGAGTTTGGAGTTTGGAGTTGACGCGCCTCAGAACCTCACACCGGCAGTCAGACCGAACGTCCGCGGGCGGCCGCTCTCGCCGAGGAAGCCGGACTGCGCGCCGGGGAACGCGAAGGCCACAGGGACGTAGAACGTGTCGAACGCATTGCGGATCCAGCCCTCAGCGAACAGGTACTTGCCGCGGACCCCGGCACGGAAGTTCGCCAGCGAATACGCGTCCTGCCCGGCCAGGTTCGCATCGTCGTACTTGAACGCGCCGTAAAAGACGACCTCGCCGTGCCCGTAGAGCGTCGCGGCCGGCGTGAGTTGGTGGGTGAGATGCGCGCCAAACGCGGCTGTGTAATCCGGCGTGTTCGGGATGGTGTTGTCAGAGACGTCGGCGCCGTTCGACGTCGTCTCGCCGCCGAACCGCGCGTGCGTGTATCCGAACGAGCCGAAAAGATCGACGTTGCGGTGGGCGCGCGCGTTCACCTCGAACTCGACCCCCTTGCTCGAAGCGCTGCCCACGTTGGCGATGAAGAACTGTCCGGGCGACTGCAGGTTCGGCAGGTTGAACTGCAGGTCCTGCCAGTCGATCCAGAACGCCGCGGCATTGAAGCGGACGCGGCCGTTCATCGCCGACGTCTTGATCCCGCCTTCGGCGTGCCACGCGTACTCTTCGTCGTAGGCCTCGGATCCCGCCGGCGACACCGGGTTGAAGCCGCCTGCCTTGAAGCCCCGCGAGATGGAGCCGTAGAGCGTCTGCGCCGGCCGCAGCCGGTACATCGCCGCGAACTGCGGTGACACGTTCGTGAACGACGCGTCCGTATCGACCGACAGCGACGACGTGATCATCGGGGCGAACCCGGTGTTCAGCAACGCATCCTTCGTTTCGCGGTCGAAGCGGGCGCCGGCAATCAGGTCGAGTTTCTCGCGCACCGTGAACGTCCCCTGGCCGTAGACGCTGACGCCGAAACCGTCGATCTCCGCATCCGGCGACGTCTCGATCACCGGGAAGTCGACGAACGGGGAGAGCACGAACGGCGCGTAGCTGTTCTGCGCGAGCTGCTCGTAGCTCTCGGTGAAGAGGAATGCGCCCGTCTGCCAGGCGAGCGAAACGGCCTCACCGAGTCTCACCGGAGCGGCGGCAGCGGACGCCAGGCGGACCTCCTGCGTGAACTGGAAATCCTTTTCGGTGTTCTCGCGGCTCACGAGCGGCAGCGGCATGTAGTCCAGATCCGTCGCGTCGAACGTCTTCCACCGCACGAACCCGGTCGTCGTCGAGAACGCGACGCGATTGCCTTCACGCCGCGTCAGGACCGACACCGACGCGATGTCGCGATCGGTCTGGCCTTCGAAGTCGCGCGAACTCCGATGGTGGACCTGGCGCAATCCATCCAGGTCGCTGAGTGCGTAGTCGCCGTCACGGGCGCGCTCGGCGCTGGCGATGACCCGGGCTTCCCAGTGAGAGGCCGGCGTCCACAGCAACTGCGCCTTGCCGGATGTCGCTTCGCGGTAATCGATGTCATTGCCAGTGAGATCGTTCTTCGTGAAGCCGTCGCGCTGCGCGTAGCTGATCGACCCGCCGAACGCGACCGTGTCGGTCAACGGACCCGAGGCGTTCGCCCGGACTTCACGCGCGGAATAGTTGCCGAACGGGACGGCCGCCTGGCCGCTCCAGCGCGTCAACGACGGCCGTGCGCTCGACACGTTGATCAGGCCGCCAAGCGTGTTTCGGCCGAAAAGCGAACTCTGCGGACCGCGGACGAACTCCACCTGCGAGACGTCGAGCAGCTCGATGTTCGAGGCGTTCGCGTTCAGCATCGGGACCCCGTCGATGAACGTCGTGATCGAGGGGTTCGCCGGGCTCGCGCCAATCCCGCGGAAGCGCGGGTTCGTCAGCTTGCGGGCGGTGAACTCCGAAAAGTACGTGTTCGGCGAGTAGATCCCGGCGTCGCTGACCGTGCTGCCGAGCTGCAGCCAGTCGAAGGGGACGACCGTAACACTGACCGGCACCTTCTGGATCTCGGCCGGCTCTTTCTGCGCGGTGACCGTGACCGGCGGCAGCGTGATCGGGTCCACCGTCTGGTTCTGACCCGTGCCTGCGGATGGCGTCTGTGCATGCAGGCCGACCCCGGCGAAACAAACGGAGAGCATGTACAGGAGTGCCTTCGTGAATGCGTGCATAAGTCCTCGATTATGTCGCGATTCGATCAGAACCGGAGCAGGTCTGGTGACAAACAGCTAATGACTGACACGAACGGGTTCTCCGCCGGTTTCGGCGCCGCGGCCGAATTTCCGGGCGAGCCAGTCACGCGTATCGGCCAGGATCTCGTACACCGTGGGAATGACGAGCAGCGTCAGGATCGTCGACGTGACGACCCCGCCGATGACGGCAATGCCGAGCGGCGCCCGGAAGTCGGCTCCCTCGCCGACCCCCAGCGCCACCGGCACCATGCCGGCAATCAGGGCAAAGGTGGTCATCAGGATCGGGCGGAGCCGGACACGCCCGGCCTGGATCAGCGCCTCCCGCCGGTCCATCCCCTCCTCTTCCGACCACTTCGCGAAGTCGATCAACAGGATCGCATTCTTGGCCACGATACCCATCAGCAGAATTACGCCGATCATGCTCATCAGGTTTAGCGTCGACCCCGTGACCAGCAGGCCGAGCATGACCCCGATGAGCGAGAGCGGCAGCGAAAGGAGAATCGAAAGTGGATCGAGGAACGATCCGAACTGCACGACCAGCACGAAATACATCAACATGATGGCCACGCCGAGCGCGAACAGGATCCGGCCGAACACCTCCTGCTGGTCCTCGGTCTCTCCTCCCTGCCGCAACGTGTAGCCGGCCGGCATCGGCACCTGCTGCTGAAGCCGGCTCGTGATGTCGCCGATGACGTCGCTCAACGGACGCCCTTCGGTGTTGGCCTGCACGCTGATCACCCGATCGCGATCGAGATGGTCGATGCGCGCGGGGCCAAGCGCGGGGCGGATCTTCGCCACCTGGCCGAGCGGGATCGTGGCGTTCGCGCCATCCGCGGCGGCAATCGTCAGCGGAAGCGACTCGAGATCGCGGACGTTCGTGCGCGCCGCCGGCGTGAGACGGACGGTCACGTCGCGCGTTTCCCCCGACGGATCGATCCAGTCGCCGGCATCGATCCCGGCGAACGCCGGACGCAGCGCCTGCCCGACCTGCCCGATGGTGACCCCCAGCGATCCGGCGAGCCCGCGATCGATCTCGACGTCCAGCTCGGGCTTCTGCCCTTTCGTCGAGAGACCGACGTCGACCGCTCCGGGCACTTCGCGCACGACCGCCGCGACGCGGTCGGCCAGTGCCTGGAGCGTCGCCGTATCCGGTCCCTGCAGCTGCAGCTGGATCTGCTTCTGCCCGTCGCCGAACCCGGTCGAGATCGAGGCGGTGACACCGGCCAGATTGGCCAGCTCGCGCCGCAGTTCCGCGCTCACGTCGGCCTGGTGGCGGTCCCGTTCGTGCTTCGGCGTCAGCTTCACGAACACGCTCGCCTCGTCGACGGCCTCGCTGCGTCCGCCCACGGTCGTGTAGGTGTACGCCACCTCCGGCTTCGTTCGCGCCAAACGCGCCACCTCGGTCGTCTTCAACGTCGTGTACGCGAGGTTCGATCCGGGCGGCGTCTCGATCGTGATCACGAACTCCGAATCGTCGGTCACGGGGAAGAAGCTCCCGCCGATGATGCCCAGGGCCGGCAGCGCCAGCGCTCCAAAGAAGGTGACCATCGCCAGCGTCACCATCGACCAGCGATGATCCAGCGCCCAGGCGATGACTCCCTTGTACCGTTCCGCCTGGCGATCGAACCAGTGGTTGAACCGGACGAGAAGACGCGAGGGCAACCAGCGCTGCTCGGTCGGATAGTGCGGATCGGGCCAGTATGCCGAAAGCATCGGGTCGAGCGAAAACGAGACGAACAACGACACCAGGACCGAGCAGGCCAGCGTCAGCGCAAACGGCGCGAACCACTGCTCCGCGATCCCGCCCATGAACGCGATCGGCACGAACACGACCACGATCGACGTCGTGGTCGCGGCAACGGCGAGGCCGATCTCGTCGGTGCCCTCGAACGAGGCGCGGTAATGGTCCTTGCCCATTTCCACGTGCCGCACGATGTTCTCGCGCACCACGATCGCGTCGTCGATGAGGATGCCGATCGCGAGCGACAACCCGAGCAGCGACATCGTGTTCAGCGTGAAGCCGAACGCCCAGACGGCGACGAACGACGCGAGCACGGAGACCGGCAGCGCGAGACCGGTGATCACCGTCGAGCGCCAGGAATTCAGAAAGAGGAACACGACCAGGACGGTGAGCGCGGCCCCTTCGATCAGCGCGTGCTGGACGTTGGCCACCGAGTTCTCCACTCGAACACCCGCGTCGCGAACGAGCTGCAGCGTCACGCCTGCCGGCAGCCGCTGCTGGATCTGCTGCACGCGCTGGCGGATGTCATCGGCCACCGCCGTCGTGCTGAATCCCTTCGATTTGACGATGTCGATCCCGACCGCCTGCTCGTCGTTGTAGAACGCGGCCGAACGCGGCTCCTCCGCGGCGTCCTTCACGTCGGCGACGTCACCAAGACGGACGATGCGTCCGTTCGATTCGGAGACGACGAGCTGCTTGAAATCCGCCGGAGTATCCAGCCGGCCTCGGAGGCGGATCGTCCGCTCATCGAGGTCTCCCGTCAACCGTCCGACCGGCGCCGCCAGGTTCTGCACCTGGAGCGCCTGCACGACCTGCGCGACGCTCACCCCCGAGGCCTGAAGCGCCTGCGGACGCAATTCCACCGTCAGCTCGCGCTCGACACCGCCGACGACGTTGACTTCGGCGATGCCGCTCAGCCCGCGCAGTTCGCGGGTGATATCGGGATCGGCGATCCGTGTCAGCTCCGGCCCGGTCAGCCCGGGCGACGAGAGCGTCAACGAGACGATCGGCAGGTCCGCCGGGTCGAATCGCGTGAGAATCGGTTCCTCCATCTCGATCGGCAGTTCGTTGCGGATCGACGAGATCTCATCGCGGATCTCCTGCGTCGCCTCCTGGAGGTTCTTCTCGAAGATGAACTGGACGATGATGTTGCCGAAGCTGTCGAGTGAGTTCGACGTGATCTTGTCGACGCCGCTGATGCCCGAGAGCACCTCCTCGATCGGATCGATCACTTCGCGCTCGACGGTGTCCGGCGATGCGCCCGGATACGGGATCGCGATGGCGACGATCGGCGGCTGCACGTCGGGGAACTCGTCGGTGTCGAGCTGGATGAGCGCCGCGACACCGAACACCACGATGGCGAGCATCGTGACGATCGTGATGACCGGACGTTTGATGGCGAGATCGGAAATGAACATGCTTATCTCGTCGGAGCGACCGCGACCGGCGTCCCGGGAGTGATGCCCTGGGCGGCGCCGCGCAGCAGCGTGTCCCCTTCCTTCACGCCGGACACGAGTTCGACGCGCTCGGTCCGGTGGTCGCGAAGACCAACCTTCACGTCGACCCTCTCGGCCTTGCCGTCGGCCACCCGCAGCACCCAGGCGCCGCCTTGCGACTCGTTGACGGCGTTGGCGGGCACCACGAGCCCGTCGGACGCTTCACTGACGACACGCCCTTCGGCGAACAGCCCGGCGACCAGGCGTCCACTCTTGTTCGGGATGCTGACGAAGATGGGCACCTGCCGCGTCGCGGGATCCGCCTGCGGGCTGATCCGATCGATGCGTCCGTCGAACGGCTGTCCGTAGCCGCGGACCTGGAACTGCACCGGCGCGCCGATGCGGAGCAGCGCAAGCTCCTCCGACGGCACCGACGCCTCCAGGCGCATCGACGACGGATCGATGATCATGAACAGCGCCGTGCCCGGCGTGACGACGTCGCCGGCATTGACCGGGCGGTCGGCGACGATGCCATCGAACGGCGCACGCACGATCGCGTCTGCGAGCTGCTTGTTCGCGGTGACGAGCCGGGCGCGCGCGTCGGCGAGCGCCGCCTCGGCGGCGGCCACGTTGCTGTTCGCGACCTCGAGATCGCGTTGCGCGAGGGCGCCGGCGGCCACGAGCCGCGCCGTCCGTTCCGCTTCCCGCCTGGCGACGTCGAGCTGACTCTCGGCGGACGTGACCGCCGCCTGCGCTGAACGCTTCGCGTCCTCGAGGGTCGCGGCCTCGATCCGGCCGAGAACCTGCCCCCGGTGAACGCTCTCGCCCTCTTCGGCGAGGACCTCCAGGACGGAACCGCCAAGCTCCGCGCGCACGTTGGCTTCGCGGGCGGCGCGAAGCTCTCCCGAGATCAGCGGTCCCGTCACGATGTGATCGCGCTTGACGGTGATCACATTCTCGGGCCCGATCTGAACTGCTGGGGGCGATGGCGGCGGATCCGCATTCTCAGCCCCAGCGCGGCATCCCGCCGCCGCGAGTGCGAGAAGCGCCACACCGATGAAGCGCAGACCTGTTCCACGAATACTCACTCAGTCCCCCCACCTGGCCTGTTGGCCTGCGTGCTGCTCGCCCGGATCACGCCCGGTGCCGCGCTCGACGGCGGCGGCGCAGCCGGCGCCGGCACAGGCGCCGCAGCCGCTGCCGCGGCGATCCCGGACGTCGCGCCGATCGGCAGGTCCGGCAACAGCGCGATCCGCGCCCGCGCGACCTGAAGATCGCGTGCAGCCTGCGCGCGATTGGCTTCGGCCTGCTGCAGCTGCAGGCGCGCGTCGGACAGTTCCAGCTGCGTGGATACACCGGCGCGATAGCGAACGTCGGCGATCTGATAGGCACGGGACGCCTGGCTCACCGTGCCCGTGCTCGCCTCGAGCGCTGCGCGCGCGGCCGCCAGTTCCGCCACCGCCGACGACGCGTCGAGTTGTGCCAGTTCGCGCGTGCGCTGGAGCTGGAGCCGCGACTCCTCGAGGTCGGCCCGGGCAACCATCTCGGCGCCGCGCAACCGTCCTCCGGTCAGGATCGGCAGATCGACGGTGGCGCCGATCGTCCAGTTCGTACGGAAATCCCCGGTCGGAAACACGTCCTGCGGATACGCGACCTGGCTGTACGTCGAATTGATCGACACCGAGGGACGGCGCTCGGCCAGAGCGCTCCGCAGCGACGCTTCGCGCAACCGCACGAGCGACGCGACTTCCCGCACGGCGTTCCGGGACGCGATGTCGATCGCCTCCACCTCGCGTTCGAACTCGGCGAGACGTGTGGCGAACGGCGCCGGCGGCGTCACCGGCCCTTCGAGCGGCGCAACGAGCGTGAGGTCATAGCTCTCCGGCAGGTCCAGCAGCTGTTTCAGCCGGAGCATGGCGACATCGCGGTTTGCCGTCTGCCGGATCACCGCGGGCCGCTGGTTGTCGCGTGTCACCTGCGCGCGGAGCAGTTCGAACTCCGGCTGCGCACCCGCTTCGTACTGCACGCGCGCCTGCTGCACCGTGGCTTCCGCCTGCGCGAGCGTGGCTTCGGCGATCTGGACGAGCCGCTCGCTGAGCGCGGCATCGTAGAAGGCCTGCGTCACGTCGAAAAGAAGCTGCGCGCGCGCGCCGTTCACACCGAGTTCCGCGCTCTCGCGCGCGGCAGCGGCCACGTCGGCCTGCGCCCCAAGCCGCCCACCGGAGTACACCGATTGCGAGAACACGATGTTCGCGCGCCAGGTGTTCTCACGCCCGAACGGCAGGTCGACGTCATCGCCGCCGCCGAACAAGGCACTGCCGATCGCGCCGCAATCGATGGCGCGTTCGATCTCGGCAACCCGCGCGTCGAGCGGCGCCCCGGGATTGAGCGCAAACGGCGGGCACGACGGGCCGGCGTCGGATCCGAAGACGCTCGAGAACTCCGATGCCAGCGCGCGATCGTAGCTACCCGACACGCTCAACTGCGGGAAGAGCCCGCTGCGCGCACGCACCTGCTCCCCTTCGGCGCGCTGCACCCCCGCGCGAGCGATCCCGAGCGCCTCACTTCGCGCTTCCGCCAGCTGCAGGACCTGTTCGAGCGTCATCGGTCCGGACGGGAGCGGCGGCGCCTCACGCGGTTCCTGGGCGCCGGCGGCAGCCGCACCACCCACCACGAGCACGAGACCGGCACACACACTTCGAAACAGATAAGCCATCACGCAACCTAGTCAGAAACCAGCAGGGCGCCGGGATTATTCCCGGCACTTTCCATGCAACGTGCCCGCCCCATGGGAGACAGATCAGCCGTTCGGCGCACGATGTCCGATGCCGACCGTATTGAACAGTTCACCTCGCTGAGAACCGACAGGCGCGGGCCGCCCGTCGTCGATCTCGGTCTCGACGTGCGACCCTGGCTGGCAGGAACCGTCGTATCAGCTGTGCAGGTCCAGGTGCGCGACGACCGGCAGGGCGCCAGTCGACCTTCGGAACCCGCCTTACACCATCGAGGACACTCCCGCAGACCCGGTCGTCACGCCCGGCACCGTCTGGTCCACCGCCAGGGTCGTCGCACCGAGCAGGACGAACGCCATCCACAGCAAGTCGGCGACCAGCAGATGCACGAGCTGCATCCACACGGGCGCGAGCAGGATGACGTTGATCGCACCGAGCACCAGCTGCACTGCGGCCAGAGTGGCGACCGCCCGGCCGAACCGCGCCGCAACCGGTCCGCGCCCGGCAGCGATCCTCGACGCGCCGAACATCAGGCCGACTCCTGTAAGGACGGCAAAAGTCGGATGAAGGATCCGTAGTCTGATGAGGATGTGCGAACTCGCGGACAGGTCTGCCGCAAGCCCCTCGGCCAGCGAGCCGTGAGGGTAGAGCGTGTTCCCGAGCGCCGCCACGGCGCCACTGATACCCACCAGGAGTAACCCCGTCGTTGCGACCCCCAGCGCCAGGGCGCGGCGCCCCTCGCCATGGGTGGCGATCGCCGGGCCGCCGGAGACCCACCACGCGGTCAACGTGAGCCACGCGACGAGAATGAAGGTATTGAGGAGGTGCACCGCCATGAACATGGCGCGTGCCATCGTGGCGTTGTCGGCGACGAGCTGAAAGAGCACGAGGCCGGCGCCCACGGCCGCCTCGGTGAGCATGAACACGACCGTCCAGGCAGCGCCGCGCCGGGCCGGATGGCCGGCATCGAACGCCCGCCTCACCAGCACGAGCAGCACGACGACGCCGATCAACGCCAGACCGCTGGTGATGCGGTGGGAGAACTCGATGAGCGTGGCGGCGGTTGGATCGCGGGGAATGACGACGCCGTTGCACAGGGGCCAGTGCTCACCACAGCCGGCGCCGGATCCCGTGGCACGAACGTATGCCCCCCAGAGAATGACCCCGATGTTGTAGGCGAGCACGGTCCAGGCAAACGTCGCCAGACGGCTCAGACGCAGTTGCACGACCCTTCAGTTTAACCCGCCGGCCGCTGCGCGGCAGGTCAATGCTACGTTCCGTACGCTTGTCAATGCTGAATGACGAATGCTGAATGAGTGTCGATGATTCGACATTCAGCATTCAGCATTGACAGCGTCAGTTCCGGAGCATTGACCTTTGGCGCGTCAGCTGTCCCGATCGCGCCGCACCGGAACACGCTGCCCCCGCAGCGTCGCTTTGCGCATGGCGGCAACGATGTCGTCCACCTGGTTTTCCGGAACTTCGACGAGTGAGAAACGATCGGTGATCTCGATCGCGCCGAGATCGCGCGAGGTGATGCCCGCCTCGTTGGTGATCGCGCCGACGAGGTCTCCCGGCCGGATCCCGGCCTGGCGGCCGGCGCCGATGAAGATCCGCGCCGTGGCTCGTCCATCGACACGTCGCGGCGTTCGCGCCCGGCCGGGATCGCGTTTCCCATGTCGAGCCGGTTCCGGCACCGGCACGTCGTGCTCCTCACCGTCGCCGACGATCGCGGCGTGCGCCGCTTTCACCGCAGCCGCCGCGACGTCGACGATGTCGAACTCCTGCGCCAGCGATTCCACCACCACGCGCACGTCATCGTAGTCACCGGCAAGAAGGCGTTCGTGGATCGACGCGCGCGTCAGTTCCAGCCGCTTCGCGCGCAGGTCGGCGACCGTCGGCAGGGTGGCGATCTCGAGCTTCTGCCTGGTGATCCGCTCGATGCTCTTGAGCAGGCGATGTTCGCGCGGCTCCGCCAGCGTGATCGCGGTGCCTTCGCGTCCGGCCCGGCCCGTCCGCCCGATGCGGTGCACGTAGACCTCCGGCGCGGAGGGAACGTCGTAGTTGAAGACGTGCGAGAGCTGCTGGATGTCGAGGCCGCGCGCGGCGACGTCGGTCGCGATCAGGAGGTCGGCCCTGCCCGAGCGAAAGCGTCCCATGACGGTCTCACGCTGACGCTGCTGCATGCCGCCGTGAATGGCTTCGGCGCGGTAGCCGTGGGCGTTCAGCGTTTCGACCAGCGTGTCGACTTCGAGGCGCGTCCGACAGAACACGATCGCCGATGCCGGGCTTTCGACGTCGAGCACTCGCTGCAGCGCGGCCGCCTTGTGCGGACGGGCGACGATATACGCCACCTGCCGGACGCGCGGGAGCTTTCCGGCCGCGGGCTTCTCACGCGCGACGGTGACGGTTTCGGGCTGCCGAAGGTGGCGGCCCGCAATCGCCCGCAGCCGCGGCGGCATCGTCGCCGAGAACAGCGCCGTCTGCCGGTCTTCCGGCGTCGCCTCGAGGATAGCGTCGAGGTCCTCGGCAAAGCCCATGTCGAGCATCTCATCGGCTTCGTCGAGCACCACCACCTTCACGCTGTCGAGGCCGAGCGAGCCGCGGCGAAGATGATCCAGCGCGCGGCCCGGCGTCGCGACGATGATGTCGGCGCCACGCTCGAGGGCCCGGATCTGCTGCATCATCGACGCGCCACCGTAGAGCGGGACAACCGACAGACCGGTGCCGCGTGCGTACTTGTGCGCCGCCTCGGCAACCTGCATCGCCAGCTCACGGGTCGGCACCAGCACGATGCCGCGTGTGCGCACCCGGCCGGACCGCTTCTCCTGCGCGAGCGACTGGAGCATCGGCAGCGCGAACGCCGCCGTCTTCCCCGTTCCGGTCGCGGCCTGTGCGATCAGGTCCGAGCCGCTGAGGAGGAGCGGAATGGTCTCGCGCTGGACGGGCGTCGGCTCCTCATAGCCGAGCGCGGTGAGCGCTTTCACGAGTTGCGGGGTGAGACCGAGGGAGTCGAAGCCGCCGAGCGCCGCAGAAGTCATCATCTATTGTGGCATCGATGCAAGTTCGGCACCCCGGACCGGGGTCCGGGGTCCGGGGTCCGGGGTGCGGGGTGCGGGGTCCGGGGTCCGGGGTGCGCGATGGAACCCGGAACCCACTGGAACCCGCTGGAACCTTCGAGAACCCCTGGAACCCCCTGGAACCCCGCGCGAAGCGCGTTCTCAGTCCCTCCTGGCTTGCTCCGTCCCGCGTGCTTTCACGACCGTGATCGTCAAGCTCGACGGGTACTGCTTCGAATGGTGGACGCTGTTGCGGGCGGCGACGCCGCTGGATTCGTCGTAGTTGTTCCCGCCCGTATTCAAATTCCGGTCGAAGCGGGGAAAGTTGCTGCTCGACACCTCGATGCGCAGGCGATGGCCCGGAGCGAAGTAGTTGCTGGTATTGAGCGGCTGCAGCGTGACCTTGTAGACCTTCCCCTTCTCCATCCACACCCGAGGCTTGTCGTAGCCGTCGCGGTAACGCATCCGCTGAATGGACTCATCGAGGTTATACGCACGCCCGTCCGGATAGACATCGAGCACCTTGACGGTGAAGTCGGTGTCCTTCGCGTCCGATGACACGTAGAGCGTCGGCACGATCGGGCCGCTCACCTCGATGCCTTCCTTGAATGGTTCGCTGGTGTAGACGAGCACGTCCTGCCGCTCCTCCGTCTTCCGCTGATCGAAGGCGCCGGCCTGGATGGCATTGCCGGTGCAGCAGACGTTTCCACCCAGGGAGCGAACCGGGTTCATCGGATCGTAGGTGAACGAATCAGGGGAGTCGGGGACCGGGGGCGCGGGGGTCAGCGCGCCGTCACCGTTGGACGTATTCGCCTTGCCGCCGCTGTTCAAGTAGAACGTCATCGGTGCGGCGCCGGCCGGCGGCCAGGTGTCGGACGTCTGCCACGTGTTCGATCCCATGGTGAAGTAGGTCACCTTCGGCATCTTGTCGATACGGGTGTTCGCATCCCCCTTCAGGAACTTGTCGAAGAAGCCGTACAGGATCTCCTGATAGTCGAGCCGCGCGTCGCCCATGCTGCGCTCGCCCACGACCGTGTTGGCGGTCGCCCGCGTGTAGGCACAGTGCGCCACCGGCGCGATGATCATCCACTGTTGATCGGCGATTTCCTTCGGCGCGGTCCGCTGGACGTGGCTGAACATCTCGATGTTCGGGCCCACGGACACGTCGTACCACGACATCTGCCACAGGCCGGGCAGCGCGAGCTTCATGTCGTCGTGCCACAGACCGCCCTTGTACCAGGCGGGATCGTTCGGCGTCCGCTGGATCATGCGCCCGCCGGTCGGCACCGGCATCGCGTCGGCGAAGATGCCGCGTGGCGCGTTGACGGTCTTCAGGATGTCCTGCACGGGCAGGTGCTCGAGCGCTGTGTCCCAGTCTACGGGTGGCATCTGCGGAGCGAGATCGAAGAGCCGGGATGCGGCGACGAGGTCCTCGCGCGGCGTGTCCTTCGGAAACATCGGCCGGACCTGGTTCTGCTGTCCATAGATCCAGGTGATGAAGAGCATCTGCACGGCGCCGCCGCGATACCAGTTGCCCTGTTCGTAGTACGGACCGACACGGCCGACACCCGCGCCGAAGCCCTGAACGTTCATCGCCGCAAAGCCCGGATGCCCCAGCGACGCGACGGCGGGCTGCCACTCGGCCGTCGACGAGCATCCGGTCGTGCCGACCTTGCCGTTCGACCACGGCTGCTTCGTCATCCACTCGATCGCGTCGTATCCGTCGGTGATGGGCGCACCGAGGATGTCGTAGTTCCCCTCGGAGAAGAAATGTCCGCGTTCGTTCTGCACGACGTAGGCGTAGCCGCGCTTGATCGTGTCGATGATCGAACTCATGTCGCGCGGCGCGCCGTTGCGGACGTCCCAGTAGTTGAAGTTGTAGGGGGTCTTGCTGAAGATGATCGGCACCTTGCCCGTCGCGTGCTTCGGCCGGTAGATGTCGGTCGCGAGCCTGACGCCGTCGCGCATCGGCATCATCACCTTGCGCTCGACGATGGCGATCTCGTGCAGTTCGCGCTCGAGCTGGAGGCGCTGCTCGCGTTGTTCCTGTGTCAGGCCGCCGCCGCGCTGGGCGGTGAGCGGAGAGGCGAGGA
>DASWVN010000167.1:0-12596 GCA_036401215.1 Vicinamibacterales bacterium | reverse complement strand
TCCGCAACACGCCCACGTCTCCCTGGCGAACGATCGTCGGCGTCGTTGCCGACGCGCGCGACGATGGTGTCGTGCGGCCCGCGCCGGGAATCATCTACTGGCCCGTGGTCGTCGAGAAGCTCTGGTCCGAGGACACGATGGTGATGCGGTCGCTGGGCTATGCGATCCGCAACGACCGGTTCGGATCGCCGACGCTGTTGAAGGAAGTGCAGCAGGCGGTATGGTCGGTGAACCCGAATCTGCCGGTTGCGAACGTCCAGACACTGGACGAGATCCAGGCGGAGACGATGGCGCAGACCTCCTTCGCGCTGGTGATGCTCAGCATCGCCGCGGGCGTGGCGTTGCTCCTCGGTGTGGTCGGGATCTACGGCGTGATCTCCTACATCGCGACGCAGCGGACGCGCGAGATCGGCATCCGGATGGCGCTGGGCGCCGCGAAGCGCGACGTCAGCTCGCTCTTCCTGCGGCACGGACTGGTGCTGTCGGCTTTCGGGATCGGCCTCGGGATCGCGGGAGCGGCGGCGCTCACGCGGCTGATGTCGTCGATGCTGTTCGGCGTCAGCGCGCTCGACTGGGTCACGTATGCGCTCGTCGCGCTGGGTCTCGGAGTGACGGCCCTGCTCGCGAGTTATTTACCAGCCGCACGCGCCGCGCGAGTGGATCCGTCGGTGGCACTGCGCTACGAAGTGTAGAGCGCGGCTTTAGTCCGCCCAGCACGCGCCGACGGCTTCAGTGCACAAGGGCCACGAAGAACACGAGGAACACAAAGAAAGAAGACTCTTTTCTTAGTGTTCCCCCTTTGTGTCCGTTGTGTTCTTGGTGTCCTTCGTGCCCCGGCGGTTTGGCTCGTGACACTGCCGCTGGCTAGTAGGGCGCGGCTTTATGCCGCGCCGGGTAGACGGACCATCGAGCGGTCGATCGACGTGATCGTCGGGCGTCCGGCGAGCGCCATCGCGAGGGCGAGTTCGTCCCGCAGGATCCGCAGCGCGTCGCGAACGCCCTGCTCACCATCCACCGCCAGCGCCCACAGGTAGGGACGGCCGATGCAGGCCGCGCGGGCGCCGAGCGCGAGCGCCTTGAGGACGTCGGTGCCGTGACGCACGCCGCCGTCCATCAACACCTCGACGCGGCCGTCGACCGCCTCGACGACCTCCGGCAGCGCCACCATCGAAGCCACGGCGCCATCGAGCTGGCGTCCGCCGTGGTTCGAGACGACGATCCCGTCCACGCCGTTCTCCACCGCGAGGCGGGCGTCCTCGGCGGTCAGGATCCCTTTCACCAGCACCGGCAGGCGGGTCTGCTCGCGCAGCCAGGCGATGGCGTCCCAGGTCAGCGTCGGATCGAACAGGTCGTGCACGTAGGTGGAAAACGACGAGTGCGCCCCCCACCGTGCCGCGGTGGCCGTCTCGAAGTTCCGCATCGAGATCCCTTCGGGCAGGACGAAGTTGTTGCGGATATCGCGATAGCGCCGCCCGAGAAGAGGCGTATCGACGGTGAGCACGAGGGCGCGATAGCCGCAGGCTTCGGCGCGCGCGATCAACTCCCGGGTCAGCCCGCGATCCTTGTAGACGTAGACCTGGAACCACAGTCCGCCGCCGCACGCACTCGACACCTCTTCGAGCGCGCAGGTGGAGAGCGTGCTGCCGATCATGATCGTCCCCGCGGCGCGTGCCGCGCGAGCCGCGGCCATCTCGCCGTCCGGGTGCGCGAGGCGGTTGAAGGCCGTCGGCGAGAGCAGGACAGGAAGATCGATCTCCTGGCCGAGCAGGGTCGTCCGGGTGTCGGTGACGCTCACGTCGACGAGGACGCGGGGACGGAGCGTGATCGCGTCGAACGCGGCGCGATTGGCCGCGAGCGTCCGCTCGTCGCCCGCGCCGCCGGCGTAGTAGTCGTAGGCGGAGCGCTCCATCCGCTCACGTGCGAGGGCTTCGTAGTGGTCGAGGGTGAGCGGGTTCATGGGAGGCGGATTATCGCTCGAATCGGGGTGCTTCGGGGTGCATCAGGGTGCATCAGGGTGCGTCGGGGTGCGTCGGGGTGCGTCGGGGGTGCGTCGGCTGTCGCCGCGCACCGCGAACCGCGCACCACGCACCCCGGACCGCTCACCGCGGACCGCAGACCGCAGACCGCAGACCGCGCACCGCGGACCGCAGACCGCGCACAGCGGACCCCGGACCCCGGACCCCGGACCCCGGACCCCGGACCGCGGACTACTGCGCCACCGCCAGGATGATCGCCATGGCGACCTGGATCGCCTGCACGTCCGCCTTCGGCTCGACCACCGTCCACTCGTCCAGCGAATGCCCCCGTCCGCCCGGACCGCGGCCGATCGTCACCGCCGGAATCCCCAGGCTCATCGGAATGTTCGAGTCCGTGCTGCTGATCCCGAAGGACGGCTTCAGACCGAACGCCTTCACCACCGCCGCGGTCGTCTGGACGATCGGCGACTCCAGCGCCGTCTCACCGCACGGGCGATCGCCGATCAGCGCGGGGTCTGCGGTGATCTTTCCCTCACGCGTCGAACGAACCGTGTTCTCCTCGTCGGCCGCCTCGCGGACGATCGCCAGGAACTGCTCGTCGACCTTCTTCAGTTCGCCGCAGTCGGTCGAGCGCATGTCGACCACCATCTGCACCTCGAAGGGAATCGAGTTCACCGACGTGCCGCCGCTGACCACACCGACGTTGAACGTGGTCTTCGGCTGCTGCGGCACGGTGATGCGCGAGAACTTCGCGATCGCGTTCCCCATGGCAAAGGCCGGGTTGACCAGACCGAAGGCGCCGTAGCTGTGGCCGCCCGGCCCCTTGAACGTGACCCGGTAGCGGCGGCTGCCGACGCCGCCGCGCGTGATCGATCCCTGCTGCCCGCCGTCGATGGCGATGAATTCCTTGATGCGATCCTTGTATTTGCCCTTCTGCATCAGGAATTTCACGCCGCGGAGGTCCCCCTCCCCTTCTTCGCCGACGTTGCCGACGAAGAGGATGTCGTCGACGGTCTGGAACTTCGCCGCGTTCATCGCGCGGATCAGGGCGAGCATCACGGCGGCTCCGCGCGTGTTGTCGCCGACGCCCGGGGCGTTCAGCTTCGTCCCCTCGCGTTTCACCGTCACGTCGGTTCCTTCCGGGAACACGGTATCCAGGTGTGCGACGACGGCGACGATGTTCCCACCGCCGGTGCCCTTGCGAAGTCCCATCACGTTACCTTCGGCGTCCATCTCGACGTCGCTCAGGCCCGACGCCCGCAGCATCTCCAGGTAGACCTTCGCCCGCGCTTCCTCCTTGAACGGCGGCGCGGGGATCTCGGTGAGCTGGATCAACTCCTTCACGAAGCGGTCGTGATCCTTCTGGATGAACGCGGTCGCCTCCTTGAACTGTGGAGACTCGAGGATCTGCTTGACGACGGCCTCCTGCGCGGAGGCGGCTGGAGCAAAGAGAAGAGCAATGGCGATGAGAGCAGCTGAAAGACGCATGGCGAAAATTCTACCCGAGCGGGAACGCTAGAATCGTTTCAATGCCCCACATCATCGTCGGGACGGCGGGCCACATCGATCATGGCAAGACTTCGCTGGTGAAGGCGCTGACCGGCATCGACACCGATCGGCTCAAGGAGGAGAAGACACGCGGCATCACCATCGATCTCGGCTTCGCCAACCTGCCGCTCGACGCCGACACGACGCTCGGGTTCGTCGACGTTCCCGGGCATGAACGATTCATCAAGAACATGCTCGCGGGCGTGGGCGGCATCGACGTGGTGCTGCTCGTGATCGCGGCCGACGAATCGGTCATGCCCCAGACGCGCGAGCACCTCGCGATCTGCCAGCTGCTGCGCGTCAAGAAGGGACTCACCGTCCTCACGAAGATCGACACGGTGGAACCCGACTTCGTCGACCTCGTCGAGGTCGAGGTGCACGAGTTCCTGAAGGGCACGTTCCTCGCCGACGCATTGGTCCTGCGGGCCAGCGCGCACACCGGAGAGGGCATTCCCGAACTGATCCAGGCGCTGCGGCAACTCTCGGCCGCGGTCGTTCCGCGCGATGCCTCGCAGATCTTCAGGCTGCCGGTGGATCGCGCGTTCACGATGAAGGGCTTCGGCGCCGTGGCCGCCGGCACGCTGATCGCCGGACGGGTCCGCCGCGACGACGAGGTGGAACTGCTGCCCGATCGCAAACCGGCGCGCGTGCGCGGCGTGCAGGTTCACGGCCGGCCGGTGGACGAGGCGCGGGCGGGTCAGCGGACCGCGCTCAATCTTCAGCGCGTGGACCTCGCCGACATCTCGCGCGGGATGGTGGTCACGACGCCTGGCACGTTCTCGCCGACGACGACGTTCGACGTCCATCTGGAACTGCTGCCGGACGCACCGGCGCTCCCGCAGCGCAAGCGCGTCCGCTTTCACGTCGGCACCAGCGAACTCATCGGCTACGTCGTGTTGCTCGGGCAGGACGCGCTCGAACCAGGCGCCTCGTCGTTTGCGAGGATCCGGCTGGATCAGCCGGCCTTCGCGCTTCCGGGCGACCGATTCATCATCCGGCAGTACTCGCCGATGACGACCCTCGGCGGCGGCGAGATCCTCGACGCGCACCCGCCTCGCTCGAGGCGAAGCGATCCTGCGCTCGTGGAGCGGCTGCGTGTGTTCAGGAGCGGCTCGCCGGCGGATCGCATCAAGCGGCTCGTCGCCGAGGCCGCCGCGGCCACGCTCGACGAGGCGGCGGTCGTGGCGCGTCTCGGGGTCGCACACGACATCGCGCGAAAGGAGCTGCTGTCGCTCGGGCGCGCGGGAAGCGTCCGCGTGCTCAGCGAGGCGCCGGCGACCGTCGCGGACGCCGACGTCTTCAAGCGGGCGGCGTCGAAGACGGTCGAGGCCGTGCGGCGGTTCCACACGGCAGAGCCGCTGCTGCCAGGGATCAGCCGTGAAGACTTGAAGGCGAAGATCTTCGCTGACGCGTCACCCTCCTTCTTCCGGGCCGTCCTCGATTCCCTGGTTGGCACGAAGACCATCGGGATCGATCAGGACATCGTGCATGCGCACGGACGATCGGTGACACTGCAGGGTGCCGACGAGAAGACGCGTGAACAACTGCTGGCGAAGTTCCGGGAACTGGGGCTCCAGGCGGCGCCGCCAGACGAAGTGACGGCATCGGTCGGTGTCGATCGCGCGACTGGACGGAAGATCATCCAGCTCCTGTTGAAAGAACAGCTGCTCGCGAAAGTCAACGAGACGCTGATCGTGGATCGCGCGGCGCTGCAGAAGCTCGTCGACGACGTCCGGGCGCGGAAGGCCGTGAGTCCGAAGCTCGGGGTCGGCGAGTTCAAGGAGTTGACGGGCCTCTCGCGGAAGTACGCGGTCCCGCTGCTGGAATACCTCGATGGGCAGCGGATCACGAGGCGCGTCGGTGACGAGCGGGTGATTCTCTGACGCTGTCCGCGGTCCGCGGTCCGCGGTCCGCGGTCCGCGGTGCGCGGTGCGCGGTGCCGGGGGTTGCCTCGCAAGCCGACGATGGGAAACAGAGCCTGGGAGTCCCAGGCTCTGGCGATCTACCTGCAGCCGGGGTGAGGACACCCGCAGTGCAGTTCGGTCATCTTCCTGGCGTCCTTGCAATGCTCGCTGCAGTACTTCCCATATGGTCCGCCGGGTTCGACCTGGCAATTGCAGACCTCATGCGCGCATTTCGTCGATGCCATGCCTGCCTCCTCGGTGTGACCCAAGGGAGAGTGTAACGCCTGGCACGAGAGTCGAAGCCCAGCAGGACGAAGGGCCATCGTCCAACGCCCAACTTCCAACGCCCAACTTCCAAGTTCCAAGTCCCAAGATTCGAAGGGGGAATTGGAACTTGGGAATTGGAACTTGGGAATTGGGCGTTGGCCGTTTGGGACTTCGCGCGCGTCAGCGCGCGGTCACCTCCACCCCGTCGCTCACCGCATCGCTCGGGTAGACGATGATCCGTTCGCCGCCCGAGAGACCGCCGGTCACTTCGGCCTCGAGGCTGTTGCGTTCGCCAAGCTGGACGATACGGCGGGACGCGCGGTCGTTCTCGACCACGTAGACCGCCCACTCGCCTTCATGGCGGAAGAGGCTGCTCGTCGGGACCTTCAGAACGTTCTCGCGCGACGACACGATGATGCGGACCTCGACCCGATACCCATCACCGATGTTCGGCAGCTTCTCGGGCGGGTCGACGAAGTCGATGATGACGTTGACGCGCTGTTCCTCGACGCCGAGCGCCGAAATCTTGGTGAAGCCGGACGGCTCGACGAGCCGCACGCGACCCTTGAGCGGCTGATCGCCGCCCCACTGCTCGATCAGCGCGTGCTGCCCGGGCCTGACGTGGACCGCGGCGCTCGAGAGCAGGTCCGAGACGATCTCGAGATCCTCGACGTCGCCGACCTCCAGGAGCGGCTGTCCCGTTGGCACGACCGTCTCACTTTCCTGCACGATCCGCAGCACCACACCATCGATCGGCGAGAGGAGCGGAATCGGTTCCGTGCCGCCTCCCCGGCTCTGGATCAGGCTGGCACGTGCCATCTCGAGTTGGTGTTCGGCGGTCGTGACCGCGAACTCCGCCGACTGGAGGGATCGGGTTGCGACCGCCGCCTGCCGCTGGACGGCTTCCAGTTCGCGCGGCGCGATGACCTTCTCTTCCACGAGCCGCTGCGCGCGTTTCAGCTCGGCTTCCGCGAACTCCACTTCGGCGCGCACCCGCTCACGCTCGGCGCGTGCGCCGCCGAGCGCCGACTGCGCGGCCTTGACCCGTGCTTCGAGTTCGGCGCGCGTCCGCACGTCGATCAACGTCGGCGCCGACGGCTCGAACTGTGCGAGCACCGTTTTGCCGGCGACCACCGGGTCGCCCGGATCCAGCTGGATCCGCCGCATCCGTCCCGGCAGCGGCGCCGACACGACGAACCGGTCCCGGACCCGCGTCCGCCCTTCGTCGCTGACCGTGACCTGCAACGATCCCCTCGTGACTTCCGCAAAGTCAGCCGGCACGGGTGAAGGACTGAAGGCCCATAGCGCAAGAGCCGCCAGTACGAGGACGACGAGGCCGATTCGAAGAGCGCGTTTCATCGAGACAGGGATCAATGCTGAATGCTGAATGACGAATGCTGAATTGTTCTGAGTTCGGCGTTCATAATTCGGAGTTTCACGTGTCCCACTTCACTCCCGTGTCTTCAGGACTGCCACCAGGTCCAGCGTGTCCAACCGCCGCCGCACCGCGAGCCCCGATAGCGTCGCCGACACGAGCACTGCACACGCGGCGAACGCAAACGTCCTCGTCGTCACGATCAGCGGAAACCGATACAGCTCGGTGTTGAACGCCGCGACCAGTGCGCCGGCGAAAACGTATCCAAGGACCATCCCGATCGGGATCGCCATCAGCGTGACCGACGCCAGCTCTCCTAACAGGATGAACGAGATTTCGCCGCGTGTGAATCCGAGCACGCGCAGGCTGGCCAGTTCGCGGCTCCGTTCCGAGAACGAGACGCGCGCCGCGTTGTAGACCACGCCCCCCGCGATGATGCCCGAGAACAGCAGGTTGAAGAAGATCATGACGTAGAACGTCTCTGCCAGCGTATTGTTGAAGCTTTCGATCGCGGTCCGCTTCAGCGCGACGCCGGCGACCGCCGGTATGTCCTTCAACGTCCTGTACAGGTCGTCTGCCGCATCCGGGTCGACCGTGAGGAACGCGCCTGTCAGCGATCCGCCCTGACCGGCGAGCCGCCGCACCGCGTCGATTTCCATGTAAGCCGACATCCCCATGTGTTCCTCGACGATGCCGACGACAGGGATGGACTGGATGCGACGCTCGCCGTCGAGCACCTCCACCACGACATCGTCGCCGACATGCGCGCCGATCACCTCCGAAAGCTTCAATGACAGCACGAGGCCGCCAGGCGGCAGGCGCATCGGTCCACCCTGCACGTCGACGACCCGGTTCAACTCGGGATCGGCGAGAAGCCCCTGGATCGAGACGATCCGAGAGCGATGCCCCGCGCGCAACCGGGCTGGCACGGCGCGAACCGGCTCCACCTGCATGACGCCCGGGAGCCGCGCCATCTCGTAGAGCGAGCGATTGGAGGCTGGCAGAACGAAGTTGACCGTCACATCCTGGCGCTGGATGACGAAGAACTGCTGATCCATCAGCACGTCGATCGAGTCCAGAAAGAAGGTGCCGAGGATCAGCATCGACACCGCCGCCGCGATCCCGCTCACGGACGTCGCGGTGCGGACTGGATGACGGCCGACGTTTCTCAGCACCATCCGCACCGGCGCCGACAGAAAACGTTCCAGGCCGATGCGTTCGACCCAGCTGCGTCCGTAGCTCGCGGGCGGCTCCGGACGCATCGCTTCGGCCGGCGGCAGCGCGGCGACGCGGCGGACGGCGCTCAGCGCGCCGAGCGCCGCCGCGACGAAACTCACGAGCACTCCACCGGCGACCACGCGGGGCGGCAGATGGTACAGCAGCGTCGGGAACCGGAAGAAGTCGTTGTAGATCGACGTCATTCCCGATCCCATCCATGCGCCCCCGGCAACACCGAGCGCGGCGCCCGCGGCGCCGATGAGGAGACTCAGCTTGCCGTAGTGCCACGACAACTCGAGGTTCGTGTAGCCGAGCGCCTTCAGCGCCGCGATCTGCTCGCGCTGCACCGACACGATGCGCGTGAGGACGACGTTGAGGAGAAAGGCCGCGACCGCGAGAAAGACGATCGGCAGGATCAACCCGACGCTCTGGAGCTGACGCAATTCGTTGTCGAGATACCAGTGCGAGGTCTGCAGGTCGCGCGGAATCGAGCCGAGGCCGCCGTAAATCGACAGCAGGCGGTCGAGGCGGGCGATGACGTCCGCTTCGTTCGCGCCCGGCGCGCGGCGCAGCGAGACGTGGTTGAAGCCTCCCTCCATGTCGAACGCCGCCGCGAGCGCGCGTCCGTCCATCCAGAAGATGCCGAACCGGGAGTCGTCGGGGATCAGTTCGCCGGGACGGATGCTGTAGACGTACTCGGGTGACAGCGCCACGCCGACGATCTCCAGGTCGCGGCGGCGTCCGTTGATGACGGCGCCAAGGGAGTCGCCCGGACCGAGTTCACGCGCGATCGCAAACGCCTCGCTGACCACGACCTCGTCGGTGTGCCCGGGATCGGGATACCGGCCCCGCCTCAGGAACAGGTCGTTGAGCATCGGCTCCTTGGGAATCGGAATGCCGATGAGGCGTCCGCTTGCCGGTTCGACCAGGCCCGGCACGTCGATAGTGACGTCCACGACCACGCGCGCCTCGACCATCGCCACGCCGGGGATGTCGGCGATCCGGTCGCGCAGCGCCATCGGTGCGCGCGTCAAGCTGGCGAAGACGTCAGCGAACCGGTAGCGGTCGTAGTAGGTCGACTGGGTCAGCCTCAGCGATGCGAACGTGCTGAGATACATGATGAACATCGCCACGCCGGCGCCGATGACGAGGCTGATGGCGAGCGACTGCCCTTTGAGCGCCCAGATGTCCCGAACGAGCTTGCGGTTCAGGGGTCTCACGCTGTCGATTCCCAACTCCAAACTTCAAACTTCAAACTTCAAACTTCAAACTCCAAACTCCAAATGCCAAATTGCGGTTGTGGAGTTGGAAGTCTGGAGTTTGGAGTTGACCACCTCACCACGACAACTCCGACGCTTTGAGCTTTTGTTCGTTGCGCTGATCGCTGACGATGCGTCCGTCGGAGAGCGAGACGACGCGATCGGCCATGCCGGCGACCGCCGCGTTGTGCGTGATGACCGCGGTGGTCGTCCCCAGTTGCTCGTTCACGTGCTGGATCGCTTCGAGAACGAGGATGCCGGTGGCGATGTCGAGTGCCCCGGTCGGTTCGTCACAGAGCAGCACGTCGGGACGCTTCGCCACCGCGCGCGCGATGGCGACGCGCTGCTGCTCGCCGCCGGAGAGCTGCGATGGAAAGTGGTCGAGCCGTTCCTGCAGGTTCACCAGGCGCAGCGCGTCCTCCGGCTTCATCGGATCGTCGACGATGTCGGTGACCAGCGCGACGTTCTCGCGTGCGGTGAGGCTCGGGATCAGGTTGTAGAACTGGAAGACGAACCCGACGTGCCGGCGCCGGTACATCGTCAGCGCCCGCTCCCCCGCCGTGGTGAGGTTCTGGCCGCGGTAGGTGACGGTGCCCGAGGTCGGGAGGTCGAGACCTCCAAGGATGTTCAGCAGCGTGGACTTGCCGCTGCCCGACGGTCCAAGCAGGACGAGGAATTCCGATTCGCGCAGCTCGAGGCTGACGCCGCGGAGCGCGTGCACTTCGACCTCGCCCATGTGGTAGACCTTCGTGATGTCCTGGGCGGAGAAGACGGTTTCGATCGAGGTCTGCGGCACCGGCTGCGGCATCACGCCCACTGTATTACGAGATGGGGTTCGCGGCAGATCGACGTCGCCGCGCACGAACCTCTAATAGAATTGAACCTCGCATGTCCACGATCCTTCAGTCGCTCCCCGTCGGCGAACGGGTCGGGATCGCCTTCTCGGGCGGACTCGACACCAGCGCCGCGCTTCACTGGATGCGCGCCAAAGGCGCGATCCCCTACGCCTACACGGCCAACCTCGGCCAGCCGGACGAAACCGATTACGAGAGCATCCCGCGACGGGCGCTCGA
This sequence comes from Vicinamibacterales bacterium, assembly GCA_036401215.1. Lineage (GTDB taxonomy): Bacteria > Acidobacteriota > Vicinamibacteria > Vicinamibacterales > 2-12-FULL-66-21 > JACDCA01. The sequence goes on along the minus strand of DASWVN010000167.1, from coordinate 1,976 downwards.
GTACGGCGCCGAACACGCGCGCCTGATCGACTGCCGGCAGCAGCTCGTCACCGAGGGGATCGCCGTGCTCCAGTGCGGCGCGTTCCACATCTCGACGGCCGGCGTCCCCTATTTCAACACCACGCCGATCGGCCGCGCGGTGACCGGCACGATGCTCGTCGGTGCCATGCGTGAAGACGACGTCCACATCTGGGGGGACGGGAGCACGTACAAGGGGAACGACATCGAGCGGTTCTACCGCTACGGCCTGCTCGCCAATCCCAACCTGAAGATCTACAAGCCGTGGCTGGACCAGGCGTTCATCGACGACCTCGGCGGACGCGCGGAGATGTCGGCCTACATGACGGCCGCGGGATTCGAGTACCGCATGAAGGCCGAGAAGGCGTACTCCACCGACTCGAACATCCTCGGCGCCACGCACGAAGCCAAGGACCTCGAACAGCTCGACACCGGCATGAAGATCGTCGAGCCGATCATGGGTGTCGCGCACTGGCGCGACGACGTGCAGATCAAGCGCGAGGAGGTGACGATCCGCTTCGACGAGGGGCAGCCGGTCGCGATCAACGGCATCACCTTCAAGGACGGCGTCCAGCTCATTCTCGAAGCCAACCGCGTCGGCGGACGCCACGGCCTCGGCATGAGCGACCAGATCGAGAACCGCATCATCGAGGCGAAGAGCCGCGGCATCTACGAGGCGCCCGGCCTGGCGCTGCTCTTCATTGCCTACGAGCGGCTGATCACCGGCATCCACAACGAGGACACGATCGAACAGTACCGCGAGAACGGACGCCGGCTCGGACGGCTGCTCTATCAGGGGCGCTGGTTCGATCCGCAGGCGATGATGCTGCGCGAGACGGCGCAGCGCTGGGTCGCGCGCGCGGTCACCGGCGAGGTCACCCTCGAACTCCGCCGCGGCAACGACTACACGATCCTCGACACATCATCCCCCAACCTGACCTACAAGCCGGAGCGGCTGACGATGGAGAAGGGCGAGTCGATGTTCTCCCCGCAGGACCGGATCGGGCAGTTGACGATGAGGAATCTCGACATCGTCGATACCCGTGAGAAGCTGTTCACCTACGTCAAGGCCGGCGTGCTCGCGCCGTGGACGGGGACGGCTCTGCCCCATCCCACTGGCGACGATCGGGAGGAATAGTCGGGCCTCTGTCAATGCTGAATGACGAATGTCGAATGCTGAAGACGAGGTGCCGGACCGCGAAGGAGTAGCTGGAATGCGCATCGCTGCAGTCGTCGTTGTCGCGCTTCTTGCTGTCGCGGCTTGCGGCGGCGGGGGGACCAGCACGCCGACGCCAAGTTCGCCGGCGCCGATCGCGGCGGTGGACGCCTGCAACATCTTCGGGTCCGGCGCACCGGCGTCCGGGACGTCGATCCTCAACGGCGCCGAGTGTTCCCCCGACCGCTCGCCGGTCGTGCTGCTCAACATGAGCGGGATCGGCGGGGGCGGCCAGTGCTCAGGAACGATCATCGGTCCGAGGGCCGTTCTCACCGCCGCGCACTGCCTCGACGAAGGCGTGAGCGAAGTCCGCGTGTGGCTCGGCCCACCCAATCCTCAGATCGTCACGACGTCGTTCGTCCATTACCCCAACTACGCGTTCGGCCGGTCCGACCTTTTCGATGTCGGCGTCATCTTCGTCGACGAGGACCTGCCACGCACGTCGATCCCGATCCTGGCGAACCGTGATCCCCGGGTCGGTGAAACCGCCGTCCTGGTCGGATGGGGACGAAACCAGGACAACGCGGGCGCGACGCTGCGCGCCGGCAGTACGACGCTGAGCGCGGTCGGTTCATCGCTGCTCGAGACGCGGTTCGGCCCGCCGTCGAGTTCCGTCTGCTCCGGCGATTCTGGCGGACCGCTTCTGGTGTCCGAAGGAGGGCTGTGGGTGATCGCCGGGATCACCTCCGCGACCTCGAGCAACGCCTGTAACGAAGGCATCAACTTCTACCAGTCGGTGCGC
>DASWVN010000166.1:0-23198 GCA_036401215.1 Vicinamibacterales bacterium | reverse complement strand
CCGGCCGCGCCGATCATGGCGGCGTTGTCGGTGGACAGCGAGAGTGGTGGGACGAAGACCGGCAAACCGTAGTCCGCGCCGCGGGCCTCGGCTTCGGCGCGCAGGCGGCTGTTCGCCGAGACGCCGCCGGCGATCCCGACGCTCTTCACGTTCAGCCAGCGCGCCGCCTCGAACGTGCGATCGAGCAACGCCTCGACGACGACACGCTGGAAGCTGGCGGCGATATCGGCGACGAGCGTGTCGGGCAGCTCCTCGCCATGTGCTTTTGCGTCCCTCACGTACCGCAGTACCGCGGTCTTCAATCCGCTGAAACTGAAGTCCACGCGGCGGGCGACCTCAGGCGGCAGGAGCGCCGCTCCCGTGGCGGACGGGGCATTCCGGTCGGCATGCGTGAGGCGAGTGGACGGAAACGCGATCGCACGATCGTTTCCCTGTCTGGCGAGCCGGTCGATCACGGGTCCACCCGGATACCCGAGCCCGAGCAGTTTCGCCACCTTGTCGTAGGCCTCGCCGGCTGCGTCATCGCGCGTCCGCGCGACGAGCTGGTAGACGCCCGGCGAGGGGACGAAGTAGAGGCTGGTGTGGCCGCCCGAAACGACGAGCACGGCGGCGGGCATCGGCAGTTCGCCGTGCGCGAGCGTCAGTGACTCGATGTGACCGGCAAGATGATGGACGGGGACGATCGGCAACCCTCGCGACCACGCGAGCGCCTTGGCGAAGGACACGCCGACGAGCAGCGATCCGACAAGACCGGGTCCCTGCGTGACGGCAACGGCTCCCAGGTCATCGAAGGTGACGCGCGCGGTGTTCAGCGCCTCTTCGACGACGCCGCAGATGTCGCGGACGTGCTGGCGCGACGCCAGCTCAGGCACCACCCCGCCCCACTCACGGTGGATCGCGGTCTGCGAGGCCACGACATTGGCACCGATCGCCCAGGGACGTGACGGATCCCCGGTTTCCGTCAGGACCGCCGCAGCGGTCTCATCACACGACGTTTCGATGCCAAGCAGATGCACCAGGGACTTACCCGGCCGGGACGGCGCGCTCCTCGAACGCCTTCTTCAGTGTTTCGGTATACGGCGGACGGAAGATCCCCCGCTCGGTGATGATCCCGGCGATATAGCGGTGCGGGGTGACGTCGAACGCCAGGTTGCGGAAGTGCGCCCCCTCGGGCGCGAGACGCGACGAGCCGAAATGCGACACCTCGCGCTGGTCGCGCTCCTCGATCGGAATGTGATCTCCGTCGGCCGTCGCGAGATCGATGGTCGAGAGCGGCGCCGCGACGTAGAAGGGGATCTTGTGCTCGTGGGCGAGGACGGCCACGGTATACGTCCCGATCTTGTTCGCCGTATCGCCATTGGCGGCGATCCGGTCCGCGCCGACGACGACCAGGTCGATATCGCCGGCGCGCATCAACGGACCGGCCATGCTCTCGGTGATGACCGTCGTATTGATTCCGTCGCGGACGAGTTCCCACGCGGTCAAGCGGGATCCCTGGAGGAACGGACGGGTTTCATCCGCAACGACCGCGACCTTCTTCCCCTGCTCCACGGCGGCGCGGATCACACCCAGCGCCGAACCGTAGCCGGCCGTCGCCAGCGCGCCGGCGTTGCAGTGGGTCAGCACCCGCGAGCCGTCCGGCACGAGCGACGCGCCAAACGCGCCCATCGCGCGGCAGCTCGCCACGTCTTCGTCGTGGATGGCGCGGGCTTCGCGCTCGAGCCGCTCCGTGATCTCTTCGGTCGATTCGCCGGCCTGCGCTCCCTCGGCAAACGTCCGCTTCATGCGGTCGATCGCCCAGAACAGGTTGACGGCGGTGGGCCGCGTCGCCGCCATCATGTCGCACGTCTTCTGGAACTCGACGGCGAACTGCTTGACCCCCTTGGCGGTGCTGCGCCGCATGCCGAGCGCGATGCCCATCGCGGCCGCAACGCCGATGGCGGGGGCCCCGCGGATCACCATCGTTCGAATCGCCTTGGCGACCTCCTGCGACGTGCGGCAGCGCACGTAGATTTCCTGCGCCGGAAGCTTGCGCTGATCGACCATGACGACGGCGTCGCCCTGCCATTCGATTGTGGGGAGCATAAACGCCTATTCTAGCAGCCGCTTATCGAACGGATGCGGCAAAAGGTCCAGCAGCGAGTGGCTGGCGGCGGGGCCGTCCAGGTTGGCGAGGACGACCTCGATATCCCCGCAGTACTCCCAGAGGAGCTGGCGGCACGGTCCGCACGGAGGCGTCGGCGCTGCGGTGTCGGCCACCACGGCGATGCGTGTGAACTGCCGATGCCCGTCCGACAGCGCCTTGACGAGCGCGACGCGTTCGGCGCAGATCGTCAGGCTGTAGGAGGCGTTCTCGATGTTGCAGCCGGTGATGATCCGGCCGTCGGCCGTTTCGAGCGCGGCGCCGACCTTGAACCCGGAGTAGTCCGCCTGCGCGTGGTTCCGCGCCTCGGTCGCGGCGGCGACGAGCGTCGTCACGTCAGAGCCGCTCAACGATCCCCTCCAGCAGCGCCGAGAACTCCCCCCTCACGCGCCGAGCGACTTCCATCACTTCATCATGGTGCAGCGGTTCCGGCAGCACGCCTGCGGCCGGGTTCGTGATGCACGAGATCCCGAGCACGTCCATTCCCATGTGCCGGGCCACGAGCGCCTCGGGGACCGTGGACATCCCCACGGCGTCGGCGCCAATCGTCCGCAGGAACCGGATCTCGGCCGGCGTCTCATAGCTCGGGCCGTGCAGCGCGACGTACACCCCGTGTGCAACAGGCACACCCACACTCTGTGCAGCCTCGTCGGCGATCGCACGAAGGCGCTTCGAGTAGACCTCGGTCATATCGGGAAAGCGCGGGCCGAAGCGCTCCTCGTTCGGGCCGATTAGTGGACTGCTGCCGAGCAGGTTGATGTGATCGTCGATGATCATCAGCGTGCCCGGCTTGAAGCTGGTATTGATGCCGCCGGCCGCATTGGTGAGGATGATCGTCTTCACGCCCAGCACACCAAGCACGCGGGTGGCGAACGTCACGGTGCGGAGGTCGTGCCCCTCGTAGTAATGGGCCCGCCCGGAGAGCGCCGCCACCTTCTTCCCGCGCAGCGTGCCGACGACGAGCTTGCCCGCGTGCCCGATGACTGCGGATGCGGGCCAATGGGGAATCTCCCCATACGGCGTCGTCATCGCGTCTTCGAGTCCGTCCGCGAAGTCGCCAAGCCCCGACCCGAGCACGATCGCCACGTCCGGCACCCCGAACGCCCGCACCCGCTCCGCCGCCGCCTGCACCTTGTCGTAGTAGTCCATCGTTTCGCCTCATCGGTCCGCGCGACTCGCCTCATGCCTGTTCGCTTTCCAGGCGAGCCTGAAGCGCCGGGGGCATGTCGCCCCTGCGGCGCCGAGGCCCTGACATGACTCCGCCTGCGCTCTGCACCGACACTACTCCACCGCGGCCCGCGCACGTCGCACCGCGCACGTCGCACCGCACGTCGCACGTCGCACCGCGCACGTCGCACGCCGCACGTCGCACGCCGCACGTCACAGCAACGCCGCTGCAATCGACGCATTGATGAGCGTCGCGACGAAGCCGCCAAGCAGCGCGAGCGAGCCCAGACGCGCCAGGTCGCCGCGGCGCGTCGGGGCCATGGCACCGATACCGCCGAGCTGAATGCCGATCGACGCGAAGTTCGCAAACCCGGTCAGCGCATACGTCGCCAGCACGTAGGACCGATCGCTGATCACGCCCCGGTACTCACTCGTCAGCTTGACGTAGGCGACGAACTCGTTGGCGACGAGCTTCGTGCCAAGGAGATCACCCATCGCCGGAACATCCTGTGCCGGGACCCCCATCAGCACGGCAATCGGCGCGAAGACCACGGCGAAGATGCGCGCGAGGGAGAGGTCGGGATGGACCAGCGCGAGGAGGTAGTCGAACAGCGCGATGAACGCCAGAAACGCGATGAGCATCGCGGCGACGTTGATCGCGAGCATCGTCCCGTCGGACGCGCCAGCCGAGGCGGCGTCGATCACGTTGGAGTGCGTCCGCTCCACCGCAACCTTCACGTCGCCGCGTGTCGCGGGCTCTTCCGTCTCGGGGAACAGGATCTTCGACAGGTAGAGACCGCAGGGCGCCGCCATGACTGACGTCGTGAGGATCGCGACCGGATCGGCGCCCAGCGCGATGTAGACCGCCATCACGCCGCCAGAAATCGTGGCCATCCCGCCAACCATCATCGCCAGCAGCTCGGACCTCGTCATCCCGGGCACGTACGGTTTGACGATGATCGGCGCTTCGGTCTGGCCCATGAAGACGTTCGCCGCGGCCGAGAGCGTTTCCGCGCCGCTCGTCCGCATCGCAAACTGCATGGCGCGCGCAAAGATGCGGACGATGAACTGCAGGACGCCGAAGTAGTACAGGACCGTGAAGAACGACGAGACGAAGATGATCGTCGGCAGCGCGGTGAAGGCAAAGACGAAGCCGTTGCCCGCACCGAGCCCCTTCTCGAGGACCGGGGGATTGGCGAGCGACCCGAACACGAACTGCGAACCGGCGTTCGTGAACTCGAGGAACTGCTTCACCAGGTCGGCGATCCTGGTGAAGAACACGTAGCCCGGCCTCACGCCGCCGACCTCGAACTTGAGGATGAAGAGGGCGAGGCCGATCTGGAGCGCGAGGCCCCAGCCGACCGTCCTCCAGCTCACTGCGCGGAGGTTGCGCGAGCACGCGGCGATGATCGCAATGAAGACGATGACGCCGGCCAGGCCCTGGATCCTGGGGTTCAGCGTATTTCGCAGGAGGAACACCGCGCCACCGAGTACCAGAGCGAGAACGGCTGCGGCAATCCGCAGCGTCGTGTTCTCCCGTTCAGCCATGCATGACCCTCTCCACGATGAGCGGCGGCTGCGGCACGGATCCGTCGCTGATACTGATGGCGCGCTCGAGCAGTGCCCGCGCCGTCTCGAGGCCGCGTCCGCCCCGGTGTCTGACGAGCAGCACGGCGTCGCCCGCCCGCACCTGCGCACCTGCTCGTGCCACGATCTCCACGCCGACGCCGGGATCCACCACGTCGTCCAGCGTCGATCGTCCGGCGCCGAGGGCGACCGCGGCGTGGCCGATTGCTTCGGAGTCGAGCTGAACGTATCCGCTGCCGCGAGCGACGATCCGCGCCTCGCCGGGCGCCGACGGCAGCAGGGCGTAGTCGTCCACCACGCGTGGATCCCCACCCTGGTTCTCGACGACCGCACGAAACACGTCGAGCGCGGCGCCGCTCGCGAGCACGCCGCGGATCCGGCCGTCCGCCGCCGCGGCATCGCTTTCGATCTGCGCCACGATCAGCATCCTGGCGGCAAGGACGATGGACAGCTCGCGGGTGTCCTCGGGGCCGCGTCCCTTGAGCACCTCGATGCACTCGATCACCTCGGACGCGTTGCCGATGTGGAGCCCGAGAGGCGTGTCCATGCGCGTGATGAGCGCTTCCGACCTGACGCCGGCCGCCTCGCCAATCGCGACCAGCGATCGGGCCAGCGCGCGCGAGTCGTCGAGCGTCTTCATGAACGCGCCGCTGCCGGTCTTCACATCGAGGACGAGGCCGCCGATGCCTTCGGCGATCTTCTTGCTCATGATCGACGCACAGATGAGCGGAACGCTCTCGACGGTCCCGGTCACGTCACGCAGGGCGTAGAGTTTGCGGTCCGCGGGGGCGATCTCGGAGGTCTGACCGATCAGCGCGCACCCGATCGTGGAGACCGCGGTTCGCAGTTCGTCCAGCGAGAGGCCGGTTCTGAAGCCCGGGATGGATTCGAGCTTGTCGAGCGTGCCGCCCGTGTGCCCCAGACCGCGTCCCGACATCATCGGCACGATCGCGCCGCAGGCGACGGCGAGCGGCGCGAGGATCAACGACGTCTTGTCGCCGACGCCCCCGGTGCTGTGTTTGTCGACCGGGATACCGTCCACGTCGGGATAGTCGACCTTCACGCCCGAGGCGACCATGGCGCCGGTGAGCCAGGCGGTCTCTTCGGCCGTCATCCCGCGCAACAGGATCGCCATCAACAGCGCCGCGGTCTGGTAGTCGGGCAGCGTGCCGTCGGTCACGCCACGGACGAAGAACTCGATCTGTTCGCGGTCGAGCGCACCGCCGTCACGCTTGCGACGAATGATGTCAACCGCGCGCATCTGTGGTGGAAATGAGAAGGCCGGCTCCGGGCCGGCCTCTTACTATAGATTACGCAGGCTATCTGCAGGAAATCGTGCCAGCAACGGCTTCACCCCCGCGACTTCGCCGGGAGTGGCGGCCGCCCCACTAGAAATTGAATCTCGTGGCGATCCCGAACGTCCGCGGCTGGTTGGTCAGGTAGCTGATACGGGCGCGGGTGTTGCGCTCACGGTCGAGCGACAGCAGCGCGCGTTCGTCGGTGACGTTATTGAGGTACAGGGAGACGTCCCAGGCCGTCCGGCGCAGCCCGACCCGCAGGTTGAGGATGTCGTAGGCCGGCAGCTTCGCGTCGTAGAAGAACGTGCTGGCGGTGAGCGGTCCGCCGATCGTGTTCTCGCCGAACGACAGCAGATCGAGCGCGCCCAGTTCGTCGTCGCCGACCTGCGTGAACCGGGACCCGATGTGCTGGTACGTGCCCGTCACGTAAGCGATCGTATCGGCCCTGACGGGACGCTGATACGTCGCGGCCGCGGCGATCTGGATCAGCGGGACTCCCGGGGCGCCCGCAGGCCCTGCGTCGGTATCCCGCTCAGCTCTTCGAACCCGGCGACCGGCAGATCCTGACCGTAGTCGCGATCCTGCCGGCTGAAGAACACGCCGGCGACCCAGGGGAACCGGTCGGGTGTCCCGCCGGCGACCCTGACCTCCTGGCTCCACGTGTGCGCCGTCGTCGCATCGTTCAACGGTGCATCGATGGTGTAGATGTTCTCCGGCAGCCCGAGGCTTCCCCGGTGATGCTCGCGGTCAGCGACGTCGCGTCCCTGACGACCAGGATGTCCCGATACCCATAGGAGGTGATCGACGTCAGCGCCAGGTCGCCGAACCGGTAATTGATGTTCACGTCGGCGAGAAGAAAGTCGTCGGTGAAGTCCTCTTGCAACTGGGTGAACTGATCGCGCTCGCCGAGTGTCACCGCCTGCCGTGTGGTCGTGAACGGGTTTGCCAGGATGTTGAAGGCGTCGGCCCGGTTCCACCCGTCGGTGCGCAGGCTCTGATAGAAGACGCGCGGTACGACCGACAATCGATCGTCGGGAGCGAACCTGACGGTGGCGCGAACACCCGTGCGCGCGCCGTCATTGACGTTGTCATCCACGCTGAGGTCCGGGCGGACGGCGTCGATGAACCCGGGCAGCCGCGTGTAGTATCCCGCGATCCGGAGCGCCGAGGTATCGCCGAGCGGCACGTTGAAGCCGGCCTTGACGTTGCCGCCGGCGCCCCCGTCACCGACGAGGCTGCCGCCGAGTTCGGCGATCGAACTCCTTGGCTGCAGTAAGTCGCAGGGGCGGCGGATTGTGGCCGTTTGCTGTGATCCCTGTCAAGCGCGACTGTCAGCGCCTGCATTCGACGCGCCTGAGTTGGATCGAGGCACTACACGAGCCGACGGCTTCGTGCCTCGAAGGACACCAAGAACACAGTGAACACGAAGAAGACCACGATGCCTCTACTTGTTTCCGGAAACCACTGCGACGTTGTGATCTCCTTTGTGCCCTTCGTGTTCTTTGTGTCCTTCGTGCCCCGCAGCCGTCGGCGCGTGCGGCGGGGATTGGCTGTCGCCGTACAAGAAAAGGGGGCCCGAAGGCCCCCCTGCGTCTTGCCGAGATCGTCAGCCCTGATGGGCGCTGACGGTTAGAAGCTCACGCGCGCGCCGAGGAAGAAGCGGCGCGGCCCGACGAACCGGATCGGTTCGCCGAAGGCGATGCCGCCAGTGCCGGCGACCAGGTCCTGATTGCGGATCGAGTCCTGGTTGTCGAACACGTTGAACGCATCCACGAACACCTCGAGCACCGCCGGCTCCAGCCGGTAGCGGTACTGCGCCCGCAGGTCGAACTGCCCCCAGGAGGGATTCTGGAGCGTGCCAACCGAGCCGGGCTGGATCCAGCGTTCGGTCGTGATGCCGGCAAACTCGAAGGTCTCTTCGATCGGCAGACGGATCGGGAGGTTGCGGCCGGACCGCAGCTCGGTGCGGCTGGCGATCGTGCCCGAGTTCCACCGGTAGGCCGCGCCGAACTCGAGGCCCATGTCGAGCATGTAGGATCCCGCCACCTTGAACAGGTGCGGAATGTTCCCCGGCTGATCGGCGTACTGGCCCGGCGCACGCGGATCCAGGTAGAGCACGTCACCCTGGAAGTCGGCGTTCGAGTCGGAGTTCGAGTTCCCTTCCGCATCGTTGTAGGTGTAGGACGCCAGCGCCTGCCAGTTGTTGCTGAAGCGCTTGCGGAACGACAGCTCGATCCCCTGATAGTTCCGTTCGCCGCCGGCCAGCGTCGCGATCACGAAGTTCGAGCCCGGGTTCTCGGCGTAGCCGAAGTAGTCCAGGCCCAGCCAGAGCGAATCCGGATGATCGATCGGGCCCGGATAGGCCGCCGTCGAGCCGGTCGTGTCGACCGCGTACAGCGACAGGTCGTAGTCTTCGAGGATGTCGCGCGTCCGGCGGTTGGTGTAGATCGCGCCGAAGCTCATGTTCCGGCCAAGATCCACCTCGTAGCCGAACTGGAGATCGTCGGTGTAGGGCGTCTGCGTCGTCGGCGCGAAGAACGCGTCCTGCTGCGTCTGCCCGCCGCGTGTGCGGAACGTCACCCAGTCATCGAGGAGGAACACCTGCTCTTCGAGGACGCTCCCGGTGAGCGTTCCCGCAAAGTTGGTCATGTTGTTCCGGATCGGATCGTAGTACCGGCCCCAGTACGCCGAGAGCTTCTGACGGCCGTCGCCGCGCACGTCGAACACGGCGCTCAGACGCGGCGCGATCTCCCAGTCGAAGGTGAAGATGTTCTGGCCGGTCGTGGCGAAGTGCTTCCACTGCTCGGCGCGGAGGCCAAGGTTGAAGGTGAAGCGGTTCATCGTGAAGGTGTCCTGCGCGAACAGGCTGAATCCCTTCGACTTGGTCTCCTGCGGCCCAATCGAGGACTGGAAGGTGCGATCGTAGTTGATCCGGCCGTGCGGGTTCCCGGCGGTGCTGTTGAAGGCCAGCTGCGCCGCGAGTTCCTGGTCCGAGATCGTCCCGTTCCCGTTCACGTCGAGCGCCGCATAGTACGCGGCGCGGTTCGGTGCGGCGTTGATCGTGCGGATCAGCCCTTCGAAGTCGCTCGTGTTGAAGGGATCGAAGCCGATGCTGCCGCTGAACGATCCGGTCGAGACCTGGCCCGCCGTCAGACCGGAGAGGTGCAATGGCAGCGAGGTGTAGGTCGCGCTGTCGATGTACAGCGTGTTCCGGAAGTTCTCGTTCCACTGGTATTCGCCGCCCGCCTTGACGGTGTGGCGGCCCAGGTTCCACTGGATCGACGCGGTCGCGAGCTTGACGTCACGCTGGTTGATCAGATCCTGACCGAACCCGCCGATCTGCTCGTCTTCGAGCGTGCGGCTGTCGGTGCTCCGGAACAGCACGGTGTTCTGCGCCTCGCGGATGGCCGAGAACTGCGAGACCTCGCCGTTGTGAACGTTGTACGCCACGTCGATCAGCGCCGACCCGAGCACACGCGAGTAGTTGATCGCGTAGCGGTTGCCCCCCTGCTCGGTGCTGCGATCGCGCGCGTTGGTAATATCGCGATCGTCGAGACCGGTGATGTCGGTCGGATCGTTCAGGAAGGTAAAGCTGATCGAATCGCTCGTCGTCGGCGCCCACGTCCCTTTTGCGTAGCCCTGGTGCTGCTTGTTGCTGACGCTGCGCAGCAGGTCGAGCGTGTCGAGGCTGGTCACATCGTCATCGCGGTTGGTCCGGCGATAGCTGCCGAAGAACCAGGCCTTGTCCAGGATGATGGGGCCGCCGAACGTGAAGGCCGTGTCGTAGGTGGAGAACTCCTCGTCCGGAGAGTTCTTGTTGTCGGCCACGAGCGCGTCGTTCTGGAAGAAGTAGTTGGCCGAGCCGTGGAAGCTGTTGCTGCCCGACTTCGTGATCACGTTGGCGAGCAGCCCCGGAACGCCCACGAACTCGGCCGGGATGCCGCCGGTGATGACCTTCTGTTCCTGAATGATCTCGGTGTTCAGGTTCGCGCCGAACGTGCCGGTCAGCGGGTCGGTCACGTTGATGCCGTTGAAGTAGTAGGCGTTGTCACGCGAGATCCCGACTTCGCCGCCGATGTCGCTGTAATTCAATCCCGACTTCGACGCCGGGTTTCCGGGCGCCTGCGGATCGTCGGGCATGACGCCCGGCACGAGCTGGAGATAGCTCTGATAAGACCGTCCGGTCGGCAGCGACTCGGTGAGCTGCAGGGTGATGTCCTGGCCAATGGTCGCGCTCCTCGTGTCGACGAGCGGCGATTCCACCGTCACCTGGACCTGTTCGGTCAGCCCGCCGAGCGCCAGCGTCACGCGAAGTGTGGTCGTCTGGCCCGAACGCACGAGCACGTTCTCGTTGCGGGTCGGCTTGAAGCTGGCCATTTCGGTCGTAACCACGTACTGAGTGGAAGGGTCGAGGCCGACGAGCAGGGCGCGCCCATCTCCGTCGGTGGTCGTTGTACGAGTGGTGACGGCGTCAGCACTGGCGGCGGTCACGGCGACGCCGGGAACTCTCAAACCTGCTTCGTCCGTCACGATCACTTCGATCGTGCCGGCAGTGGTGATCTGGGCAAACCCGGCGTTCGCGCTGAACAGCAGCGCGGCCAGGGCATAGCCCATTCGACGTAAGAGCATCAGTTCTCCTTGTGGGCAGCTCGTCCGGGATGGCACGAGTCGATACTCCCGTTGTGCACCCATCGTGCCGTCCCCGTTCCAGAGCCGAATACCGTAAAAAGCGGGTCTTCCGTCATCAAACGGGCGCAACCGGCCCCTTGGATCCAAGAGATTGAACACGCGGGTTCAATTCTGTGACTTCCGGGGTTCGACTTGCGGGTCTCTGGAGAACATCCGGCCGTTCGCCGATATATGGAAGGATCGGTTCCCCATAGATCTCCGCAGATGCCCGATGTGACAACGGCGCTGTCGCCGGAAACGGCTGCTCAACTCGCCGAATTTGCACGGAACTGCAAGGCGGCCGCGCGCGCCGTGTCGCTGTATCCAGGCCAGCACCCGGCCATCGACGCGTCGCTCGAGCGGCTCGTCCAAACGACGGCGCGGATCACCGTCAATGGACCGGTGCACCTCCAGGTACGCCAGAGTGCCCTGCTCGTCGACGGCGCCGGACTCCCGAAGCCGGATGCCTCGGTTTCGGAATTCGCCCAACTGCTCCATCGGCATCTCATCGGAGCGCTGACCATCAACGTCGGCGCCGACGCCGCCTCCTGGCGGACGTTGTTTCTGCTGCTGGCGCGGACACCCGAGGAGATCCGCGCCGACGGCGGAATCGCTCAGCTCTGGAAGACTGCGGGGGGGCCCAGCCTCGACATCCAGGAAATCAATTACGCCGAAGTCCTCCGCGAACGGAAAGGAACCGGCGCGACGCTCGACGAGATCATCGACGCCGCGCTGCACGGACCGGTCCTCGACGACGAGGCCCTCGAGACGCTGCTGGCGATCCTGGCCGACCCCGAGAAGCTGAACGAACTCGTCGACCGTCTCGAGGACCTTGCGAAAACGCATGGCACCGAAGCCAGGGCGACGGCCGTCATCCAGATGCTCCAGGGGCTGGCGGCGCGCGCGAACGAGATCCCGCCGGAGCAGCTCGAGAAGACGATTCGAGGCTTCGGCCAGGTGGCCGGCAGTCTCAGCGTTGACGAGATGATGCAGTTGCTGGCGCACCGGGACGACGGAGGTAGCCTCGTCGGCACGGTCGTCGAGCATATGAGCGACGAGAACATCGCGCAGTTCATCGCCGGATCCATCGTCGCCGAGGGGGGCGCAAGCGCGAGGCTGGCCCACGTGTTTCAAGCCCTGGTCCCCGACATGGATCGTCAGCGCAGCCTGCTGGCGCTCGCGCAGGAGAAGGTGGCCGACTCACCGCTCGGTCACGAGGCCTCGTTCAGCGAGCTGTGGGGGCAGGTCGAATCGATGGTGACCTCCTACACGGACGCCAAATACGTTTCGGATGCCTACGCGCGCGAGTTGTGGAGCGCCCAGACGAAGGCGATCGATCTCGAATACACCAATGACGATCCGCCGGAACGCATTGCCGCCTGGCTGGCAACCGTCAACGACACGGCGCTGCGAACCCTCGACCACCAGGTGCTTTGCGACCTGCTCGCGATCGAGCAGGATCCGGCGCGCTGGCGCGACATCGCCGAGACGACCGCCGCGCACGCCGAGGACCTCGCCCGCGTCGGTCACTTCGACCAGGCGTGGGTGCTGGCCGACCGGGTGATCCAGGAGGCCCAGTCACATCCGGATCGCTCCACCCACACGGCACAGATCCTCCAGCGCTTCGGCCGCGGCCCGTTCATGAAACACGTGGCGGCGCACCTCAGGACGGCAGACGACGAGGCGTTCGCGCGCTTCGAGCGGTTGTGCCGGGCGATCGGCACGCCGGTGATCGCCCCGCTCGCCGAAGCGCTCTCCGCCGAGCAGGACGCGCGTTCGCGCCGCCGCCTGCGCGACGTGCTCATAGGGTTCGGCGCCCAGGGCCGCGACGTCGTGCAGCAGCTGATGCACGCGCCGAACTGGGAAGTGCGACGCACCGCGGCATTCCTGCTGCGCGAGTTCGGCGGGGCGGAGGGATTGAAGGAGTTGATCCCGCTCCTCTCCGACAACGAGCCGCTCGTCCAGCGCGAAGCCGTCCAGGGACTGGTGATGAACGGCAGTAAGGACGCGGCCGTGATTCTCGTGCAGGCGCTCGAGACCGCCGGCGAACGCGTCCGCGAAACGCTCGCGGCGGAACTCAAGAGCGTACGGGATCAACGCGCGTCGCCCTTGTTCTGCCATCTCGTCCGGCACTTGAACCGATCGAAACATCCCCAGGTTTACCTGTCCGCGGTCGAAGCGCTCGGCGCGTTCACCGATGACGAGGCGGTGGAGACGCTGAAGGATGCCCTGCACAGGGGCGACTTCTGGGCCCCCTTGCGAACGCGCAAGGCACGGAGCGCCGCGGCGGCGGCGCTGCGCAGGATCGGCACGCCTCCCGCCATCGACGCGCTCAAAGCCGCCGCGCAGCATGGCAGCCGTGGCACGCGGACGGCAGCGCGCGAGCACATCGCCGGACTCTCATGAGCGACCCTCGAACAGACGCCGCGTCGAAGGCCCCGCAGTACGACGACCTGCTCCGTCGCTTCGCCTCGGGTGTGCGGTCCGGCCAGCTCTATGCGAAGGAGCATCCGCTGCTCGCCCGCAACGTCGAAGGGCTGCTCGACACGCTCAAGCCGCTTCTCGCCACGGCGCCCTCGCTCACGATCGGGATCGTCGGCACGCAGCTCGTCGTCGCCGACACGCCGATGCCGAAGGCCAGCGCGTCGATGGGCGAGTTGATCCGCCGCCTGAAGGATCACCAGATCGAGCGGATCACGTTCGATCGCGGGCTCACCGCCGGCGAAGTGCTGGGGTTCATGCTGGCGGTCGCGGCGATGTCGGGCAAGGGGGACGCGGCCCCTCACCTGACCTTCCCGCACATCCGGATCGGTAAGATCACCGCGGAGGAACGCCGCGACGATGGCGTCGCGAGCGACATGGCGGCCATCCGCCGGCTCTATGCGAGTGCGGTCCACTCGGCGGAGGACGTCTGGGTGTCGGCCGAAACGGAAGGCAAACCGGACCTCCCTGCCGCGCTCCAGACGATCGACGGTCTTGCCGATGCGGTGACGAACAACCGGACCGCGGTGGTGGCGCTGACCGCGATGCGGTCGTACGACAACTACACGTTCACCCACATGGTGAACGTGGCGATCCTGACGATGGGCCAGGCACGCACGCTCGGGATCGATGGAAAGCTGCTGCGCGAGTTCGGCCTGTCGGCGCTGATGCACGACATCGGCAAAGTCAGGACGCCGAAGGAGATCCTCAACAAGCCGGAAAAGCTCACCGACGCGGAGTTCGTGATCATGCGGCGGCACACGGTCGATGGAGCAGAAATCCTGCGCCAGACCCCCGAGATGCCGGCGCTGGCGCCGGTGGTCGCCTTCGAGCACCACCTGCGGCTCGACGGAAGCGGGTACCCGGCCGGCGCGCGCCGCAGCACGCTCAACCTGGGCACGATGCTGTGCAGCATCTCCGACGTCTATGACGCGATGCGATCGCAGCGCGGCTACCAGGAGGCATTCCCGACCGAACGGATCCTGAAGGTCCTGAGCCACAGCGAGCGGACGCAGTTCGACCAGCACCTGGTGCGTCGATTCGTCCAGCTGCTCGGCATCTATCCGCCGGGCAATCTCGTGAAACTCACGACGGGCGAGATTGCGGTGGTGCTCCAGGTCCATGCCCCCGACCCGCATCGTCCGCGCGTCCGGATCATCACCACCGCCGACGGCACGAAGCTCGAGTCGCCCTACGACCGCAACCTGTTCGACATGAACGGTGAAGGCGCGCCGTCGATCGTGGCACCGCTCGATCCGGCGGACGTCGGCGTGGATCCGCTGGCTTTCCTGAACTGACGCCAGCGGATGGTAAATGGCAAATGGTAAAGGGATGGCGAGGCGCAAGGTGCCTCGGTCCATCCTTCGTCACCTCCCCACGAAGAGCGACCGGGTGAAGTCCATGTCGTTCGCAAGTGGCCACGCCGCTCGATCCAGGCTCTTTACCATTTCCCATCTACCATCTACCATTTCACGCAGATGTCCGAGGGCCTCCGAACGATCCTCGTCGCCGCTGTGGCCTTCGGCGCGGGATTTTCGATTCAATCGTTTCGTACCGCCTCGATCCCGATCTCCTCGCCGGAGCGGCTGGTCGCTGAATTGCGGCTCGCCCAGGTCGCCGCGTTGCTGCTCACGCTGACGGCCGGCGCGTACCTGGGGCTGGCCGCGGCGCACGAGACGCGGACCGGCGTCGGCTTCGACATCGCGCTTGCCGCCGGGTTCTTCGTGCTCGCCGCCTACACGCTGACGTGCGATCCCCGCCAGGCGCTGACGCTGCTGGCGCTGGGGTTCGGCGCCCACGCGATCGTCGACATCGCCCATCGCCCCGGCGTGCTCCCCGACGGGATCGCGCCGCAGTGGTACACGGTGGGTTCGGCTACCTACGATGTAATCATCGGCGCTCTCTGCTACTTCCCCATCCTGCGACGCCCATGACCAGACTCGTTCCGCTCGTGCTGTGTTTCGTTCTCCTCAACGGCGGATGCGCCACGATCCGACGCAGTGACACGCCACCCGGCTCACAGCCGGCGGCCAGATCACCGCTCGTCGTCATCCTGGTCGTCGACCAGATGCGATCCGGGTATCTCGAGGCGTACGGCGCCCGGTTCACGGGAGGATTCCGGCGGCTGATGGACCAGGGGGCGTGGTTTTACAATGCCGCCTATCCGTACCTCAACACGGTGACCTGCGCCGGCCACTCGACGATCGGAACCGGAGCCTTCCCCTACCGTCACGGCATGGTGCTCAATGCCTGGTGGGATCGGGAAGCGGAGCGCTCGCAACCCTGTACCACCGACCGCTCGGTCAAGAACATCGGCTACATGGGAAAGGCCACCGGCGGCGACAGTCCCGCCCTGCTGCTCGTGCCGCCGATCGGGCACCAGCTGCGCGAGAAGACCGGTGGACGCGCGGTCGCGATCTCGTTGAAACCGAGATCGGCGATCACCATGGCGGGCAAAGGCGCCACCGCCGTCCTCTGGTTCCAGGACAGCGCCGGCTGGGCAACTTCCACAGCATTCACCCAGGAACCCATCGACTGGATTCAGCAGTTCATCGCCGCGAACCCGATCGAGAGCTATCGGGGCAAGGTCTGGGAGCGTCTGAAGCCGGCCGCCGAATACACCGGCGACGACGACGGGCCTGGCGAGGGCACGCCGTCGGGGTGGGGCCGGACCTTTCCGCACGTGCTCGGCGAACCCGAGGCGCAGTTCCGGCTCCACTGGCAGCGCAGCCCCTTCGCGGACGAATATCTGGGCCGGCTCGCGGCGCACGCGATCGACACCCTGAATCTCGGACGCGGAGAAGGGACCGATTTCATCAGCGTGAGCTTCTCGACGCTCGATCTCGTCGGTCATCAGTACGGGCCCGAGAGCCACGAAGTGCAGGATGTGCTGCTGCGATTGGACCGGACGATCGGCACGCTGCTCGATCACCTCGACTCGCGTCTCGGCCGTGACGGGTACGTTCTGGCACTCGGATCCGATCACGGTGTCGCCACGATCCCGGAACAGACCGGGGCGAAGCGCCAGCCATCCTCGGAGATCATGAGCACGATCAACGAGGCGCTGGCGCCGTTCTTCGGCCCGGGCAAGTACGTGGTACACGCCGCCTACACCGACATCTACCTGGCCCCGGGGGTGTTCGAGAAGTTGAAGGCGACACCCAAGGCGTCAGAAGCGGTGCTCGCGGCCCTGCGCGCGATGCCGGGCATCGCGCACGCCTTCCGCAGCGACGAGATCAGCGACCCGGCCGTGCGCAACAGCCGCGATCCGGTCAAGCGGGCGGCCGCCCTGAGCCACTATCCGCCGCGCAGCGGCGACCTGATCATCGTGCCGACGGAGAACTGGCTGCTGTCGAGCGCCGCGACCACGCACGGAACGCTGTACTCGTACGATCAGCGCGTGCCGGTCATCTTCTTCGGCGCCGGGGTCCAGGCAGGCCGGCGGGACGGTCCGGCCACACCGGCCGACATCGCCCCCACGCTCGCGGCACTGGCGGGCGCGCCCTTCGCGGCCACCGACGGGGTGGCATTGTTGAAAAGGTAGGGCGCCCCTTTACGGGGCGCAGAACGTGGACGGTAGGGCGCCCCTTTATGGGCGCCAAACGTAGGGCCGTAGGGCGCCCCTTTATGGGGCGCCAGGTTGCGCGTCATCTATGAATCGACTGGGACTCGTTCACCTGGGGGCCGCTCTCGCGGCGCTCATCGTCGCCATCTCCGCGCCCGCCGCGCAGGTGCGCCGGCCCGACCCGACGATCAATCCGGCTTCGCTCACCGAGCTTCGCGCGCAGGACGCCCGCCTGTCGCGCATGCTGCTCGCGCGCGAGCTTCGGATGCGCAGTTCGTCCCCCGACACGCTCGTCCCGGGACGGCGGGTCGAGCGAGCGGACCAGTATCACCGCGGCGTCCGGGTCTTCGGCGGGGACGTGGTGCGGCAGGTCGATCGAGGCCAGCTCGTGTCGCTCCTTGGGACGATCTACGACGGGATCACCGTCCAGACGAATCCGCTGATCACCGAACCCGAGGCCCGGCGCATCGTCGAAGCCAGGACCGGCGTGCGGCTCGGCGCCGGACGCGCGGGCGAACTCGTCGTGCTCCCGACAGCGACAGGCACCTACCTGCTGACGTGGCGGATCCGCGCCGCGACCGGCGATGACCTGCGCGAGTTCTTCGTCGACGCGCACACCGGCGCCATGGCCTTCGACTACAGCGACCTCCAGACGCAAAGTGCCGTCGGGCGGGCGACGGGCGTGCTGGGGGATTCGAAGAAGATCTCGGCCCTCCGCACCGGCGGGGCGTTCACGCTGGACGATGCGCTTCGTCCGCCGTCGATCCGGACCTACGATCTGAAGGGCGATCCGTTCCGCACGCGCGACGTGATCAACGGGCGGATCCAGCTTGCGCAGTCCGACATCGGCAGCGACAGCGACAACCAGTGGGAGGACGGCGCGCTGAGCGACGCGCACATCTACTCGGGCTACACCTACGATTACTACTTCAAGCGCTTCAATCGGCTCGGCCTGGATGGTGCGAACCGGCGCATGCAGACGATCGTCCACCCGGTGCGGCGCTCCGATTTCGCCATCCATGGCAGCGCCTTCCCACTGTTCTTCGCCAACGCCGTCTACTACGGAGACGGGCTCATGTTGTACGGCGTGGGCCTGCCGCAGGGGATCACGTCGAACGGACGCCAGTGGGATCACGCCGCCGGCGCGCTCGACATCGTCGCGCACGAGATCACGCACGGCGTGACGGAGTTCACGTCCGACCTGCTCTACATCGGCGAGTCCGGCGCGTTGAACGAGTCGTTCTCCGACATCATGGCCACGTCGGTCGAGTTCTTCTTCCAACCGCAGGGCGACGGGCTGCTGCGTTCGGACTACCTGATCGGCGAGGACATCGCGCGCGGCGCGACGATCGGCATCCGGTCGATGGCGAACCCGCACGGCCACGGCCATCCCGATCACTACTCCGTCCGCTTCACGGGCACGAGCGACAACGGCGGGGTACACATCAACTCGAGCATCCCCAACCACGTGTTTTATCTGGCCATCGAAGGCGGCACGAATCGGGTGTCGGGGATGCCCGTCCAGGGGGTCGGGAGCGCCAACCGTCTTCAGATCGAGACGATCTTCTACCGGGCCGTCACTCAG
Source organism: Vicinamibacterales bacterium (assembly GCA_036401215.1). Classification (GTDB taxonomy): domain Bacteria; phylum Acidobacteriota; class Vicinamibacteria; order Vicinamibacterales; family 2-12-FULL-66-21; genus JACDCA01. The sequence goes on along the minus strand of DASWVN010000166.1, from coordinate 4,704 downwards.
CTCCTTCCCGCGAACGCCGACTTTGCCCTCGCCCGGACGGCCACGATCCAGGCGGCGCGGGATCTCTATGGCGCAGGCAGCCCTGCGGAGCGTGCGATGATCGAGGCGTGGACCGCCGTGGGGGTGAACTGATGCCCGCCGTCCGACTGTTCATCGCCCTCGCGATCGCGGGCAGTGTCGTGATCGATGCCGAAGCGCAGGCACAACCGAAGCGGCCGTTCGTCGAGAACGGGTTCGTTTCGTTCAACGCTGCTGGAGTGTTCGGTACCCCCGAACTCTCGGACCGTGTTCAGTTCGAGGCAAACGCGGAAGCCGGTACGCTGGATGCCGACTACTCCGCGGGTGCGTTCGCGGGCGTCGACGCTGCGGCCGGCCTGCTCGTCCATCGGCGGATCGGTGTCGGTCTCGGCATCTCGCATGCCAACCGGTCCGGATCGGTATCGGTCCGGGCACGGGTGCCCCACCCGTTCTTCGACGATCGGCATCGTGCGGTGGAGGGCGACGCGAACGACATCCACAGGCGCGAAACGGACGTCCACGCGCAGATCTATTACGAGTTGCCGCATCGGGGTCCGTGGCGTGTACGGTTTTTCGCGGGGCCGAGTTACGTTCGCGTGGAGCAGGACCTGATCACCGGCGTCGAGACGCAGGAGGCATTTCCGTTCGACACCGCGGAGTTCCGGCGTGCGGCCACCGAACGCGCAAAAGGCTCTGGGATTGGCGTAAACGCGGGGCTCGACCTGTCGAGGATGATCTCGCGCCGGGCCGGCCTGGGCGCCGTCGTGCGCTATGCGGGCGCCAGCGTGGATCTCAACGCTGGTGACGGGCGGGACGTCTCAACCAATACGCGAGGGCTCACAGCGGGCCTGGGGCTTCGCGTCGCGTTCTGATCATGGCCAGGCGGACCGCCGCGGGGGGCTTTCGAGCGAAGGTGCTGGCGGCCGTCCGCCGGATTCCACCAGGCCGCGTGGCAACGTATGGCGACGTGGCGGCGGCAGCCGGGAGCCCCAGGGCGTCGCGCGCCGTCGGCAACATCATGCGGGAGTGCAAATCGGTTGGAGTGCCCTGCCACCGCGTGATCGCGGCCGGCGGACAGCTGGGCGGATTCGGCGGCAACCTGCAGCTCAAGCGCGAACTGTTGAGAGCCGAAGGGATCCTGGTGAGCGGCAATCGCGTAAAGGACTTCGATGCCCGCCGATACGTCTCGCCCCGCAAGCCCCGACGCTCGTAGGGCACCCCTCGACGGGGTGCCACAGCCCAGAGTTCGTAGGGCACCCCTTTGCGGGGTGCCACAGCCTCCTGACGGACCTCGTAGGGCACCCCTTTACGGGGTGCCGCAGGCAACGCCGGACGCTGATGACACCGTCTAAAGTAACAGCGTTGAGATCCGGAGAGGCCGCGGCGCCGGGCCGCCAGGCTGAAGCCGCGCTCGTGGAGCGCTGCCGTCGCGGCGACTTCGGCGCCTTCGAGGAGCTATACCGGACGCACTCGGGGAAGCTGTACGGGCTGATCTTCCGGATGGTGGGAAACCCCGCCGATGCCGAGGACCTGCTCCAGGAGGTGTTCCTCTCGGCGTACCGCAAGCTCGATGGATTTCGTGGAGAGTCGGCGCTCGGCACGTGGTTGTACCGGCTCGCGACCAACAGCTGTCTCGATTACCTGCGCAGCCGCGCGGCGAAGACCGGACAGCTGACCGATGCGCTCGACGACGAGCCGGTGCTTGCTGACGCGGGCACCCGTTCGATCGCCGCACAGACCGTGGCGAAGATGGATCTCGAGCGTGCGCTCGCGCAACTGCCCGCCGGGTGCCGCGCGGCGTTCCTGCTGCACGACGTGCAGGGGCTCGAACACCGCGAGGTGGCCGACGCGCTCGGTATCGCGGAGGGGACGTCGAAGTCGCAGGTGCACAAGGCGCGATTGAAGTTGAGGGCCCTTCTCGCAGGGCGATAGGGGCTGTCGCTGGCAAACTCCAAACGCCAAACGCCAAAGACACCGTTTGGTGTTTGAGGTTTGAAGTTTGAAGTTTGGAGTTGACGATCGTCAGGAACAGAAATGAACTGCAGTCAATACACCGAGGCGATCCAGGAGCTGGCCGACGGCACGCTGGGGCCGATCCGCCGGGCGGAGCTGCAGACGCATCTCGACACCTGCGAGTCCTGCCGCGCGCTCGTGGCCGACCTCCAGAAGATCCGCGATGCCGCCGGCTCGCTCGGCGAGATCAAGCCGCCGGACCACACCTGGCTGCGCATCGCCGCGCAGCTCCGTGAAGAACAGCACGTCTCGGCGAAACCACTCAGCCGGCATCGCAGCCTTGCGGGGCTTGCGCTGGCCGCCTCTCTCGTCCTCGTGGTCGGCGCGTCGCTCTGGCTCGTACGGAGCTACAGGATCGCCGAAACCCAACCCGGCAACGCGGCGCCATCCTCCACCGTCCAAAGCATTGCCGACAACCTGACGATCGCCGAACGGCACTATCAGGCGGCGATCGATGAACTGGAGAAGGCGGCAACGACCAACGACGGCTCGCTCGATCCCGAGGTGGCCGCCGTCCTCGAGAGGAACCTGCAGGTGATCGATCAAGCGATCGCGGAGAGCAAGTCGGCGCTGCAGGCCGAACCGCAAAGCGCGCCGGCCCGGGAGAGCCTCTTCGGGGCGCTGCGGCAGAAAGTGACGCTGCTGCAGACGACGATCGCGCTGATGAACGAAATGAGAAAAGGGAACTCGGCTGGCGCTGCGCAACTGGTCGACAGCGGCAGCAAGTCCTGAGACACCAGACATGAAGAGAGCCATTGCCATCATCGCCGCCACGGCCGTCCTCGCCCCCGTGGCTACCACCGCCCAATCGCAGGACCAGACCGTACGCCGGCACGTCGTTGTCACGAGCGCCACGCAAGCCGAACGCCGCGTGCAGCAGCGGACGCGCGATGAGGCCCGGGCGCGCGCCGAACAGGTGCGGCGGGACCGCGAGCAAGCCACTGACAAGTCGACCCGGACCCTGAAAATCGGCACGGACGGCGCGATCGAGATCTCGAACCTGTCCGGCGACATCACGATCAGGCGCGGCGGGAGCAACGCCGCGCAACTCGAGATCGTGAAGATCGCACGAGGCCGGACCATGGAGGAAGCGAAGGAGGCACTCGGGCGGGTGAACGTCCAGATCACCGAACGTGACTCCCGGGCGCGAATCAGCACCCACTACTCGCACATCGAAGACCGCGGACGGCGCCAGACCGTCAACGTGTCGGTTCAGTACACGCTCACGGCACCCGAGAATACGCGCATTTCGGCGAACACCCTCTCAGGCAACGTCACGGTGACCGACATCAAGGGAGACCTGAACCTGGTCACGGTCTCCGGCGATGTCACCGTGAACGGCGGCGCCCGGGTCATGACAGCGAAGTCGACGTCCGGCAAGATCGAGTTGATCAACCTTCGTTCGGAGGTGCGCCTCGATGCCGAAACGGTGAGCGGTGACGTGATCCTTCGCCAGTCGCAGCTCCCCCGTGTCGAGCTCAGCTCGGTGTCCGGCAGCGTCGTGGTCACGGACGTGCGGGCCGACCGCATCGAAGCCGAGACGCTCAGCGGCAACGTCCAGTTTCAGACGCCGCTCGTCAGGAACGGCCGTTACGAACTCACGTCGCACTCCGGCACGATCACGCTCATCCCGACCGGCGATGTGGGCTTCGACCTGGAAGTCGACACGTTCAGCGGAGCCATCCAGACACAGGTCTCGTTGAAGGATCAGGAAACCGAGGAAGGCGGGTTCGGGCGGCGCGGCGGGGTGCGGTCGATCAGCGGAACCTACGGGGACGGTGGCGCGACGATGGAGATCACCACCTTCTCAGGCCGCGTGGTGATCGGGAAAAGATAGAGGCAACTCCCAACTCCCAACTCCCAACTCCAAACTCCAAACTTCAAACGCCGAACTCCCAACGGCCAAAATCCCAGACCAGAAATGTTGGGAGTTTGGAGTTGGGAGTTTGTCGTTTGGAGTTTGAAGTTATTTGGTCTCAGCCTGCCCGGTCGGGAGGTGGATCAGGTAATGGTGCCCTCCCCGGTTGAACCAGACGCGCAGATACTCGTTGCCGCGGAGCATCTGGACCTTCGCCTGCCCGGATGCGGGCGGCGCATCCTGCACGACCATCTTCGATTCGGCCGCGGGCACGATCGAGACGACCTCCCGTCCCTTGACCTCACCCTTCTGAACGAACTCGGCCCAGCGTTCGAGCGTCGAGGTTGTGCCGACCGCTTCGGGCTTGGCCTCCTGCGCCGTGACGCGGACCGTATACGTGCCGGCCGGGAGCGGCTTGCCATCTGCGGTAACGGCACGGGGCAGCCGAACGGTGCCGAGTGAAACTTCGCCGGTCGGCACCTGCGGCGTCTCCGCCGTCGTCGGCTGCTGATTGGGTGCCTTATGCTGCGCGAGCGCATCGCCGGCGAACAGCGTTCCCGCCAGGATCCCCACCACAACCCAGTGCTTTCTCATTGTCGAATCTCCTCAGTGTCGCCTCATCGGGCGACCCCGGCATTATAGATCGGGACGGAGGCCCGGGTGTCGCTGAGCAAGCGGCTTGCCAGGGACGTGCGACGTGCGACGTGCGACGTGCGCTGTGCGACGTGCGACGTGCGGGTGCGGGGTGCGGCGCTCCTGTAGAAACGGCTCAGGTTGTAGGAAAAAGCTACGCCGCCTAGCCGAGGTCGAACACT
>DASWVN010000165.1:0-7310 GCA_036401215.1 Vicinamibacterales bacterium | reverse complement strand
CGCGACCGCCGCAGCCGCGCCGCCTACGCCGGAACTGGTCAGCAGATCCGAACGGCTGTTCTGGATCAGCGATTCGCCGGTGATCAGCTCGCGGAAGACGTCCTCGCGACGAGCCTGGCTCGAGGTGACCCGTAGACCATCCCCGATCGCGTTCTCGAACGCTCCCCGCATCGACGGATCCGACGGAGCGCCACGGGCGATCAGCAGCACGTTCGACACGGGATGCTGCGCGAGCGACAGAAAGAGCTGCGGCCGCGGATTGCCCATCTGCGTCGACACCAGGTCGGCAGTCACGCCCACGACGGTGTACGTCTGCGGCTCTTGACTCGCCAGCGCCAGCAGGACGCGCTTGCCGAGCGGATCACCGGCCGGGAACAGCTGCTGCGCGAGCGGCTCCGACAAGACGACGACCCGCTCCGCCCCCTCGCGATCGTTCGCGTCGATCGATCGGCCGGTCAGCAGGGGCGTGCCGATCGTCTCGAGATATCCGGGAGTGATGCGCGTGGTATGCGCCGTGACGAAGCCGGACTCCCTTTCGACGTTCGACTCCGCCTGCGGCGCGGCTGAACGGTTCGAACGATCGGGCGCGATGCGCGCGTTGCGGTAGATGAAGTCGAGCGGCAACCCGTCGGCCGCACTGACGGAGACGGCGCCCGGCGCCTGCGCGAGGTTCGCCTGGACCGCGTCGACGAACCGGCGCCTGGTCTCTTCGCTGTTCGTGATCGCGGCGAGATTCAGCCGCGCGGCATAGAGCCCCTTCGGCTGGAACCCGACGTCCGCGAGGGCGGTCACGCGCGCCTGGTCGAACTGCACGCCGCAGATGACGAGGAACGGGACGGCGATGCCGGTCTGCGCCGCCGCGGTGAGCCGCTGCAGGCGGCCCACGCGCCGCCCGCTGCCGGTGGAGTCATTCTTCAGGGCATCGACGATCGATGGACGGCTGAAGCGAAGCGCCGGGAGCCACCCCAGCACCAGGCTGGTCACGAAACAGAGCGCGATGCACTGCAGAATCACTCCCGCATCCGGCTTGAAGAGATCGAGAGCCGGCCCGGAGAAGTCGAACCACCAGGCGAGCAACACGGGGCCGCCGAAGAGAGCGGCAGATGCAGCGCCGCCGCCGAGCAGCGCCATCACGAGAGCCTCGCTCAGGTGGAACCGCACCAGCCGCCAGCGGCTCGCCCCCATCGCCAGCCTGATCGCCAGCTCCCGCTCGCGCATCGCGCTGCGAACCAGCATCATGCCGGAAATGTTCAGCCCGACGACGAGCAGCACCACGCCTGACAACCCGAGGATCATCAGCCGGGCGAATGAGACCTGCGCTCGCAGCCGTGCCCCGGCCGGGAAATACGGCTCGACGCCGCCGATCTTCTCTCCGTTCGCGGCCGGATCGCGCGCCGCAAGAGCAGCCATCGTGGATTGAACGACCGCGTCCGCCTGCGCGAGGGTCGTGCCCTCGGACAACCGCGCGACGACCCGGACCCAGCCCGCGTCCCGCGCGAACCGGACGCTCTCGTTTTCCGCGAGGCGCGGATGGCGTGACAGCGGAAGCCACAACTGGTGGTAAGGTTCGTTCAGGCCATTGAGATGGCCGCGAAAGCCTTCCGGCGCGACACCGACGATCGTGTATTCCGTGCCATTGATCGTGACGGGCCGGCCGATCACATCGGGGTCACTGCCGAAGCGGATCTGCCACACGCGGTGACCGATGATCGCTTCCGGCTCGGCGAGCGACGCGTCGCCGGCGTCGGTGAATCCGCGTCCACGCGCGAGCGTCACGCCGACTGTCGAGAAGTAATTGCTCGACACGTACATCGTTGCGACCGATGCCATCCGCTCCTCGTTCGGGAGCTTGACGAGACCCTCTCCCCGGCTCCAGCCCGTCACGACCATGCCGCGCGCCACGTCGCGGACGTCGAGATAGTCCGGGTACGACCACGTATCGATGATTGCGGCCCCCGCCTGCGCCCGTAACTGGCCGTTCGGCCGAATCACGAGTTCCACGAGCCGATCGTCGTCGATACCAGCGGGGGTGCCGAGAACCATTCGCAGGAACAGCAGGATGGCGATGACGACGCCCATCCCGAGGCCCAGCGAGATGACGCACACGGCCGTGAACGCCCGCGACCGGATGAGCGTGCGAGCCGAGTGAACGATGTCGCGGAAAGAGTCCAGCATGGTGATCACCTGCTCGAATCTGTGCGTTGTTCCGTCGCGAATGCCTCGGCCACTTTCGATCCGATTGCGAACGTGTCCGCGTACGAGATGTTGGACATCACCGCCACCGCAATACGGCGCTCAGGGAACGTCAGCAACGATGCCACCATCCCGCCGAGGACCTCGCCGTCGTGCCCGGCGACACGCGTCTGTTCGCCTGCGAACGTGAGGGTCTCGATGTCCCAGCCAAGACCGTAGCCGGTCTCCTCGCCTGACGATACGTGCTGTGGCGTCTGCAGCAATTGGACGGTCTCGGGTTTCAGCAGCTTGCCCTCGTTGATCGCCAGGCCAAAGCGCACGAGGTCCGACGGGGTGGAGAGGAACACGCTCGCGCCTGCGTAGCAGGACAGATCGAGCGGACGCATCGCGTGCAGGCCGTACTTCGGGTCTGCGGCGTATCGCGGAAAGTACGGCATTGCTCGATCCGCGATTGGCTCCGTCATGGAATCGGCTCGCGTATCGTCCATTCCGAGCGGCTCGAAGATCTGTTCCTGCATGAACCGGAGAAACGGTTCGCCGGCGGCCGATTCGACTGCGGCGCTGACCAGGATCCAGCCGTAGCTCGAATACCGATACCGAGTCCCCGGCTCGAACAACAGCGACCGGTCGGCAAAGAACGGCAACGCATCCACGGGCCGCCCGCAATGTTGAGAAAAGAGCGGACCCTCGTCGCCGCCATCCGTCCTGACGCCTGCGGTGTGGGCCATCAGCTGCCGCAGCGTCACCGGCCACTCTTTTCTGGGGAACTCGGGCACGTGCACCTGGATCTCATCATCCAGGCTCAGCAGCTTCTTCTCGAGGAGCAGGCCTGCGGCCGCCGACGTGAGCACGGTCGACGCGGTGCCGATCCTGAACCGCGTGCCAGGAGTTACCGACGCGTGGTTCTCGAGATCCGCGAAACCGAAGCCTTCGGCCCAGACGACCTCGCCGCCCACACCTACGGCGACCGAGACGCCCGGCAGGTTCTGCTCGATGAGCGCCGCGCGGGCGATCTTCCGTCCCTGCTCGACGCTTGGCGTCCACTCGCGCGGCGGCTCCCAATGAGTGACCGAAGGGACCTCGTCGGGATTCGGATGCAGTGGCGTCGCGGTGCTGGTCACGTAGACGTGCACGCCGGCCACGAGCATGAACAGCAGGCCGATGCCGATGATGGCAAGCGCGAGTATCGTTTGTGTCCAGGTCTTAGGCATCTCTTAACGGAGGGGCTTCGCCCCTCGGACTCCCCTACACGCGCCCTCGCTCGTCACCGAAGCGTCACGCACCACGCAGGAACGGATCCGCGCCTCGACGCGGTCGATGACGTCGTCTGGTGTCGACGTGCCGGCCGTCAGCCCGACGACGTTCGCGTCGTCGAGCCATTCAACGCGCAGGTCCTCCTCGGTCTGCACATGATGCACGCGGCTGCAGTAGCGCGCACACGTGTTCACCAGCTCGCGCGTATTGTTGCTCGATCGCCCGCCGATCACGATGACGACATCAGCCTGGCGCGCCAGTTCGACGGCGGCGGACTGCCGCTCCTTCGTGGGCTTGCAGACCGTGTCGAGGAAGCGGACCTCCGACTGCGGGAATCGCTCCCGGATGAGCCCGACCATGTGCCGAACCTTCTCGACTGCCTGCGTCGTCTGGGCCGCCACCCCGATGCGCGGATGCTCGTCGAGCGCGAGAACATCCCCGTCATCCAGCACGACATCGTAGCTGCCGGGCTCGAGATCGTCCGTCAGTCCGCGCACTTCGACGTGGTCGCGCTTGCCGACGATCACGACGTGGTACCCGTCCCGGATCAAGGCGGCGACCGCCCGGTGAGCGACGCGAACCAGCGGGCAGGTCGCTTCGACGACCGTCAGGCCGAGCGCCCGGGTGCGGGCGAGGTTCTTCTCAGACGTGCCGTGCGCGGTGACCATCACGGTGTGCGTCTGCACGTGCGCGGCGTCCTGTGCAACCGCAATGCCCCTGGCGTCGAGCGCGCTCAGGACGGTGGGGTTGTGGACGAGGTCGCCGAGGATCGTCAGGGGACCCACATGCGCCTGCTCGAACGCGAGGGTGATCGCGTCGCGAACGCCGAAGCACATGCCGAGGTGGGTTGCGCGGATGACTTGCATACCTGGATGGATACGCCACAGAGCCCCGCCGAGTCGTCATCAGTGGGTGAGCAGTTGGTGAGATTCCGGTGAGATGAGGCTGCTTCGCGGGGCAGCCACTCCCTGGAAGTCGTAGCAACTGGCTGAGTTGCGGCAGCTGTCACCACGTACACCGCAGTGGGCGCGGAGAACGCAGAGGAACTCAGGGTTGCTTTCGTGAGGTGTACGCCGCCCGGGTTGCCCCCCACGCCGTTCCCCCCCGCCACAAGTTCAGGGCTTCGACGGGGCGACGAACCTCCGCGACTGGCGTTCGTAGGCGTGCGCGAACGCCAGCACGCGCGCGTCGTCTCCCGGCAGGCCGACTACGGACAAGTTCAACGCCGGCAGCCTGTCAGCGCCGAGGCCGGCGGGCACCGACACCTCGGGCACGCCGAGCCAGTTGCCGAAACCCAGCGGCGTGCGGACGTCGGGCCATCCGTCCGCGAACGTGAACGCGTTGAATGGCATCGTCGGATAGACCATCGCCGCGACGCCCGCGGACCGCATCGACTTCTCGAGCGCGGCGACGACGTCGGCGCGCGAGCGTGCGAACGACTGTCCCGCGGCGTCGCGTTCCATGGGCTGGCGCAGCAGCGGTTCACAATCCTCGAATCGTTCGGGCAGCACGTCGTAGAACGAGCGATAGGCGGAATACCCACGGCGCACCGCCGAGACGGGATCGTCGGTTCGGCCGGCGAAGTAGAGGTAGAGCGCATTGGCCGTCGGCGCCGGCGAGCGCGAATCCCCTGGCACGTCGCCGCGCGCGCGGGCGGCGTTCGCAAACGCCGCGCGGTAATCGGCAAGGGTGACTGCGGGCGTGAACCCCTCCACGGTCGCACCGGCGGCACGAAGGTCGGCCACCGCGCGGTCCCAGATCGTGCGCGCCTCTTCCGTCATCCGCGCTCGGGGCACGTGCGCATCGACCACGCCGAGCCGAACGCCCTTCAGCGCGTCGTCGCGAAGCGCGGCGAGCGGCTTGCCATCACCCGCGCCCGCACGGGCGAGCAGATCGGACGTGTCCGCGCCGGCGACGACGGCGAGTAACAGTGCCGCATCCGCGACGGAGCGCGCGAGCGGACCGTGCGTGTCGAGATACGGCCAGGTGGGAATCACGCCCGTCCGAGGCACGAGGCCGAACGTCGGCTTCACCCCGACGACGCCCGTGCAGACCGCCGGGATCCGGTTGGACCCGCCGTCGTCGGTGCCAAGCGCGGCGAAGGCCATGCCGCAGGCAACTGCGACCGCCGAGCCGGCACTGGATCCGCCGGGCGTGCGCGTGCCGGTCGGATCGTACGGATTGAGCACCTGCCCCGTGTGGCTGCTCGTGCCGATGCCGCGGTAGGCGAAGTCGTCTGCCGCCGTCTTCCCGAGGACGATCGCGCCGGCCGTGCGGAGGCGCTGAAGCTCGAGCGCGTCGCGAGGTACAGGATCTGGAAAGAGCCGGGCCCACTCCGCGCTGGACGCGGTGGTCGGCAGGCCCTTCATGTCGTAGATGGCCTTGCCAAAGACCGGCACGCCGTCGAGTGGACCACGGAGCGTTCCAGCGCGACGCCTCCGGTCAGCCGCGCGCGCCTCGTCGAGCGCCGTCGCCGACAGCGCGTCGATCGCCCGCCAGCGCGCGCCTGCCTCTCGGCAGCGTTCGAGCGCGTGTGCGGTGATCTCGGCGGCGGTCCACCCTCCGCTGCGCCATCCCGCGACGTAGTCGGCGATCGTCCCGTCGAGCGGATCGGATGCGGCGAAGATCCGTGCGGATCGCGGCAGCGCACTCGCCGCCGCGAGTGCCGCGAGTTGAGTCAGGAGCTCGCGCCGGGAGAACGTCATGGATGCTCCAACGTGCCGAGCGCTTCTCGTCTCGTGTACATGTGTCCATGATAGGCCGCCCCGGCCCCTCGGCCGGAAGCCGAGGCCCCTGCTCAGGAAGGAGGCTGTCTAGGGCATACTTCCGGCCATGCCGAACAGGAGATCCCCGGGCCAGCCGATTGATTGGCTGAGCGAGTTCCTACGCGACATCGGACTGACGAATCAGCTTCCCGGCCGTCCAGTCGCCCTGGTGGCGGCGCACATTCAAGTTCAAGGAGAACCGGTGAGGACGCGGAACTCGCCCAACTTTTCGGTCAGCGTCTCCGCATCCCCGGGATATTTCGCCGCCGCAGGAATCGAGCTGATCGCCGGGCGCTTCTTCACAGAGCGAGATGCCGCTTCCAGCGCACCGGTGGTCGTCGTGAGCGAACAGTATGCGCGCGCGGCCGGCGTGAGCCTCACAACCTGATCGGCCGCAACGGCGCACTGAGCCAGTTCGGTGAGGAGGATGTTACGTGGGCTGAGATTGTGGGGGTCGTCCGCGACGTGCGGCTCCGGGGGCCGGAGCGGGATTTTTATACGGCCGTATCCGGGTTTCGGCACACCCGACGCAGAGATGACCCTCGCACTGGCGGTTGCGGTCCTGGTCATCTCGGTGGCCGCAATGCTCGTTCCCGCCCGGCGCGCGACACGCGTGGATCCGGTGCTGACGCTGCGGTCCGAGTAGGCCGTTCGAACGGACGCGGCATTCGTCATTCGTAATTCGTCATTCGTCATTGACACGGCGCGAAGGGTCATGCTTCCGCGCCGTACGAAATCTCCATGCGCCGGACCGCGCGGCTGGCGATCCACAGCGCCACCGCGGTCAGGAGCAGAAGCCCGAGCACAGCCCCGGGACGCGAGGCCGGCGCGGCGGGCGCGGCCAGGAGCCGAATCAGCGCCGGCGCATCGCTATCCATCGGCGCAGGGACGGGACAGAGCGACTGCAGGTAATAGAGGACGCTGATCCTCTGCAGGGCGTGCGGAAGGATCCCGGCGGCTCCCTCCCAGGCGAGCAGCACGGCGGCCGGGATGATGGGATTGCGGACGAACAGCCCGACCGCGAGAAACACGCTGCCGTAGCCGACGCAGCCGAGCGCTGCGGCGGCCGCATACCAGGCGGCGTGGGCCATGCCCCCG
>DASWVN010000164.1:0-87264 GCA_036401215.1 Vicinamibacterales bacterium | reverse complement strand
CGCCGCGCCGGCCGGGAACGGGTTCGCTGCCGAGTGTGTACTCGAGCGCCGGCTTGCCGTCGAGCGTCGCCTTCAACGCGGCTCCGTCGATCGTGATCGCCAACTCGTGCCACGCGCTCTGGTCGAGCGGCCAGGCTCCTTCGGGTCCGCGCTTCACACTTCGCCGGACGCCGTTGTGGAACTCCCACAGCGCGACGTTGTGCTCCGTGTCGTTGTACCGGATCGCCAGCCAGTCGCCTGTCGGCTTGACGTTGAAGACGATCCCGGAGGCGCGATCCGCCGCGCCGGAGATGGTCTTGAACTTGACCGTGAGGGTGCCGTTGGAAAAATCCTGAACGCTTCCAAGGAGGGCGACGGGAAAGTACGCGAACTGCTTCGCGTTGTCCATCAGCTCTTCGTTCGAGGTGCCATAGAGGCGTCGGGCGCTTTCGATGAGCAGTCTGGTGGGATTGTCCTTGCTCGCGACCCAGGGCCGGCCGTCGACCATGACGACCTTGTCGGCGCCGTCCTGCGCGATGACCCAGGTGCCGACCATCGGCTCGAACGTCTGCGGCGGACGTCCGACGCGTTCGCTCGAAAGGTCCACCCCCTTCTGCGCTGCCGCGATCACGATCGCGCTCGCGATCAACGCAGCCGACAGTCCTGCTTTTCGTACGCCTCTTTTCATGAACCCCTCCCTCGTGCCATGAGGACCATCCCGGCAATTGCTGCCGGCCAGCCCACGTAGAAAATCGCCGCCGCGCCGCGCGGCGTGGCGGCCAGTGGATGCCCGCGGAACACCTGCTCTTCTCCGTCCTCGTCGTCGTCGGGCTCCAGTTCCGCGAGCGCGTAGATCTCGTCGAGGACACCTTCGGCCGTGGCGCCGCGGCTGACACTGGTCCGGTCACCCAGCCGGTAATGGATTTCGCCGTACCCGCTTCGCGTCTGTTCGAAGAGTCCCGTGGTTGTGGACGACACGTACGTGACGTCGAACTGCCGCATGACCCGGCGCAGCTTTGACACCGCATTCCGCTCGAGATCCGATCGCCGCGGATCCTCGGGGGCCAGGTGGACCTCCATGTGCAGCGGCTGGTCGATCGTGGCGAGACGGCGTTCGTCGCTTATGGAGAAGGAATTCAGGCGGGCCTCAGACGTGTCCCAGCTCCATCGTGCGAGCGGACAGAGGGCCAGGAGCAGGCCGGCGATGGACAGCAGCATGACCGAGGCGACGGCCCGCTTCCGGATCGGCGATCCAAGGCGTGTCCAGATCGCGGCGAATCCAAGACCGGCGCACGCGAGTACGAGCGCTGCCAGCACGACCTCGAGGCGGACGAGCCCGCGCTGGAACTCCCCCACCATCGCGGTTGGCGTGTAGGCGGCCAGGCGTTCCCAGATGCCGCCGTTCACCGCCGCCGCGAAATTCAGGATCCACCCGCCGACAGTCACCATCAGTGTCGCGATTGCGGCGGTCGACGGGTGCTCGGCGACCGTCCCGAACGCGGCGGCGACCGCGATGGCCAGGGCTGCGTTCAACAGATGCCCCGCGCCGACAGTCGCCACCTCCGGGACATAGACGGAGCCGCCGTAGATCCGCCACAGGATCACCGCGATGAGCGGAGGGGCGGACGCGATCAGCCATGCGGCAATCAGCACAGCCGTCTTCGCGAGTATCCGGCCGTATGCCGGAAAGGGCTGCTGCAGTTCGAGTTGCAGCGCGCCGGTCTGGTGCCCTCCACCGACGAGACGAATGACGACGAATGGGAGCAGAAAGGCCGCCGCCAGTTCGCAGGCGCTGAAGGTCGGCGCCCAGATCCCGATCAGCGGCGAGAAGGCTTCCCCGACGCCCGCCGCTGTTCCGTTCACACCACTCAGCTCGCCGTACGTGCGAACCGCGCTGATGAACGAGAAGCCGACGAGCGGCCCCATGAACACCAGCAGCAGCCACCACGCGCGCGACGTCCACAGCTCCGCCCACTCCTTCCGGAGCAGGCACCTGAACGTCACGATCGGGCGCCCCCTATGTGAGGGCAAGGAACACGTCCTCCAGCGCGTCGCTCCCTGCCGCGGACTGCTGCGGGATCCGCGCGGCCAGTTCCGCAAGCGTCCCCTCTCCGCACACGCGCCCGCTGCTCAGGAGCACGAAGCGGTCGCACACCCGCGCGGCGTCGGAGATCTGGTGAATGGACAGAAACAGCGTTCGACCGCCCGCGGCTACGGACCGAAGGAGCGCGGCCACCTGCCGCGTCTGGCGAAGATCGAGCCCGTCGAAGGGCTCGTCGAGGAGCAGAATCGGATGCGGCGTGAGCAGACCGATCGCGAGCAACACGCGCTTGCGCTGCCCCTTCGACAGCTCACGCAGCCGTTTTCCGAGGACCTCCTGCAGCCCGAGCGGTGCGATCCACTCGGCTGGTCCCGCGGCCGGCGAGTCGAAGTATCGGTGCGCGAATCTCAAGGCCCAGTCCACGGTCTGTTCGGGCCACGGCGTGATCGCGTCGGGCAGATAGAAGATCGGGGGAACGCCGGGGGGAGTAAACGGCTGCACGGATCCCGAGTCGTACGGCAGGACGCCGCCAAGACAGGCAAAGAGCGTCGTCTTGCCGCTCCCATTCGGACCGATGAGCCCGAGGACTTCTCCGCGCCGGACGGAGAAGGATGCGGCGTTCACCGCAAGGAGGTGTCGATATCGCTTTGTGAGCCGCTCGACGTGGAGGACGACTTCAGGGGACCCGCCGGTCATCGATGGACTGCAATCTAGGGCCGGACGGCCGCCTACTACTACAATCCGTTTTGCTGCAGGGAGAGCCTGCGGAGGCCGATCAGTCTCCGCCGCGGCCCCGCGGCCCCGAGGGCACGGCGACGGCGGGCGGCGACGGCGTGAAGTCCTCGCCAGGATTGATGAAGCGATCCGCTTCGAGCTTGTACTGCTTGTCGTAAAGCGTGCGGTAGCGTCCGCCCAGCGCGATCAGCTCGGCGTGCGTCCCGCGCTCGACGATCTCGCCGCCTTCGAGCACGAGGATCTGGTCGGCGCTGCGGATGGTCGAGAGCCGGTGCGCGATCACGAAGGTGGTCCGCCCCTGACGCAGCGAGCGCAGGCCGTCCTGGATCAGCGCCTCGCTCTCGCTGTCGAGCGACGAGGTCGCCTCGTCGAGAACGAGGATCCGCGGATCGGCGAGGATCGCACGGGCGATCGCGATCCGCTGCCGCTGGCCGCCCGACAATTTCACGCCGCGCTCACCGACGACGGTCTCGTACTGCTTCTCGAATCCTTCGATGAACTCGTCGGCGTGCGCGGCGCGGCTGACGGCCTTGATCTGCTCCAGGGTCGCATCGGGCCGCCCGTAGCGGATGTTCTCGATCACCGTGCCGTCGAACAGGAAGTTGTCCTGCAGCACGACGCCGAGTTGCGACCGGTAGTCGCGCAGCCGCACCGTCGAGAGGTCCCGTCCGTCGATCAGGATCCGGCCCGCCTTCGGACGGTTGAACGCCATGACGAGGCTGATCAGTGTGCTCTTGCCGGAGCCGCTCGATCCGACGAGCGCCGTGGTCGTGCCGGCCGGAGCCTTGAACGAAATGCCTTTCAGCACCTCGACGCCGGGGTTGTACTCGAACGTCACGTTCTCGAAGACGACTTCACCATCGATCGGGCCCAGCGGCGCGAGCTGCGAGTCCTCATCGTCTTCCGTCCGCATCTCCATGAGTTCGTGGATGCGATCGAGACCGGCGAATGCTTCGGTGATCTGCGTGCCGATGGACGCAATCTGCATCACGGGCGCGGCCATCAGGCCGGTGAAGAGGATGTAGTTCAGGAACTCACCGACCGTCATGCGGCCGTCGAGCATCGCCTGGCCGCCCATGACCATGATGATCACGCCGATCACGCCGACGACGATGGTGCCGAAGGCGGTGATCCCGGAAATGGAGGTGATCGTCTTCGCGACGTTGCGAAACAGGCGGTGGACGCCAGTCGTGAACACGAGCGCTTCACGCTTCTCGGCGGTGTACGTCTTGACGATACGGATCCCGCCGATCGTCTCGGTCAGGCGTCCGGTGACCTCTGCGTAGATCTTGCCTCGTTCCCGGAACACGGGACGGATGACGCGGAACGCGTACCACATGCCGCCGCCGAACATGAGCAGCACGGCGAGCGTGACCACCGTCATGCTCCAGTTCAAGTAGAACAGGTACGCCAGTGCAGCGAGTGCCGTGACAATGCTGCCAATGAGTTGGACGAGGCCGGTGCCGACGAGATTTCGGATCCCTTCCGCGTCGTTCATCACGCGCGACACCAGGGCGCCGGACTGGGTCGAATCGAAGTAGCCGATGGGCAGGCGGGCGACGTGCGCTTCGACGCGCCGGCGCATGTCGGTGATCGCCCGTTGCGCGGCGACGCCGAGCACCTGCGACAGCGCGAACGAGGTCGTCGCCTGCACGAGCGTCGCCACGCCGGCGGCAATCGCGAGCGTCTGCAACAACTCCACGTTGCCGCGTCCGATCACGTCGTCGATGAGGTACTTGGACGTGCCGGGGAGGACGAGACCGCTGGCGCGGTTGACGATCATCAGCAGGAGGCCGAGCGCCAGGCGTCCGCGGCGGGCGGAAATCAGCGCCTTCGTCTCTTTCCACGCGGCGGCGGTCAGCTTCTTACGCTGGGCCGCGTCGGCCGCGGCGCCAAGGCCGCCCTTCGATTCGGCGGCCGCCGCGGCGCGACGGCTTCCCCGTGCGCGCTCCGATCGAGGCAGGCCGCCGCCCATTCCGAGTGCCATCGGCTTTAGGACGCGACCCGCAGGATGAACGTCTCCACCGCTTGCGCAACCCCCGCTTCGTCGTTGCTGCCGGTCCGGGCCCAGCCCCGGTCCTGCAGATCGGCGATCGCGTTGGCCATGATCACGGGACGTCCTGCGAACTCGAGCATCTCCAGGTCGTTGAGGTTGTCGCCGACCGCCATCACTTCCTGGCGGGCGTAGCCGCGCTCGCGGGCCCAGTCCTCCAGCGTCGATCCCTTCGAACACCCCGCCTGGAGCACGTCCACCAGCGAGAAGTCGCGATGCGAGTATTCGGTGAGCGCGACGGAATAGCGATGGTCGGGTGATTCGTCCACGACGGCGGCAAGCTTGCTGCCGCTGGTGCCGCACGCGCCGACATCCATCCTGGCCGATTGCCGCAGCTCGTTGAACAACTCCCGCATGTCGCTGCAGGTCCCGGTGAACATGATCTGGACCGGATCCTCGGTGAGGGAATCCTCGAGCGGGCTCACCTCGGCCAGGTACGGACGGTTCACTTCGAAGAATTTGGCATGCCGGGGATGGTTCCAGTCGATCGCTTCGTACACGATCTGCGCCTCGCCCGGACGGTCGAAGGTGATCGCGGCTTCGTGCCGGTGCTGCGGGACGGCCGCGAGGATCTGTCGCGCGGTCTCGCGCGGCAGCAGCCGCCGCATCAGCGTCTCGCCGTCGTGCGTCTTCACGACCGCGCCATTGCTGAGGATCAGGGTGAGCGGCGCGGGCAGTTGCTCGAAGACGAACCTGGCGAAGTCGTAGCGCCGCCCCGTGGCGAGCGCGACCTCGACCCCCGCGTCGATCGCTCTGGCGATCGCCTCGCGGTTCGCGTCCGGGAGCCGTCCGGCGCTGTCGAGCAGGGTTCCATCGATGTCAAGGGCAAGTAGGCGAATCATTCAGGACACAGGGAACAGGGATCAGGGACCAGGGATTAGGGATCCGGGGTCCGGGGTCCGGGGTCCGGGGTCCGGGGTCCGAAGTCCGGGGTCCGGGGTCCGAAGTCCGGGGTCCGAGGTCCGAAGTCCGGGGTCCGGGGTCCGGGGTCCGGGGTCCGGGGTCCGGGATCCGAAGTCCGGGGTCCGAAGTCCGGGGTCCGGGCACTCCGATCAGGATACCCGATCCCCCCATTCCCCATCCCCCATTCCCCATCCCTGTTCCCTGTTCCCTGTCCCCTATTCCCTGATCCCTAATCCCTGATCCCTAATCCCTGATCCCTGATCCCTGATCCCTGTTCCCTGTTCCCTACCTGCCCACGTTCACCCGCAGTTCCGCCATGACCTGCCGCTTCAGGATGTCCCCGAACACGTGCTGCTGGACATCGTCGTTGGTCAGGTTGATCGCCTTGATCGACGTGGTGAAGCGGTCGTTCCAGCGATACCCGAATCCGCCATTGAGCAGCGTGTACGAGTCGGTCGTGCCGGAATACGGATCGTTGAGCACGTCCTGCCAGAACGCCTCGTCGCTGTAGCTGATCGAGAGGTTCGCCAGGAACTTGCCCTGCGTGAACGCCACACCCGCGTTGAACCGGTGCGTCGGCGGAATATTCAGCTCGCTCAGATCGAAGTCTTCGGGGTTCGGTTCGTCCTGCCAGGAGTAATTCGCGAACACGTCGAAGCGATTGTTGATCCGCGTGTTGACGCCGAGTTCGATCCCCTGCTGGGTGCTCTTGCCGAAGTTCAGATAGGTGAAGCGCCCTGGCAGCGAGCCACCCGGGACAAACGCGATGAGCTGCGGGATGAACGGCCAGTTCGCGGGCGGGTTCGCCGCCGTGTAGCGGCCGGTCACGTCCTCGGTGAAGAGGATCTCGTTCTTCACCCAGTTGTGGTAGTAGGCCGCCGAGAGGACGGTCGGACCGAACGACGCGGAATATCCGAGTTCGAAGGCGTCGAGCGACTGCTCGTCGAGTTCCGTGTTGCCGGTGATGTTGATCGGCAGCGGATAGGGCACCGGGAACGGGCCGACCGGGAGGCCCACGGCTTGAGCGCCGGCGGCCAGCGGGCGAAGGTCGATCGGCTCGGCGATCAACAGGCTCAGATGGTTGTTGATGACCGACGGCGACCGATAGGCACGGTTGTACGAAATCCGGAAGGTCTGGTTCTCTTCCGGCTTGATCATGAACGTCGTCCGGGGCGAGAACACGAAGTCGTCGATGTAGTCGAAGCGGTCGATGCGCCCGCCGATGACCCAGCGGAACATGTCGGAGATGAAGATCTCGTCCTGCGCGTAGAGGCCGAACTCCTTGCGGTCGTCCGACGTCGGCGCGATCGACAGGTCGAAGAAGTTGAATCGCAGGTTGCCGCCGTAGCTGACGACGTGGCGCGCCGCGAAGGTCTGGAGGTTCGAGATGTCGAAGTCGTACGTGTTGTTGGTGAACTCGAACGTGACTCGCTGGCCGGTGAGCGGATTGAAGCTCAGCAGGTTGGTCGCGTCACCGCGCAGCGCATTCGTGAACGCGTTGATCCGGAGCCCCCCACTCGTATAGGAGGCCTTGCCGTAGGCCATGAACGTGCCCGTGTCGATGTCGAACGGACCGATGCCGCTGTGCATCATCCCGTCGGTCCCGGCGACGCCGCCGGAGAACACGAGCTTGCGGCCGTCGGCGTAGTCGTAGTCCACCCGCGCGTCGAACTTCGGCTGCGTCGATCCTTCGTTGGCAAAGCCCGGATATGAAGCCCGTGGCCCCCCGCAGACATCCGTTCTGTCGCACGGGATCACGCCGGTCGGACGCGACAACGGATCCTGCGAATAGCCTCCCGCCGAGAGCTTGTAGGACCACCGGTCGTTGACGGCCGCGGCATGCGTCCCGTTCACGTACCACACCAGTCCGGCGTCTTCACCGACACGCCCGAAGCTGCCGATGCCGAGGACGGCCGACGTCCCCTGCATCTCGCGCGGCGACTTGGTAATGACATTGACGACGCCATTGAGTGCGTTGGCGCCCCAGACGGCTGACGCAGGACCGCGGATCACTTCGATCTGCTTGACCTCGTCGAGGTTCACGGGCATCAGGTCCCACATGACGAAGCCGAAGAAGTCCTGGTAGAGACTGCGGCCGTCGAGCAACGCGAGCTGTCCGGTCGCCAGCGTTCCGGTGGCGCCGCGGGTCGTGACGTTGATGTCGCGGGCCGAGACCTGCGTGATGTTCACGCCGGGGATCGTGCGCAGCAGTTCGCCGACATTCTGCGAAGGGGCGACTTCGATCTGGGCGGCCGTGATCACGCTCATCGTGGATGGAGCATTGACCAGCTTCTCTTCCGCACGCGAGGCGCTGACGACGACGGTTTCCTCGATCCTCGGTGGTTCCTCGGGCTTCTGCTTGGGATCCTGTTTCGGGTCCTGCTTGTCCGGGGGCTGCTGGCCGGCCCTTGGCGCCGGCTCCTCCGCGGCGGCCAGGGGCGCCATGAGGCCGGCGACCATTGCCAGCGCGCAGACGAACGGAATGAACGATTTCATATCGACTCCTGGGGTTGCTACCGCATAGGAAGGTTCTGGAGCCCCCGGCGTTCTGAGGCCCATCCGATATACCACAACTCCGGGAGAATCCGTCAGATCCCGGGGTTTTGCGGCCCCGGATTAGACTGGGACCGTGTCGATCGAGCCGGAGGCGCCTGGGTCCGATGTGCTGCCGCCCGACGTGTGGGCCGGCTGGTCTGATGACGCCCTGCTGGACCTCCGGCTGAACCAGCTGGGCGTCACTATCGAGCACAGCGTTTTGAAGGACCGGATCGCCGCGCTCCAGGCCGAACTCGACGCGCGCGGACTGGCGTCCTTCGTCCCGCATTTCTGGCTGTCGGCCGAGTGGTTCTCGCCAGATGGTATCCCCGGTGTGGCCATCCCGTTCTATCTGGCCCATCCCAGGCTCGAACGTCTCGAGCGCACGCAGATGCTCGAGGTCGAGGGGGGCACGCCGGAATGGTGCATGAAGATCCTGCGCCATGAAGCCGGGCACGCCATCGACAACGCCTACAAATTGCGTCAGCGGCTGCGCCGGCAACAGATCTTCGGCCCCTCGTACATCCAGTACCCGAACTACTACACGCCGAAACCGTACAGTAAGAGCTTCGTCCTGCATCTCGACAGCTGGTATGCGCAGAGCCATCCCGACGAGGATTTCGCGGAAACCTTCGCCGTATGGCTCAGTCCGGATTCCGACTGGCGCACGCGGTACGCGGACTGGCCGGCGCTGAAAAAGCTCCAGTACATGGACGCGTTGATGACGGAACTGGCGGGTAAGCCCATGCTCGTCAGGACGCGCCGCAAGGTCGAGCCGCTGCCGAAGCTCCGCAAGACCTTACGCGCCCACTACGCGCGCAAGCGTCGTCACTACGGGGTCGAACACCCGCACTTCTACGATCGCGACCTGAGAAAGCTGTTCTCGGACGCCCCGGAGCACGCCAAAAACATCAAGGCGGCGCGATTCATCGCACGTGTCCGGAAAGACGTGCGGCGGATGGTGTCGGAGTGGACCGGCGAGTATCAGTACACGATCGATCAGGTCCTCGAGAGCATGATCGAGCGGGCCAGCGAGCTGAACCTGCGGCTGATGCGGAGCGAAGAGTCGACGAAGCTCGATTTTCTGGTGATGCTCACGGTTCAGACGATGAACTATCTGCACAGCGGGCGCCACCGGGTCGCGCTGTAGTCCGGGGTCCGGGGTCCGGGGTCCGGGGTCCGGGGTCCGGGGTCCGGGGTCCGGGGTCCGGGGTCCGGGGTCCGGGTGCTAGAGCCTCTGCCCGAGTGCCTCGAGGCTCGACTCTCCCAGGCGCGCGTACGACTTGCGTTCAGCGGCCCTCTTGTCGAGCCCCCATTCGGCGAGCAGGTCGTTGACCGCGTCGCTGGTGTGCTGCTGGACGAACAGAAGCTGGCGTGCCGGCGTCACGCGGATCACCGCCGCAAGCGGCACCGGCTGGACCCGTGAGAAACGGCGGATCCAATCCGCCACCGTCGCATCCGTCACATCCGTCGGCAGCTCCCCCTCCGCACCGATGAGCATCGCGCCCGAGGGGACGTCGCCGAGAAACGCGGACAGCGAAATCCGGGTCAGGTGCGTCCAGTCGCGCGCGTCCCCCTTCCAGGCCCAGTTCAGCGGCGACGACATCATCGCGTCGGCGCGTTCCCGAGGGGCGGTCGTGAACAGGTCGAGTTCGTAGGCGATCGGCCCGTTCTCGCGGAGAAAACAGGTGAACACCGGCCTGCGCGCCCGTCCGCCGCCGCCGAAGATCCCCTGGAGAAGCGCTCGCACCATACGCAGCCTACCACCGCTCCGATCTGGTAGAATGTGCCGCTTTTTTCGCGCCACTACTCACGAGGCAGGTCATGCATCGACGGAGCCTTCGTTTCACCCTGGCCATCTCCCTCGCGTGGTTCGTCATCGTCTTCGCCCGAACCGGCGCCATCGAGGCGCAGTATGCCGCGCCCGCGGCATCCGACGTTCCGACGTTCAGCAAGGATGTCGCCCCCATCCTCTTCAAGAACTGCGCGAGCTGCCATCGTCCCGGCGAGATCGCGCCGATGTCGTTGCTCACCTACGAGGACGCCAGGCCGTGGGCGAAGGCGATCCGCGACGAGGTGCTCGACGGCACCATGCCGCCCTGGCACGCCGATGCGCCGCACGGCACGTTCCTCAACGAACGCCGGCTGACGGATGCCGAGAAGGACATCCTCAAGAAGTGGGCGAACGGCGGCGCGCCTAAAGGTGACGTGAACGACATGCCTCCGGTTCCGGACTTCCCGGAGGGCTGGACGGTGGGCGCGCCCGATGCCGTCTTTGAAATGACGGAACCGTACCAGCTGCCAGCCGAAGGGACGATCCAGTACGAGTACTTCTACATCCCGACGAACTTCACCGAACCGAAGTGGGTGAAGTCGATCGAGGTCCGCCCCGGCAACCGCGAAGTGGTGCATCACGTGCTCGTCTACTATCGCGCCGCGCCGGACCTCGAGCGGACGCCGGTGTTCCGGCCGAACCGCGAGACCGCGCGGCTCCCCGAAGAGCGCGCGGCAGGAATCCGCAACAGCCCTCCGAAGCAGGGATTGCCGCCGCGGCGGCTGCTGGCGACCTACGCTCCCGGGACCGTCGCGCAGGTGGCACCGGAAGGGACCGCCTTCAGGCTCGAACCGGGCGGCATCATCGAATTGCAGATGCACTACACGACCAGGGGGGAACCGGCAACGGATCGCACGAAGGTCGGCCTGATCTTCGCGAGAGAAGACGCCCCTCTCGAACTGCGCCCCGGACAGTTCGTCAACGGCACCTTCACGCTTCCCGCCGGCGCGGCCAACGTCTCGGTCGACGCCGACGTCGAGTTCCTGCAGGACGCCACGATCTGGGGTCTTTTTCCCCACACGCACCTTCGCGGCAAGAAATGGGAATACAGGATGGTGCTGCCGGATGGGACGACGAAGACGGTGCTGTCGGTGCCGGACTACGACTTCAACTGGCAGACCTACTACATGTTCAAGGAGCCGTTGAAGGTCCCGAAGGGGGCCAAACTGATCGCCACCGCGTGGTACGACAACTCGGCCGCGAACCGCGCGAACCCGGACCCGAAGAGCGACGTGACGTGGGGCGATCAGACCTGGGAAGAGATGCAGTACACGGGCGTCCTCTTCACGCCATCGGTTCCGCCGAAGCCGGTCGCGAAGTAGGCCCGTGGCGCGGCATGAAGCCGCGCCCTACGTACGGCGCGCGACGTGCGGCGCGGGACGTAGGGCGCGGCTTTATGCCGCGCCGTCCAGGACCGATGAGAATCACCGCGCTGCTTGCCATCATTGTGGTCGCGACGACGTCGCTGGTCGCGCACGACCCGATCACGACGAAGGTGACCTGGGAACGCGAGATCGCGCCGCTGTTCGAAGCCCGCTGCATCTCGTGCCACGCACCGGACGGACGCGGACCGATGTCGCTGTCGACGTATGAAGAAGTCCGCCCCTGGGCCCGCGCGATCCGCGAAGAGGTCCTCGCCCGGCGCATGCCGAAATGGCACGTCGTCCGCGGCTACGGCGACTTCAGGAACGACCCTTCGCTCTCCGCGTTCGAGATCGCGCTGATCACCGCGTGGGTGGACGGCGGCGCACCAAAGACGCTGCCCAATGCGCGAAAGCCGGCGGCTTCTATCCCTGCAAAGTTCGCAGACGTCCCACGGAGTACTGCGGCTGACAAAGGTCAGCTGCACACCATCGACTGCACGTCACAGGACCTCCCGCCGGGACGGCTTCTCTCGCTGAGACCCTCATTGCCCGATGGCGGCTCGCTTCGCCTCACGCTGCACTTCCCCGACGGACGCGCCGAGCCTCTGATCTGGATCCGCGATTTCGATCCCGCCTTCGCCCGCACGTACGAACTCCGCGTGCCCGCGGCGCTGTCCCCCGGTTCGCGACTGATGGCAGACCCGGAACCGCGTGACGGCTGCCGCGTCGACCTCGTCATCGCACCGTGAACTCGAACGAGGTCGTGCTCACCTTCCCTGCCCGCTGAAACTGGATCCAGAGCTTGTAGTCCCCTGCCGCCGGGATGATCGGGTGAAACGAAACCGTCGGCCCGGAGGTCGCCGGCTCCGCAGGATGCGCGTGGATCGCCTCCGACAGATCGCGGCGCACGATGAGCATGTGCGCCGGCGCGCCGAGGTACGGTTCGAGATCCGTCACCGGCTGGCCGGTCTTCGCATCGCTCACGGTGAACGTCAACAGCGCGTGTTTGCCGATGCCAACGTCCTCGGTCTGCATCCGTACCGACAACCCATTTGCCTCGTCCGTCCGCGCGGTCATCGCAGGGCCCCCGGTCACGATGATGGCTTTCTGCACCATCTGCGTGGTCCCACCGATCGGCAGAAAATCCGCAACGAGCATGTACTCGCCGGATGGGAGCGGATGATCGAGCCGCCACTTGCCGCCGCTCGTAAGGTCAGGGTGCAGGTGCGCGAAGTATCGGAGATCGCGCCCGACGACGAACAGGTGGAACCGTCTCTCGTGAACGACCGCGAAGTCCGTCACCAGGGCGCCGGTCCCGGGCTCGCGGACGGCGAACTCGAGCCCGCGGGTGCCCTGGCCGCGATCGCGCATCTGGACGACGTCCAGCCTGTATTCGCCGATTTTCGGCGGCGGGATGGGGACGAGCGGCATCGCGCACACCGGACAGGTTCCAGGATCCGCCGAGCGGACGGCAGGGTGCATGGGGCACCAGAAGGTCTCCTCCCGATCGATATCCCGCATGAACTCGATCGCGAGACCGTCGCCTGCGTCGAGCATGACCGAGTCGTCGCGGCGCAAGACGACGATGGCGCCCGCGCGGACGGCTCGTTCCACCGCCCCATCCAGATCGTCTGCGATGAAGGCGAGGTGGTGGACCGGTCGATCCGGCAAGGCCGTCAGCACGCGGACCTGTGACGCCAGGGCGGGATCGGCCTTCAGCCCCCACGCCTCGAGGCGCCCGGCAAGACGGTCGTATGCGGCAGATGCCTGATGGCGCAGCGACCTGTCCTCGAGGGCCGCCCGATCGAACAGCAGGAACTCACGCCCGGCACGCACGCCCACGCCGAATCCCTGAAGAATCACCCGCACCCCTTCGAGTGTGCGGACCGTCTCGGACATCATCGCGGCCGGATCCGCCACGCGATAGTGCGCATGATGGAAGCGAACCGTGGCCGGCTGCGGGCCGTCCGTCCGCGTCAGTGCGGCGGCTGCCGTCAGCATGACCGTCCCCACGGACGCGATCACGGCGAGTCGTCCGAAGTGCATGGCCGATTATGCCGCCGCCCGTCTGCCCGTGCATTTGGCTAGAATTTGCGGATGCGCCGACTCCTTCCGTACGTCCTGATCCTGCCTGCCCTGCTCGTCTCGTTGACCGCTGCCGCTCTCCGGGCCCAGACGCCCGCGCCATCGTCGTCCGCCTGGCTCGATCCGTATCGTGAACCCGCAGCGCGACTGCTCGGGGAAGCGCTGTCCTCGAATTTCGCCTGGGAACGGCTGGCCGAACTCGGCGACACGTTCGGCCATCGCCTGAGTGGATCGCAGGCGCTGGAGGACGCGATCGACTGGGCCGTCGAGCAGATGAAGAAGGACGGTTTGGAGAACGTTCGCAAGGAGCCGGTGAAGGTGCCGCACTGGGTACGCGGACAGGAGAGCCTCGAGATCGTCTCGCCACGCCAGAGTTCGCTGGTCATGCTCGGCCTCGGCAACAGCGTCGGAACACCACCGGAGGGGGTCGAAGGCGAACTGCTGATCGTCCGCAACTTCCAGGAACTGGATGCCGCGGGCGACCGCGTGAAGGGCAAGATCGTCCTCTACAACGTGCCGTTTACGACCTACGGCGAGACGGTCCGTCACCGGTCCGCCGGACCGTCGCGCGCCGCGGCGCTCGGCGCCGTGGCGGCGCTCGTCCGCTCGGTTGGCCCGCCAGGGCTGCGCACGCCGCACACCGGCGGCCTGAACTACGATCCTGCCCTGCCGAAGATCCCCGGAGCCGCGATCACTACCGAGGACGCCGATCGTCTCCAGCGCATGGTGGATCGCGGCACGACGATCCGGCTCCGCCTCAAGATGGACGCGCGCATGCTCCCCGACGCCGACTCCTTCAACGTCGTCGGTGAGATCCGCGGCCGTGAACGTCCCGACGAAGTGATCGTCGTCGGCGGGCACATCGATTCGTGGGACGTGGGTACGGGGTCCACCGACGACGGCGGCGGGTGCGTGGTGACGTGGGAGGCGCTCCGTCTCATGAAGAAGTTGAACCTGCGGCCGCGCCGCACCGTCCGCGTCGTGCTCTGGACGAACGAAGAGAACGGCCTGCGTGGCGGCACGGCCTACCGCGACCGCTACCGCGATCAACTCGAGGATCACGTGCTGATGCTGGAATCCGATTCCGGCGTGTTCCGGCCGACAGGGTTTGGCTTCAGCGGCAGCGAGAGCGCCCGCGCCCGCGTGCGCGATATCGCCACGCTTCTACGCGGGATCCAGGCGGACCAGATCGGGCCGTCAGGTGGAGGCGCCGATATTGGTCCGAGCGTCGAAGCCGGCAACATCCCGGCGATGTCGCTGGAAGTGGATGGGAACTACTTCCTCCTGCATCACACGCCCGCCGACACGGTGGACAAGATCGACCCGATGGATATGGCGCGCGCGTCCGGCGCGATCGGGGTGATGGCCTACGTGATCGCTGAGATGCCGGATCGCCTCAAATAAGCTCCCAACTCCCAATTCCCAACGCCCAAGTCTTAAGGTCTGGAGTTTGGAGTTTACTTTGTCGTGTAGACGAGATAGTCGGCGCGCAGGAGGTCCTCGCCGGCGGGCTCGAGCCGATCGAGGTTCTCGACCGGCAGCATCGAGATGACGACGATGCGTTTGCCGGGAAGACGCCGGCGGACGCGTTCGGCGGTGCCGAGACCGAAGTCGCTGTGGAACGCGCCGTTGTAGTGCACGACGGGAATTCCACGCTCGACGGCGCTGGCGATCGATTCGGCCATGGTCTCGTCCTTCACGCACTGGGACCAGTAGTAGCGCAGAATCATGGCGCGTTGCTCGTCCGGCGTCTGGTTCGGCGCGGGATGCCCCGCCATCGTCTTTGCAAACCGCTCGAAGTACGCGTCCTCAGGGCACTGCCGCTCTTTCGCCACCAGCGCGCGGTCGTCCGCGGGCAGCTGCGCCACCGCATCGCTGCCTGCTTTCGCGACGGCGGCGGCAATCCGCCGCGGAACGTTCGCCGCAATCACGGGCCAGCCATTGGCCTTCGCGAGTTCGACCAATCCGCGATAGTCCGTCTTGTACCGCGGCCACGGACGCGCGGTCTTCAGCAACTCTTCCTCGGACGCGGAGCCCGAGAGATAGGCGTCCAGCACGCTCTGCACGTCCCGCTCGAACATTTCCAGCGAGACGACCGGCGGGACTTTTCTCTGCTTCAGCCCTTCGAGGATCGCCACCTCCAACCGGTGCGTGTTCGGATCGTCGTGCTGCTCGCCGACGAACACGACGTCGGCGGTCGCAAGGTCGGCGAGCATGACTTCGAAATCCGAGAACGCGTTCCGTGTCGTGTCGTAGACGCGTTCGGGCACGTACCCGCTCATGGGGACCGCCTGCGCGGCAACGACCACGAGTACAACGGAGGCGAGGGCCGAAAGAAAGGGCACGTCTACTGCTGTGTCGTGCCCGGCAGCGCCGGACGATTGAGTTCGAGGTCGATGGTCACCTGCACTTCATCGCTGACGACCGGAAGCGCTTCGATCATGCGGTTGTAGAGGATGCCGAAATCCTGCCGGGTGATCGTGGTCGTCGCGGTGGCGCCGATCAGCACGCCGCGCTGCGTCTTCATGACGTTCGAGGGACCCTCGACGTCGAGTACGACCTCTTTCGTCTGGTCGCGGATCGTCAGGTCTCCCACCAGCTTGAACTTGCCGTTGGCACCCGGTTCGACGCGCTTCGACTTGAACGTCATGTTGGGGAACTTCGTGACGTCGAAGAAGTTCTCGCTCCGCAGGTCCTTGTCACGCCCGGAGTTGCCGGTGTTGATGGCGGTCACGTCGATCGTCACGTCCACAGCGATCGACCGGACGTCCTTGCCGTCATAGTCGATCCTGCCGCTGATCGGCCCAAGCTGCCCGCGCACGGTCGACACGACGTTGTGCCGGACGCTGAAGTTCGCCTGCGAGTGGCTGCGATCGATGCGCCATTCATTGGGGCCGAGCGGAGGCGGGGCCGGCCGCTGTTGCTGTTGTGCCGGTACCGGCGCCGCCGGAACCTGCCCTGAGCTTGTCTGTAACGGCTGGGCCTGGATGCCTGCAGTAATGACCACCAGCAGTGCGGCGGGGACGAGTGCGTGACGCTTCATCGAGTGAAAACCTCCAGAAATCGTAGTGACCGACGGTAAGACGCCGGGCCGGGCGAAACTGTTTCAGGCTTCCGGCCCAATCGCATCGCCGGAGTATCGGCTGTGCAGGGCGACCGGCTGTCGCGCCCGCTTCATTCGCAGATTGATCATCTCCACGAACACCGAGAAGCCCATGGCGAAGTAGATGTAGCCCTTCGGAATGTGGTAGTCGAAGCCTTCGATCAGGAGCGAGAGCCCGATCAGCAGCAGGAAGCTGAGCGCCAGGATCTTGACGGTTGGATGCTTGTTGACGAACGCGCTGATCGGCTCCGCCGATAGCATCATGATCGCCACCGCGATGATCACCGCGGCGATCATGACCCAGAGTTCGTCCACCATCCCGACGGCGGTGATCACCGAATCGAGCGAGAACACGATGTCGAGGAGCATGATCTGAACGATCACACTCGCGAACGACGATGCGACCTTCGCCGACGCGTGTCCTTCCTCCCCTTCGAGCTTGTCGTGGATCTCGTAGGTGCTCTTGCCGATCAGGAACAGGCCGCCGAGGATGAGGATCAAGTCGCGCCCGGAGATCTCCTGCTCGAGGATGGAGAACAGGGGCGCGGTCAACCTGATGATCCAGGCGAGCGAGAACAGCAGGAGGATGCGCGTGAACATCGCGCCGAGCAGGCCGAGCCGGCGGGCCCGCGCCTGCTCGTGCTCCCGCAGCTTGCCGGAGAGGATCGAGATGAAGATGACGTTGTCGACGCCGAGCACGATCTCGAGAAACGTCAGCGTGCCGAGGCCGATCCAGACCTGCGGATTGCTCAGTGATTCGATCACTTGCGGATCCTCCGTGGCTGGATATCGACGCGGATCTCGGCCCAGCCGGCCGATTCATAGTATTCGACCTTCAGCGAGCGTCGTCCGCCGGTGATGTCGACGCGGTCCACGCGCGACTCGTGCGGCTCCCAGCCGTCCAGGACGAGCTTGCCATCCACCCACACCCGCACGCCATCGTCGGAAATCACCTCCATCGTGTAGTCGCCGGGAGGCAGGTCCACCGTGCCACGCGCCACGAAGGCGAAGCGGTCGCTGGGCACGCCTTCTTCCAATACCCTGCCCGACAGGAAGTCGATCCGATCCGACTTGATGGTCTTGATCGGCCGCCCGGCCAGGACCTTCTCGAAGGCAGCGGGAGCTTTCACCGGGTCCGCCGCCTCGGGGTATTCGAAGAAGTCGATCGTCCAGTCGGCCGGGGCGAAGAAGTGCGAGTAGCTGAACGTGTGCGGCTCGCCGGCCGGCGTGACACGGCCCCGCGGCGATGTCACCTCGCTGCCGACATACGAGAGCACGATCTCGTAGTCGGTCACACTGCCCTCGTTTGGCATCACGGCGATGACGTCGCCGACCCGGCCTTCCGTGGGCGTCACCACCGCGCCGCGGGTGGACGCCAGCTTCCACGTCCCCGGCGGCCCGAGTACGTTCAGCTTCACCGGTCCATCGAACTGGCCCGTCGCCTTCGCTCGCCGCTGGAACGGCAGCTTGCCGTCTGATTCGAGCACGGGCCACAGCTTCGGCGACTTCCAGTCGTACGGGCCCCACTCGTCCACGATGATGGTGTGGCGGCCGCGCCGCTCGCCGTCCTTGATCATCGGGTCCATGCCGTCGGGGAGCTTCGCGGGAGCCTCCTCGTGGTCGAGGACGATGAAGTCCCGACCAGGATCGTCGATCGGCCTGTCCTGCAGACCGGATGTGTTCCCGGCCACCTTCAGCCGTTCATCTGTCTCCACGAACTTGTTGCGCCACAACCGGACGCCGGTGGTGTCACGGATGTCCAGGGCAGTGGCGTTTCCTCGGAACACGTTGTCTTCGATCGTGTAGCCCTGGCTGCGCGTGTCGCGATTCTTCGGATAACCCCAGTTCGGATCCTGCGTCGCGTTCTGCCACAGACGAATGGCGGTGTCGTCCTCCTCGAACACATTGCTCACGATCACGTTCTTCTGGCCGTGCTCGATCGCCATCCCTTCCGCGTTCCGGGCGAACCGGTTGTCGATCCAGTGTGATTCGTAGCTGTAACCGCCCCACACCCCGTGCCAGTTGTCCTCGACGCGATTGCGGATGAAGCGATTGCGGCTGAAGGTCGCCTCGATGCCGTTGGTGGGCGCATGGCTGAAATCGTTCTCGGCGAAGACATTGTCGTTCGCGCCGCCCTTGCCCGTGTCCATCGTGGCCTGCCCCGCCCAGAGGAACAGTCCGTCACCACCGTGCGTGATCGAGTTGTAGGCCACGGTGTTGTTGCTGGACTGCTCGTACATCAGCAGCCCCGCGGAATCCTGTCCCCGGTTGTAGAAGCCGTGGCTGTATCCACGCACGCACCAGTCGATTCGGTTGTGCATGATCGTGCTGCCGGTCACGCGGTAGAGACCGACGCCGATCGACGACATGAACTGGATCGTGTTGTTCCAGATCTTCAGTTCGCTCGACCGTGTTGCCATCAGTCCGTTCTGTCCCTGGACGATGGTGTTGTGATCGATCTCGGCACGATCGCAGTTCGACAGGTAGATCGCCGCGCCGAAGCGGAGCCACTCGTCCTTCTCGTTGTCGTGGTACGACATCCAGTCGACGAGGCTCTCCTTTTCGATCCCGCTGTATAGGCGCTGCTTCCAGTTATGGGACAGATCGTTCCGCGTGATGTGCAGGTCGGGTGAATTGCGGGCAAGGATCCCGACCTTGTAGCCGCGGATCGTGGCCCCGCGGATCGTCACCCTGCTGCCCCCTTCGACCAGGATGCCGATGCCGGCGAACTGGTCCGGATCCGCGTCCTCGGCGGAACCGGCGAGCGTTGCGCCGTTGAAGTCAATGACGATGTTGTCGCCACGCACGGTGAGCGCGGGGATCTTCAGGTCCGCGGATGCGGGGATGCGGTACGTCCCCGGCCGGACCGTGATCGACCGTTCGATCACCATCCCCGCCGTCAACTGGACCGTCTGCCGGGCGGCAGGACCGCCCTGAGTCTGCGAGAGCACTCCGGCGACCGCCGACACCAGCACGAACACACGAGCGCTCATGGTGTTCACCTATCGCGCCGGGCCCCTGCGGCCCGCTGGCGCGCCGCGAGGCTGGTGAGCAACTCCCGGGCCGGATGGTTCGGGTCGTTTTGCAGGATCACTTCGATTTCCCGGAGCGCCGGTTCCAGCTGCCCTGCTGCGAGAAGCTCGACGGAGAGGTCATAGAGCACCCGGTTTCCCTCCTCGGCTCGTCCCGTCCGGAGCAGCGTCCGCCCGAAATTGCTGCGAGCCTCGAACAACTGTGGATCGAGCCGCACGGCGCGCTCGTATTGCGTCAGCGCCTCCGCGTCGCGTCCGGCGGCTCCCAGCGCCGCGCCAAGCGCATTGCGCGCGACCGCATCCTCCGGCGTCAGATCGACCGCCCGCTGCAGCGCGAGGATGGCCTCGCCGTACTGCCCCGCCATCGCGAGCGCCACGCCAAGCTGCCGGTGCGCCGTCGCATTCGACGGATCCTCACGCGCGATCTCGGCGAAATAGCCGATCGCCTCCTGCGGACGTCCCGTCTGCGTCAGCGCCAGCGCCAGGTTCTCGCGCGCGTGAGGCAAACGCGGGGCCAGTTCGACGGCGCGGGCGAACGCGTCCGCGGCAGCGGCCGGCTGTCCGCGCCGTGCAAGCAGCGCCCCGTAATTGTTCAACGTGTCGGGGCTGTCGGGATTGAGCTCGAGCGCGGTTTCGTAGTGCAGAGCCGCCTCATCCTCGTGTCCCGCAGCCGCGAGGGCGTGCCCGAGATGATTGTGTGCGCGGGCGTTGTCGGCAGTCACGGCAACCGTGTGGCGCCAGATCGAGATGCTGCTCTCCCAGCGGGATGCCTGCTGCCGTGCGAGCACCGTATTCGCGCCAAGCACCAGGACAGCGGTCATCGCGACCGCCGCCGACGGGATCCGCCACCGGCGGACCAGTTCGACGCCTCCCCACGCCGCGACGATGAACAGGCCGATCGTGGGGACGTAGGTGTAGCGGTCGGCAATTCGCTGGCTGCCGACCTGCACCAGGCCGATGACGGGCACGAGCGTAATGAGAAACCAGAACCAGCCGGTCAGCAGATAGCCGCGGTCTCCCGAACTCCATCGAAGCACGCCCACAGTGATCGCGACGAGCGCCGCAAAGGCGATCGCGACAGCCATCCAGGAGATCGCGGCCGGATGCGGATACAGCAAGGCGAGGTCTGCGGGCCAGATCGTCTTACCGACGTATTCGACGTAACCGAGGACGGCTGAGGCGAACCGGCGTGAGGGCGGAAGCACCTCGAGAGCCTTTACCGCACCGGCTGCCTGCTGAACGGCGAAGGTCACCACGCCAGACGCGATCGCCATGGCAAACAGCGGAACCTTCTCGATCAGCAACCGGCGCCCCGATTCTCCATCGAAGCGCCGCAACGGCCAGACGTCCAGCAGCAGCAGCGTGAGCGGAAGCGTGACCACCATCGGCTTCGCCATCAGTCCTCCGGCGAAGACGAGCAACAGGACGGCGTAGGTGATGCTCGATCGGGTCCGGGTGTATCTCCAGTACACGATCATCGCGAGCAGCCAGAAGCACGTGCTCAACACGTCCTTCCGTTCCGCGATCCAGGCCACCGACTCGACGTGCGTCGGATGGACGGCGAACAGCGCCGCAACGAACGCGCTGCGCCACAGTGCACCCGTCATGAGGTGCAGCGCGGCGAACAGCAGCAGCGAGTTGATGGCGTGAAAACCGAGGTTGACGAGGTGATGCTTGCCCGCGTCGAGGCCGAACAGCTCGACGTCCAGCATGTGGCTGATCCAGGTGAGTGGATGCCAGTTGCCGGCATGCGGCGAGGTGAACGCCCAGGTCAGGCTGCTTGGAGTGACGCCCGCCAGGACGTTCCGGTTTTCGACAACGTACTGGACGTCATCGAAGTTGATGA
Source organism: Vicinamibacterales bacterium (assembly GCA_036401215.1). Lineage (GTDB taxonomy): Bacteria > Acidobacteriota > Vicinamibacteria > Vicinamibacterales > 2-12-FULL-66-21 > JACDCA01. The sequence continues at coordinate 65,754 of DASWVN010000164.1, read as the reverse complement.
ACGGGTGAGTACGGGTCTGCAGGTAGATGAAGAAATTGGCGGCAATCAGGCCGGCGCAGACCAGCAGGATGGCAAGCGCGCCGTGACGCGGGGGCGGTGACGGGTGCCGAGCGACGGAGCCCTTCGGCGCCCGTTTCACGCGCGATCAGACTCCAAACGTCTCCGCATCCCAGCGCAGCCCGAGTTCAGAGGGCGGGGCCATGTAGCCGGCCAGAGCGGATGCTGCGACGACCGCGGGGCTCGCCAGGTAGCCTTCGCCGCCGAGCCCCATCCGGTTCTGCCAGTTGCGATTGAACGACGTAATGGCGCGCTGGCCCTTCGTCAACGCGTCGGGGCCCTGCCCGAAGCAGGGGCCGCACCAGGACTGCCGGATCTTGCCGCCGACGGAGCGGAAGACCTCCGCGATCGACTCGCCGCCAAGCCGCGGATCACCCGCTTCGATCTGCCGGCCGACGCCGCCGGATCCCGGGAAGATCGCGAACTCACGTTCGACCTTCTTCATGCCGGCGTCCCGAGCCGCGCGCAGCACGAACGCCGCCTGCAGCAGGTCGTCGTACGAACCGTTCGTGCAGGAGCCGATCATCGCCTTGTCGAAGGTGATCCGCTCGCGTGCGACCTCCTCGGCCGGGAACGCGTTGCCCGGACTGAACGGCTTCGCGATCATCGGACGGACGTCGTCGAGCGCGAACGATTCGTCGATCTCCCACGCCACGTCCGCGCCTGGCGCAAACGGTGGATACGGCAGCTCCGTCACCCCCTTGCGCTGATACCACGCGTAGGTGATCTCATCGGGCGCGAAGATCCCGTTGAGCGCCTCCGCCTCCGCCATCATGTTCGCGATCGTATTGCGGTAGGCAATCGGCAGCTGTTTGTCGGCGTCGACCAGCTCCACCGACATCCCCTGCGACTGCTTCGCTCCCCACCGCCGCAGCAGTTCGAGCACGATGTCCTTGCCGCCGACCCAGGGCTGGAGGGTTCCCCGAAACACGACGCGGCGCTGCCTGGCGAGCGTGAAGTAGATGTAACCAGTCGCCCACCCGAAGCCGAGCGTCGTCGAACCCACGCCGATCCCCACCGCCCCATACGCGCCGTAGGCGCGGCTGTGTGAATCCGCACCGGGGATGAACTGGCCGGGCATCACCAGCCCCTGTTCGGGGAAGTAGAAATGGAAGATGCCGTCGCCCGGCGTGGCGTAGTACGGCTTCTCGATGCCGTGCAGCCTGGCGAACTCGCGGCCGATGCTCGTCTGCTTCTCGTCGGCCTCGACGCCTGTGAACACGAAGTGATCGTTCGCAATCGCCGCCTGGCGCGGAAAGATCGTGTTGCCGCCGGTGATCTGGTTGAAGGTGTGGATCGAGAACGGTGCCGTGCCGTCGGAGGCCGGAAGCAGGTCCGCATACACGCGCAGCGTCGTGCCGGGCTTCAGATCGGACGGCTGGAGGTCTTTGTCGACCCGGTGCGCCCAGATGATCTGTTCGGTCGACGTCATCTTCCGCGCATCCGCGGGATCGAGCCAGTCGATCGACGGCCGCGTCAGGACCGACTTCTTGAACTCGCTTCTGCCCACCGCAAAGATGCCGCCGCTGCGACGGATCTCTTCTTCCTTCGGTGAGAGCGGAACGGGATCGTAGCCCTTGCCTTGCGTTTCATTGCGCAGGTGACGCGTCACGGGATCGAAGGAGAACTCGTCGCCGTCCTGCGCGTCGGCAACCGCCTCAGGACTCTGCACGACGTGGAGGCCGAGATTGAAGGCGTTGCGCCGGAAGATGTCCCCCATGTTGTTGCCGGCCACGACGACCATCTCGAGTCCGGCTTCTTCGGCCACGCCCTTGAGCCCCGCCGGGCTCATCTCGCGCGAGGACCCGATCGCGAACCGGTCACCGGCGATGATGAAGTTCTCGCCGCGGTGAACTCTCGCGCGGAAGTCCGGCATCAGGTACCGGAAGGAACCCGCCTTCCACTTTTCGTCGAGCGTCTCGAGGCTCTCGGACACACAGTCGGCCGCCGGCGTGATCTGGTCCGTATCGATCGCGTCGAGCTTGCGCGCGAACTTCGTGCCGGGAAGGCTCTTGGGGTCCCAGAAAATGAGCGCTTTCCCGCGAATCAGACCGCGCGACTGCGAAGCGTGGGCGGTCGAATCCTTCAGCGACTCCGCCGCGACCCCCGGCTTCATCCGGGCAGGTTCGATAGTGTGCATCAAGACAATTCTAGCTCGTCGGGTTCCTGGAGGAAGGACGGCGAGACCGTCGCTGACGTCAGTCAGGCGTCCCGGGCGGCTGCCGTGGACGGTAACCACCGCATGCGAGGACGGGTTGTCGCGGATACTTCGGGAAGCGCGGGTCGGTCGCGGAGAGGCGGCAGCGATAGAAGGTCGAGCCGCGGTCGTTCGTGATCACCTGCACGTGCGCACAGCCCGGACAGAGCCCTTCGCGCGGCGCAGGTTGCCCGTGTCCGCGGGAATCGTTCATCATGGACGTATGTTTACCTCGGAAGCGGTCACCCGCGGCGTCAGGGTGCACGTCGAGTCGCAGTTCGATCCAGACCGCTCGGAGCCAGGCCGCAGCCAGTGGTTCTTTCTCTACACCATCCGGATCTCGAACGAGGGGTCCGAGACGGTCCAGCTGCTCACCCGTCACTGGATCATCACCGACGGCGACGGCAAGGTCGAGGAGGTGCGTGGCCCCGGTGTCGTCGGGAAGCAACCGATTCTGAAACCGGGCGAGTCTTTCGTGTATACGTCCGGGTGTCCGCTGACGACGGCGTTCGGGGTGATGGAAGGGACCTACCAGATGGTGGCGGAGACCGGCGAGCGGTTCGATGCGAAGATCGCGCCGTTCACGCTCAGCGAACCCTACACGGTGCACTGACGGGATCAGGGAACGAGGCGTGCCTCCGGACGGAGCCAGCGGCGCAGTGGACGCCCGATTCGATGTTGCCGGTTGACCTGCTCGTATCCGCGTACGCGAGCGGGTGGTTTCCGATGGCAGTCGGCAACGGCGAGATCCGATGGTTCTCCCCTGATCCGCGCGGGATCATTCCTCTCGACACCTTCCACGTCCCCCGCCGGCTCGCCCGCGTCGTCCGGCGGGGAACCTTCGAGATCGTCATCAATCGCGACTTCGAGGCGGTGATCCGCGCGTGCGCCGAAGCCGATCGAGACCCCCTGGACGCGGGAACGTGGATCGACGCCGAAATCTTCGAAAGCTACTGCGCTCTGCACGAGGCCGGTTTCGCCCATTCGGTGGAAGCGTGGCAGGACGGACGTCTGGCGGGCGGTTTATACGGCGTGGCGCTGGGCGGCGCCTTTTTCGGTGAGTCGATGTTCCATCACGTCACCGACGCATCGAAGGTGGCGCTGGTCGCGCTCGTCGAGCGCCTGCGCGACCGCGGCTTCATGCTGCTCGACACCCAGTGGACCACGGAACACCTGGAACAATTCGGCGCCCTCGAGATCCCGCGACCGCGATACCTGCGCCTGCTGGCGCAAGCCCTGAGATTGGACCGGACCTTTACGTAACCCTTACCCTGATCCCTGATCCCTGATCCTGATCCCTGATCCCTGATCCCTGATCCCTGATCCCTACTCCCTGTTCCCTGTTCCCTGATCCCTGATCCCTGATCCCTATCGGAGCATCAAGACCGCGCAGCGACCGCGTTCCAGCAGCGCATGCGCGTAGTCGATATCGGGATCCTTCCTGTCGCCGACACGCGCCTGGACGATCGCCAGATCGATATCGTTCTCGGCCGTGTAGCGAACCAGCTCGTCGCCGGCGGGACCATGCGTGAGCGCCACCCGCACGCCCAGACGCTCCTGATCCCCGGGCGGAATGAAGCGCGCCAGCCGCTCGCGGGCTTCCGCCTCCATCGCCTCGTGCACTTCGGGGAGCCGTTCGGCGCTGACTTCGGCCGTCCAGCCGGCCGACAGGGGATCCTCGATCGTGTAGAGCACGTGGAGCCGCGCACCGAAGGATTCGGCCATCTTTCGCGCAAAGACGACGGAGCGGTCGAACGCCTCCGTCGGACTGCCGTGCAGCAAAATCTCTCGCATGAGGGTTTCCGCCATCGTTTTCCCTTACCGGACTGGCGGTCTTGCAAGATTTGTGCTAAAATAGTCCTTCTGTCCCGCCGATAATATTCAAAGAAGGTATATGAAGTTTTCGCGTTGGGCGCCGGCCTCGGTGCTGGCGCTGAAAAACTATTCGTTATCGACGTTTGCGCACGACCTGAGTGCTGGCGTCACCGTCGGCCTGGTCGCGCTGCCGCTCGCCATGGCGTTCGCCATCGCCTCGGGTCTCACCCCGCAGGCCGGCATCTACTGCGCCATCGTCACCGGATTCCTGATTTCCGCGCTCGGCGGATCCCGCTATCAGATTGGCGGCCCCACGGGTGCGTTCGTGGTCGTCGTCGCGGGGATCGTGGCGGAGTTCGGCGTGGCCGGCCTCTACATGGTCACGATGATGGCCGGCGTCATCCTCCTGATCCTCGGCGCCACCGGCATGGGGGCGGCGGTCAAATACCTGCCGCGGCCGGTCGTCATTGGCTTTACCAACGGCATCGCCGTGCTGATCGCGAGCACTCAGATTCGCGATTTCTTCGGGATCTCCATGGCGGAGGTCCCCTCGGAGTTCGCGCAGCGCATGGCGGCCCTCGTGCAGCATGCGGGCACGATTTCTCCCGCGGCGACGGTCCTGGCGATCGTCTCCCTCGCGACCATCATCGTGCTGCGCAAGGTGGCGCCGCGGGTGCCGGGAACCATCATCGCCCTGCTGGGCGGCACCGTTGCGGCGGTGGCGTTCGGGCTCGATATCGACACCATCGGATCCCGATTCGGCGGCATCCCTGGAGGCCTGCCGGATCCGACCTTCCCGAAGTTCGAGGCGGGCCTGATCCCGTCGCTGCTCAGGCCGGCCCTCACCGTCGCGGCGCTCGGCGCGATCGAGTCGCTGATGTCAGCGGTCGTCTCCGACCGGATGGGCAACGACCGGCACAATCCGAACGTCGAACTGATCGGCCAGGGTGTGGCGAACATTGCGTCCCCGATTTTCGGCGGCCTTCCGGCGACGGGGGCGATCGCGCGGACGGCGACCAACATCCGCGCGGGCGCCCGCACTCCGATAGCGGGCATGATCCACGCGGTCACGCTGCTGGTGGTCCTGCTGGCCGCCGCGCCGCTCGCCAGCTACATCCCGATGGCCGTGCTCGCGGCGATCCTCTTCGTGGTCGCCTACAACATGGGCGAGTGGCACGAGATCCCGCAGCTGCTGAAGATGACCAAGACCGACATCAGCGTCTGGCTCGTCACCTTCGCGCTGACCGTCTCCGCCGATCTCACCGTGGCGGTCGAAGTCGGGATGATCCTCGCCGCGTTCCTCTACATCCGCCGCGTGTCGGCCACGACGACGGTGTCGATGGTGACGTCGGACTACATCGAGTCGAGCCGCGCGCACAGCCTGCAGGACAAGAACATTCCGTCCTACGTGGCGATCTTCAGGGTCCACGGGCCGCTGCTGTTCGGCGTGACCGACAAGGTGGCGGTGATCGCCGACAGCGTCGACCGGCTGCCGCCGATCGTCATCGTCCGGCTCCGCAACATGACCGCGCTGGATGCCACCGGACTCAAGGCCCTCGAGGAAGTCGCGGACCGCGTCCAGGCTTCCGGCCGGACGATCCTCTTCTGCGGCGCCCGCGAGCAGCCGGCCGCAGTCATGCGCCAGGCGGAGTTCCATCGCCATGTCGGCGAGGGCAACATCTGCGTGAACATCCTCGTGGCGCTCGAGCGAGCCGCGGAACTGCACAAAGCCCAGGCCGCGTAAAACTCCGAACTCAGAACGCCGAACTCAGAACTGGCGCCGTCAGTTCATAGTTCGGCGTTCATAGTTCGGAGTTTCCGTAGTTCATAGTTCGGCGTTCACAGTTCGGAGTTTCTGTAGTTCATAGTTCGGCGTTCATAGTTCGGAGTTTCCGCAGTTCATCGTTCGGAGTTCATAGTTCGGAGTTTCAGCGTGCGAACGTTATGATGCTTCTCTATGCCAAAACTGACCGTTGAAGGGTTCGGAACGTTCGACATCGAACATGGAAAACGCCTGGTCCTCGCCATCGAGCAGGACGCGAAGGTTGACATTCTTCATGCGTGCGGAGGGAACGCACGCTGCACGACATGCCGGGTCGAGTTCATCGAAGGCGAGCCCGACCGGATGACGGTCGCGGAACAGCAGGTGCTGGCCACGAAGGGCGTCACGGGCGTGCGCCTCTCCTGCCAGATCCCCTGCGATCACGACATGACCGTCCGCGCGATCAGCCGCCTCACCGGCAGCGGACGCCCGGATCCGGGCAACACGCCCGCCACCGAGATCACCCCTCCGCCCGAGTGGATCCCGTTACCGGCTCCTTCGCGGGGATAGCCACTCCCCTGAATTCGTAACAACCTGCTGGTTGCGGCTGCTCATCACCACGTACACCGCAGGGGACGCGGAGGAACGCAGAGACCTTTGGGTTGGTCCCGCTGGTGTGAACGCCATCGGGATCGACCCCGGCGCGCTTCACACCCCGTTCCAACAACAAGCCCTCTGCGCCCCCGGCGTCCTCTCCGGTGAGGTATTGAGACAGGTTCCGCGAATCACCCAGCAGCCACAAGTTCAGTGCCGTGGCTGCCGCCGCACCTCGTAGGAGCGGCTACAAACGGGCACCCTCGTATCGCCGCTTGATCGTCGGGATCAGGTACTCGCTGAACGCACGTTCGAAGTCGTAGCGGGGCTTGAATCCCCAGTCGGCGCGTGCGGCGGAGTCGTCGACGTCCTCGGGCCAGGAGTCGACGATCCCCTGCCGCTTCGGGTCGGTTTCCCAGGTGATCTGCGCTCCCGGGAACGCGTTGACGACTACGTCGCGGATCTCCTCGGCCGACGGGTTGAAGGCGGCGACGTTGTAGGCGGTCCGCGTCAGCGCCTGGCGCGGCGCGGCTGCCAGCGCGAGAAGGGCCTCGACGGCGTCGGGCAACGCCAAGAACGGGATCCGGGTGTCGGGACGCACGAAGCAGGCATATGGCTCCCCCTGCGCGGCTGCGTGGATCATCTCGGGGGCGTAATCCGACGTCCCCCCGGACGGGACCGTCAGCGCCGAGATGAGCCCCGGGAACCGCACGGAGCGGAAGTCGACCCGGCCCGACGCCGTCTCGGCAGCCAGTTGCTTGTAGTGCCGCGCGTAGTACGTTCCGAGCTGCTCGCAATACAGCTTGTTGCACCCATACATGGTCGTCGGGTGCGTCCACTCGTCTTCCTTGACCCGTCCCGCGCGGCGTTTCGTTTCGAGGTCCGGCAGCCCGTATGCGGCGATCGAAGAGGGATAGATGAAGACGACCGGCTTGCCGTGCAATTCTGCCTCGTGCTGCGCGAACTCGAGCAGGTTCAGCGTGCCTTCGACGTTGACCTGGTGCGCCGTCACGGGCGTGAACTCGGAGCGGGTCGAGAGTAGCGCAGCGAGGTGGATCACCAGCTCCACCTGATATTCGGCGAGGATCCGCTCGAGGACGGCCCGATCGAGGATAGAGCCGGTGATCTCGCGATCGACCTTCGACGCGATAGGTGCGTCGAGCGGGCTCACGTCGAGCGTGACGGTCGCGTGCTGCTGCTGGCCCGACAGGCGGTCGATCAGGCCGTGACCGATCTCGCCGCCGGCGCCCGTGATGAGAACGACAGGTTTACGCACGCGGTGATTATACTTTTCGCATGCGCCCCTTCCTGCTGCTGGTGCTGCTCCTCCTCGCGCCCTCGGGCCAGCCGGCGTCCTACGATCGCGACTTCACCAGCGACACGATGCGTGTGGACTACTTCCATACGGGCGGGCCACGTTCCGGCGAGACCTTCGCGCTCGATGGCGTGGTGAACGACGGCCCCTGGGCCGGCAGCCACACGCAGCTCGTCGACGAGACGAATCTCGGCCCCTACAAGTTCGACGTACGCGACGCCAGCGGACGCGTGCTCTATTCGCGCGGGTTCGCGTCGATCTACGGCGAATGGGAGACCACCGCCGAAGCGAAGAGCGTTCACCGCACCTTCCACGAGTCGCTGCGGTTCCCATGGCCGCGGATGGCGGTGAAGGTGACCGTCTACACGCGTGGAGCGAACGACGAGTTCGCACCCGCCTGGACCACGGACATCGATCCGGAGTCCCGGTTCGTGAATCGCGCGGCCATCGAGCGGCATGCCGGACGCGTGCTGCCGCTCATCGACAGCGGCAGTCCGGCTCAGAAAGTCGACCTGCTGATCGTCAGCGACGGCTACACGGCCGATGAGATGCCGAAATTCCGGGCCGACGCGAAGCGGCTGCTCGACGCGCTCTTCGCCGAGGAGCCATTCAAAAGCCGGCGCAACGACTTCAACGTCCGCGGCCTGGAACTTCCCTCCCCCGTATCGGGCGTGCACCGGCCGAATGCCGGGGTCTTCAAGCGGACGCCGCTCGGCACGCAGTACAACATCTTCGACTCCGAGCGCTACATGCTGACGCTCGACAACCGGGCGCTCCGCGACGCCGCATCAGCCGCGCCGTACGAGTTCATCGAGATCCTGGCCAACGAACGGACCTACGGCGGCGGGGGTATTTTCAACGATCAGGCGACGACCTCGGTCGACAGCGCCTTTTCGGAGTACGTCTTCGTCCACGAGTTCGCGCATCACTTCGCGGCGCTCGCCGACGAGTACTACACCTCGGACGTCGCTTACGAAACGGGTGCGACCGATCGGCCGGAGCCGTGGGAACCGAACATCACCGCTCTGAAGGATCCGAAGAGGCTCAAGTGGCTGGACCTGGTCACGCCTGGCACGCCGCTGCCGACGCCGTGGAGCAAGGCCGAGTTCGAACAGCACAGCCGCGAGTTCCAGGAACGGCGCCGCGAGATCCGCGCGCGCAACGCGCCCGAGGAGGAGATGGATGCGCTCTTCCGCGAACAGCAGGATTTCGAGGAGAAGTTCCTGGCCGCGATGAAGTACGGCCAGGCGGTCGGTGCGTTCGAAGGCGCCTCGTACGAAGCGAAGGGGCTCTACCGCCCTCAGGCCGACTGCATCATGTTCACGCGCAACCCGGTCGGGTTCTGCGCCGTGTGCCGCCGCGCCATCTCGCGCATCATCGATTTGTATTCGCGCTAGCGCTCACGGACTTGTATTCGCGCCAGGCGCTCACGGACTTGTATTCGCGCCAGCGCTCACGCCAGCAAGGCGGGCAGGAGCACGGTCACGATCGACGCCAGAATCGCGAGCACCGTCGCGATCAGGCAGGCGAGCGCAATGACCATGTGGTTGATGCGCTCGGGCTTCAGCGGGTCCATCAGCATCCCCGCGACGTAACCGCCGATGAAGCCGCCGGCGTGCGCGGCGTTGTCGACGCCGGGAAAGATCAACCCGAACACGAACAACGCGACGGCGTACCCTTTCGCCTCGGAGTGCACCATGCTGCTCCCGCTGCGGCGGCCGTAATACATCAGCGCCCCCAGCAGACCGAAGATGGGAGCCGATGCGCCGACCGTGAACGGCGCCCCGAACTTCGGGATCGGGAACAGGCCGAGGATCGAGCTGAGAAGAAAGCCGCAGGCCGAGCCCGCCGTGTAGATGATGACCATGCGCGGACCGCCATACAGGTCCGCCGTTACGGGACCGAGGCTCCGCACCCACATCATGTTCATGAAGATGTGCAGGATGCTCGCGTGCAGCCAGCCCGCGCTCAGGATGCTCCACCACAGTCCGAACTGGAAGACCGGCAGCGCCCCGCTTGCCCCCAGGCCGATCTGCACGTAGAGATCCGGCGCGAGAATGCCCAGTGGGCTGCCGCCGCCCATGATGTTCCGCCCGAACAGCAGGCTGAGCAGAAGGGCGATGATGTACAAACCGGTCGAGCCGTACACGATCATCGGCACGAAGCCCAGATCGTTCCCGAGCCGCCGCAGAAGCGGCGCGTAGCCCCACAGGCCGGGATTCCGGCGCCCACACGAATAACACTGCTCGTCGTTGACGCCTACGAGCGAACCGCACGAGGCGCAGACGACGGATCCGGTCCGCTGCCGCTTGAACATTCATGAAAAGCATATAACGATCTCTCCGGGCATGCGGGTCCTCGTCACCGGTGGAACGGGTTATCTCGGCGCGGCGATCGTGCGGATGCTGCACGCGCGAGGGCATCAGCCGATCGTCTTCGCGCGCCGCGCGCGCCGCGCGCAATTGCCTGGCACGCCGTACGACGGCGACGTCCGCGATCCCCTTTCGCTGCGCCGCGCGCTCGAGCGTGTCGACGCCCTGATCCACGCCGCCGCGCTCGTGAGCCTGTGGCGTCCTGATCCCCGCGAGTTCGATGCGGTGAACGTCGACGGCCTCGTCAACGTACTCGACGCGGCGCGGACCGCGGGCGTGGAGCGGATCGTCTACACGTCATCGTTTCTCGCGCTGCCACCGGCCGGACACCGCGATCCACTCGAGGGCAACGACTACCAGCGCACCAAGGTGGCCGCGCTCGACGTGGCGCGACGCGCCGCGGCCGCGGGCGACCCGATCGTCATCCTGTTCCCCGGCGTGGTCTACGGCCCCGGTGTCGATACGGAGGGGAACCTGATCGGTCGCATGATCCGCGATCACCTGCGCGGCACGCTTCCCGGCGTGATCGGCGCGGACCGGCGATGGTCCTACGCATTCGTGGACGACGTCGCCGCGGCCCATGTCGAAGCGGCAACGCGGCCGGGTGTTCGAGGGGAGTACGTGGCCGGAGGCGAGAACGCATCCCAGATGCGGGTGTTCGAGATCGTGCGCGATCTGTCCGGGCGGCGGCTGCCCCGGCGCATTCCGTTCCGCGTCGCCGAAGCGATCGGTTCGTTCGAGGAACGCCGAGCACGCTGGTTCGGCCGGCCCCCTCTTCTCACCCGCGGGACCGTGAAGATTTTTCGGCACGATTGGACATTGAACAGCGCCCGTAGCATCCAGGAACTGAGCTATGCCGTCACGCCCCTCGAAGAGGGCCTGCCGCTCGTGTACCGCTCGATGGGACTCGATCTTGCACTGATACGGGACTGATCTGCGAGGAAACACGAGGTACCTGGATGAAGGCAGTCGTCTGCCCGTTCTGCGGAGTCGTCAGCGACGCTCCCCATGAGACTCAGCAAGCGTGCATCGAAGCATTGCACTCGGAAATCGCTCGAACGAAAAAGGTTCTTCAGAACGTGACGGAACCACTCCCTCCTGCGGCGATCGGAGCCGAGAAGGATTCGCAGCTGACTTGAGTGTCGTCAGCGGATACAACCGGCCGGCCGACCCGGTAAAATCGGCTAACCATCCCCCCTGATTCCCGTCTAACTGACCGGATGCCGCAAACGGACGCCGCCGCCGTCGCGCTGGCGCGCGACGGTGATAGCGAAGCCTTCCGTGCGCTCGTGGAGCGCCATGGCCGTGCTGTCTACCGGGTGGCGTACCGGATGACCGGCAGCGCACAGGACGCTGAAGATGTCGTCCAGGAAACCTTCCTGAAGGCATACAGGCAGTTGTCGCGATTCGAGTCGCGGGCCAACTTCAGCACCTGGCTGCACCGGATCGCGGTGAACTGCTCGATCGACCTGATCCGGGCGCGTCCGCATCGCGAGACCGCGCCAGCCGAGGGTGAAAGCCGCTTCGGCGAGCGGATCGAGAGCACGGATGCGACGGGCGCGTCTCCCGAGAGGCTGATGTTGAGCACCGAGGTCCAGGCACGGATCACACAGGCGATGTCGAGCCTGAGCCAGATGGAGCGCGCCGCCTTCATCCTGCGGCATTTCGAGGGGCACTCCATCGAGGAGATCAGCCAGTCGCTGGGTCTGAAGATCAACGCGACCAAGCACAGTATCTTCCGGGCGGTTCGCAAGATGCGGATCGCGCTGGAGCCGTTCGTGGCCGACGTGTAAGAGATGACCATGCCACATCTGACCGAGGACGATCTCGTTCTGCACTACTACGGCGAACTCGATGCGGCCGGCGAGAGCCGCGTGACCACCCACCTGTCCGGCTGCACCGACTGCCATCGGAGCTATGTCCGGCTGCAGCGGGTAATGGCCGCGGTCGACACGTTGCCGGCGCCGGCCGTGGCCGAGGGGTTCGAACGCACGGTGTGGGCGCGGTTGGAATCGGCGCTGCCGGAGCGCCGGAACTGGTTGTCGGCGTTCATCTTCTCCCCCGCCAATCTCGCGTGGCTCGGGGCGGTCATCGTCCTGGTCGCCGGGGCGTTCGTTGCGGGACGCCTTTCGCAGCCCGCGCCATCGCAGACGGCTGCCGCCGACATCGGCGAAACCATCCTGCTCGCCGATCTCGAAGAACACCTCGAGCGTTCGCAGACGATGCTGGTCGAACTCGTCAGCACGGAGCCGCAGGACGCTGGGATCGACCTCACGACGGAGCGTGAGCGCGCGCTCGATCTCGTGGCGGCCAACCGTCTCTATCGTCAGACCGCCAGCGAACACGGTGACGCCGCGATCACGGACCTCCTCGACGACCTCGAACGGCTGCTCGTCGAGGTCGCGGCCAGCCCCGATCAGCTCTCGAGCGAGGACCTGGCGCAGGTGCAGCAGCGAATCGCCGCCAGGGACCTGCTGTTCAAGGTGCGAGTGGTGTCCTCGGCGATCAAGGAACGGCAGAAGCAACAGATACCAGCCATGACCGGAGCGTGAGCGCTGCCTTCGACGGCACGGCACACGGATAGACACGATGCAGACACACACACTGATGTTCACGTTGGTTTTTGGGACCGTTCTCACCGCCGCTCCGGCGTTCGCCCAGCCGCCGGAGAGCACGCGGTTTCAGCTCGAGGCGAAGACGCATTCGATGCGGTTCGCCGCCGGTTTTGCTGACCAGGACCGGAAGCTCGCCGAAGCTGAACGCGCAGAAGCGGCGAAGGCCCGGCAGCGCGCCCGCGAGGATCGCGTCTACGACGCCGCCATGCGGCACATCTACGACAGCGAGTGGGAGCGCGCGATCGAGCGGTTCAACGAGGTCCTCGCGCAGAAGGGATCGCGCACCGATGCGGCCCTGTACTGGAAAGCCTACGCCCAGGACCGGCAGGGGCTTCGCGCCGATGCCCTGACGACGATCGGGACGCTGACGCGCGACCATCCGAACAGCCGCTACATCAAACAGGCGCAAGCCCTCGAAGCGGAGGTGCGTCGCAATGCGGGACAACCGGTGCGGCCGCAGGATCAGGCCGACGAGGACCTGAAGCTGATGGCAATCGCCGCGCTGCAGCACTCCGCCCCGGACCAGGCCGTGCCCATGCTCGAGAAGCTCCTGACCGGCAATGCCACTCCGAAGCTCAAGGAGCGGGCGCTCTTCGTGCTCGCGCAGAGCAACTCACCGCAGGCCCGGAACGTTCTCGTGGGCATTGCTCGCGGCAACGCGACTCCCGAACTTCAGAGCCGCGCGATCATGTATCTCGGGATGCACGGCGGTCAGCAGGCCCGCAATACCCTCGTCGAGGTCTACGGATCGACCACCGACGTGGATGCGAAGAAGCAGATCATCCGGGCGCTCGGCATGGGGGGTGAGCGGACGCGAGTGCTCGAAGCCGCGCGCTCCGAGCAGAATCCCGAACTCCGCGCCGAAGCCGTGCGCCAGCTCGGGATGCACGGTGGCCACGAGGAACTGGCGCAGCTCTACGCGAAGGAATCCGATCCGCAGATCAAGCGGCAGATCATTGCGGCCATGGCCATGGGAGGCAACACGGCCCGGCTGACCGGGATCGCCAAATCGGAACCGGATCCCGAACTGCGTCGCGCCGCCATCCGCAGCCTGGGGATGCACGGCAGTGCCTCTTCAAGCACGCTGGTGGAACTTTACGCGGCGGAGAAGGATCCGACGATCAAGCGCGCCGTGATCTCCGCGCTGGGCATGCAGGGCGACGCCGCGGCCCTCGTCGCCATCGCGCGCAAGGAAAACGACCCGGCCCTCAAACGCGAAATCGTCGCCCGCCTCACGCACCTGCCCAAATCAAAGGTGGCGACCGACTACCTTCTCGAAATCATCAACAAGTAAATCGCCGGGTGCTGGGTGCTGGGTGCTGGGTGCTGGGTGCCGGGCGGTGCCCGGTGCTGGTGCGGTGCCCGGTGCTGGGTGCTGTGCCCGGTGCTGGGTGCACGTAGCACCACACCAGCACCCAGCACCGCACCAGCACGTAGCACCCGGCACTTGCACGAAGCACCCCGGCACCTTGCACCCAGCACCGCACCGAGCACTCAGCACCGACGGGCACGTAGCACCCAGCACCCCAGCACGCAGCACCTGACGGCGAGCGAGAGTACTACGCGTGCGCCGCCTCGTAATTGACGACGTTCTCGGCTAGCTGCGTGAGCTTCTTGTCCGTCGCGCCTTCTTCGTTGAGCGTCTGCTGCAACAGCTTCGCGACGCGCTTGTAGCCGAGCATCTCGGCGTGGGTGCGCGCCGTGCCGTATGCGGCGATCTCGTAGTGCTCCACCTTCTGCGCGGCGCCGATCAGGCCGGCATCGAGCGCTGACTCCTCGAGATCCTCCTCCATGATCTCGCGGCCTTCGGCGATGAGGCCTTCCATGCCCTTGCACTTCTTGCCTGTGAGTTTGATCTCGAGTTCCTGGCCGATCTGTTCGAGCCGCTCGACCTGCCGCCGGGTTTCCTCGAGGTGCCGCTCGAACGCCCGTCGCAGTTCCGGCGCCGCCGCGGCCTTGGCCATCTTGGGCAGCGCCTTGATGATCTGATTTTCCGCGCTGTACAGATCCTTCAATTCATCTTCGAGCAATTCTTCGAGGGGATTCATTTCTTCCGCCATTCAGTGCCTCCTCAGACAATGCGGAGGCGAACTGCAAGCGAAGTGCCACCCGTTCGCGCGTGGAGCGCTGCCGCGTCGCGCCTCAGTGCACGCCCGGACTCGATTGCAGCAACAGCGGATCGGCCCCCAGCCGCCGGATTGCGGTCTCCCACATCGCGTTCACGTCGACGTCGAATACGAGGTCGAGTTGTACGTCGGCCATCAACCACGAGGACTGCGCCAGCTCTTCGTCGAGCTGGCCCGGACCCCAACCCGCGTAACCAGCCACGACGCGTGCGCGCGGTTCAGGCCTCGCCTGCAACACGCGCCGGAGCAACTGCGGTGACGTGGAGAGATACAGACCGTCGATGACCGTCCGGAACTCCGCTTCGTCCGGCGGCTCTCCGACGAGGATCCACCCGCGCTCGGGCTGGACCGGACCGCCGATGAACAACGGCAAGGCGTTACCGGCCAACACCGGCGGATCGAGGCGCACCATTTCGCTCGCCGGCAGGTCGGTCGGCCGGTTCAGGACCAGACCGAACGCGCCGTCCGGCACGTAGTCGCAGAGCAGCACGACGGTCCTCGCGAAATTCGGGTCCTGCATCTGTGGCATGGAGAGAAGAAGGGTCGGGCGGAATCCGTCAGTCATGGGCTACTCCGTGGGGCGAGCGTCTTCGCGACCTTCGCGAGGTCCGCGACGAACTCCTGCATCTCGCGGCGCCTCGACTCGTCGTCGGACGCGCGCAGGATGGAAGATGGATGGACAGTTGCGGTCACCAGCGGGGCCAGGTCGGAAGCCACGAACTCGCCCCGCTGCTGCGTGACCTTGAAGCCGCGGCCCAGCAGCGCCTGGGCCGCAGTGGCGCCGAGGCAGACGAGCACTCGCGGCTTCACGAGCGCGATCTCGGTCTCGAGCCAGGGACGGCACGCGCCGATTTCGGCGGCGTTCGGTTTGGCATGGATGCGGCGCTTGCCTCTCGGCTCCCATTTGAAGTGTTTGACGACATTCGTGACGTAGACGGTCGAGCGGTCGATCCCCGCTTCTTCGAGGGCGCGATCGAGCAGGCGCCCGGCCGGACCGACAAACGGCTGGCCCGCCACATCTTCGGCGTCCCCTGGCTGCTCACCGACCATCATGATCTCCGCGCGTGAGGGCCCCTCGCCGAACACGGTCTGTGTGCCACGCTTGTAAAGATCGCAGGCCTTGCACCCCTTCGAGGTTTCCCGGACCGACGCCAGCGTCGGCCGATCGGGCAACAACTCCGAAACCGGCTCGCCCGGTCGCGGGTCGTGGGAAGGCCCAGCTCGGCTGCGCTTAGCCACCGAGCTTCTCCGCCGCCCACGCGACGTGCTCGGCCACGAGCGGATCCCTGCACGTCTCCTCGTCCATGCGGGTCAGTTCCCCCGCGGCCGCCGGATCGCCGGAATTGCCGATCGACGTCGCCAGGTTCCGCCGGAACCGGCGGACGCCCGCCCGCTTCATTGAACTGCCCTTCAGCAGCGCGCGCAATCCGTCATCCGTCCGAGTCCAGAGGTCCAGCAGGCGGGGGCTGTCGAGCCCGGCCCGGGGCTGCCAGGGAGCGTCGTGGCTCACGGCTGCCTTTCGGTTCCACGGGCAGACGTCCTGGCAGATGTCGCAGCCGTAGGCATAAGCCCCGACCGCGTCCCGGTATTCGAGCGGGATGGACACCTTGTTCTCGATGGTGAGATACGACAGGCAGCGCCTGGCGTCCAGCCGATACGGCGCCGTGATCGCCCCGGTCGGACACGCGTCGATGCACAACGTGCACCGGCCGCAATGGTCCAGCGCCGGCGTATCAGGCTCGAGCGGAAGGTCGCAGATGATCGCCGAAAGGAAGAGCCACGACCCGAGGTCGCGATTGATCAGACACGTGTTCTTACCGATCCAGCCCAGGCCGGCGTATTTCGCATAGACGCGCTCCTGCACGGGACCGGTGTCGACGTAGGCTCGCGACTCGAACGCGCCGGCCTCTTCGCCCAGCGCCTCGATGAGGCGCCGCATCCGCTCCTCGATCACGACGTGGTAATCGTCTCCCCACGCGTATCGCGCGATGGCGGCGTCGCCTGGATCAGTGCTGGCGGTGGAGTACGGTCGCGGCGCGTTGTAGACCGTGCCGAGCATGATCACGGCCTTCGCGGTGGGCATGATCTCGCGCACGTCGGCCCGGCGCTCCGCCGTGCGAGCCATGTAGTGCATCTCGCCGTGGTAGCCGAGCGCGATCCACTCCTTCAGAAACGACAGTTCGGGGAAGACAGCAGGTGGGGCGATACCGCAGATATCGAATCCGGCCGCGGCCGCGTGCGCTTTGACCCGATCGGCTTGCATGGTGGCTGGAGTAGGAATGGGGGACGGGGCATGAGGGATGGGTAACCCTCATCCCCCATTCCCCCCCCATCCCTATTCCCTGATCCCTGGTCCCTATTCCCTGTTCCCTACTTCGTCAGCTGCCGCAGCACGTACGGCAGGATCCCTCCGTGCCGGAACGCGACCAGTTCCTCGGGCGTATCGATCCGCGCAATCGCCGTGAACTCCCGAACGGCGCCGTCCTCACCCGTGGCGCGCACCGTCAGTTCCGCTCCAGCCTTCAGCGAATCGGTCAGCCCCAGGATCTCGATCGTCTCGCGTCCCGTCAACTTCAGGGATGCAGCAGTCTCGCCGTCCTTGAAGCGCAGCGGGAGGATCCCCATGTTGACGAGATTGCTGCGGTGAATGCGCTCGAAGCTCTCGGCAATGACCGCCTTGACCCCCAACAGCAGCGTGCCCTTCGCCGCCCAGTCGCGCGAGGAGCCCGAGCCGTACTCCTTGCCCGCGATCACGACCAGCGGCACGTTGCGCTCGCGGTATTTCACCGACGCATCGTAGATGCTCATCACCTCGCCGTCCGGCAACAGCGACGTCCAGCCCCCCTCGGTGCCGGGCGCGAGCTGGTTCCGGAGGCGGATGTTGGCGAACGTGCCGCGCATCATCACTTCGTGGTTCCCGCGGCGTGCGCCGTAGGAGTTGAAGTCGCGCGGCTTCACGCCCTTCGAGATGAGGTACTGCCCTGCGGGGCTGTCGGCCGGGATCGCTCCCGCCGGTGAAATGTGGTCGGTCGTGACGCTGTCGCCGAGCAGGGCGAGCACGCGCGCTCCCGTGATGTCGGCCGGCGCCGCAGGCTCGGGCGTGATCCCCTCGAAGAACGGAGGATTGCGGATGTAGGTCGACTCATCGTCCCACGCGAACTGCTCGCCCGTCGGCACCGGCAGCTCGCGCCACCGCTCGTCGCCGTCGAAGACTTCCGAGTACTTCGATTGGAACATCTCGGTCTTCACCGACTTGAGCATCGTTTCCTGGATTTCGCGCTCCGACGGCCAGATGTCCTTCAGATACACCGGCTTGCCGTCGGATCCGATGCCCAGCGGCTCGCTGGTGAGATCGATCTGCATCTTCCCGGCGATCGCATACGCGACGACCAGCGGCGGAGAGGCCAGGTAGTTCGCGCGCACCTGCGACTGGATGCGTCCTTCGAAGTTCCGGTTGCCGCTCAACACCGACACGACGACGAGGTTCTTGTCCCTGACCGCCTTCGACACCTCGTCGGGCAGCGGGCCGCTGTTGCCGATACAGGTCGTGCACCCATACCCGACGACGTGGAACCCGAGCTTCTCGAGGTACTGGAGCAGCCCAGAGGCCTTGTAGTACTCGGTGACGATGAGCGAGCCCGGCGCGAGACTCGTCTTCACCCATGGCTTCACCGTCAACCCGCGCTGGACCGCGTTGCGCGCCAGCAGGCCGGCGCCGATCATGACGCTCGGATTGGACGTGTTCGTACAGCTCGTGATCGCCGCGACGACGACCGATCCATGATCGAGATCGTCGATCTCGGGGGTCAGCTCGAGCGTGGCGGTCGCCGCGGCGCTCGCGGCGGATGCCGCCGCCGGTGCCGCGTCGCCCGGCCTGGCGGCCGCCGCCGGCGCCGCCGCTTTGCCGTCGGTCAGCATCGAGGCGAGCGCCTGCTCGAATTTGCTCTTCGCCTGGCGGAGCGACACGCGGTCCTGCGGACGCTTCGGTCCGGCGAGGCTGGGTTCGACGGTCGAAAGATCCAGCTCGATCGTCGCCGTGTAGACCGGCTCCGGCGCGCCGGCGCCGCTGAACAGCCCCTGCTCCTTCGCGTACGCCTCGACGAGCTGCACGTGCGCCTCGTCACGGCCGGTGAGCCGCAGGTAGTCGAGCGTCATGTCGTCGATCGGGCAGATGGCGATCGTCGCGCCGTACTCGGGCGACATGTTGCCGAGCGTGGCACGGTCGGCAATGGTCAGCGACTCGAGGCCGGGTCCGAAGAACTCGACGAACTTGCCGACGACGCCGAACTTGCGGAGCCGTTCCGTGATCGTGAGCACGAGGTCCGTCGCGGTTGCGCCTTCGGGAAGACGTCCCACGAGATGGAAGCCGATCACGTCGGGAATGAGCATCGAGATCGGCTGCCCCAGCATTGCCGCCTCCGCCTCGATGCCGCCGACACCCCAGCCGACGACGCCGAGCCCGTTGACCATCGTGGTGTGGGAGTCGGTGCCGACCAGCGTGTCCGGGTAGGCGATCGTGACGCCGTTCGAGTCCTCGCGGAAGACGACGCGCGCCAGGTATTCGAGGTTCACCTGGTGGACGATGCCGGTGTCGGGCGGAACGACGCGGAAGTTCCGGAAGGCCTCCTGTCCCCAGCGGAGGAACGTGTACCGCTCCTTGTTTCGCGCGAACTCCAGCGCCGCGTTCAGGTCGGCCGCGTTTCGTTCGGCGTAGTGATCGACCTGCACCGAGTGGTCGATGACCAGTTCGACCGGTTGCAGCGGATTGACTTTCGCCGGGTCGCCACCGAGGCGCACGATCCCGTCGCGCATCGCCGCGAGATCGACCACGGCCGGAACGCCCGTGAAGTCCTGCAACAGAACGCGCGCAGGCGTGAACGCAATTTCCTTGTGTGTACCGGCGGTCACGTCGCGCCGCGCCAGCGCTTCGACCTGGTCGCCTTTGACGAAGCGCCCGTCCTCGCGCCTCAGCAGGTTCTCCAGCAGGATCTTGAGCGAGTACGGCAGCCTGGCGATTTCGGGATAGCCGGAGCGCTCGAGCGCCGGAAGGCTATAGAACTCGAAGGAGCTGCCACCGGCGGTGAAACGGTGACGCGAATTGAAGGAATTGAGCGAGGCCATCCTTTAATCATTTCCCAACGGGCGTTGCCATTCAAGTTCGGCCGAGCGGTCGAGGCAGCGCGGTACGCAGCTTGCCACAGATGACAGCGGAGGTTGAGGATGGCAGATCAGGACCGGCCCAACCAGGCCGCGAACAAAAGCAAGGCAGAAGGGGAACGCTGGGAGTCGGATCCGGATACGGTCAGGAATGCAGACCGCGACGAACATCCGGAGCGCCTTTACGAGGAGGGCAGCGGCGAGGATGCCGGCGGGATCACCAATCGTCCGCTGTCCGACGAGATCGGCAACCAGGAAGCGCTGCCGGAACGCGGCACCAACCGGGATCGCACGCGCAACCCGGATTCGACACGCCCCGAGGGTGACTACATCGAAGACGAGCGGTAAACGACGAGAACAGCTCATCCATGTCCGGGATCAGCCCGTTGTGAAAACGAGGCTGTCCCCGGACATAATCATGACGCGTGCTGATCGCCCACCTGTCTGATCTCCACCTTCGGGACAGCGACGACGTCAGCGCGCTGAAGCGCCAGCTCGATCGGATTGCCGCGCACCATCCCACCCATCTGGCGATCACCGGCGACCTGCTCGACCGATGGGATCCCGTCCTTCTGGATCGCGCGCTCGATGCACTCGCCGCGCACGACTTCCTCGACGCGAACCGGCTGACCATCATCCACGGCAATCACGATCTGGCGTCGAGCGGCGGCCACCCCCGGCGCACCGCGGATCTCTGGCGGCTCGTGCTGCGATTCTGGGACCCGCCGCCGCTCGTGAGGCTGAGAAAGCGTCTGTTCTACAACGCCGTCGAACGCCGCGCGCCAGGCGTCGCATCGATGCCGCCCTTCGTCAAGACACTGCCGGGTGGCTGGCGGATCGCGGGAGTCGATACGGTGCCGGTCCCCTGGCGGCCTTTGAAGATCGGTCTCCGCTCGACCACGGTGCACCACGCCATCGGCAGGGTACGCCGGCGGGAGCTGACCTGGCTGCGCGGCCTGCCCGACGACGGTCCGCTCCTTCTGCTCGTCCACCACTTCCCGCTCGAGGCGCCGCAGTTTCAATGGAAGCCGTCCGGCTGGCTGCGTCACGTCATCAACGAAGTGCGGGTGCCGATGGAGATCCCCGAACCGCACCGCAGCCGGTTCTGGGACGCGGTCTCGGCGTCGGGGGCGCGGCTCGTGCTCTGCGGCCACGTGCACCGAACGAGGCTGGAATGGAAGGACGGCGTCGCCGTCGGACTGAACGGCCAATCGGGTGCCGATTGGGCCGGACGGACGATCGCTTACTACGACCTCTCCGACGAACCGCTAAAACAGATACAGGAGTGAGAACGCCGCTCGGGGTGCGATCCGCACGTCGTCGTCGAAGTTGAACCCGCCGTCCCGCACCGAGATCCCGGCTTCGGCGCGCCATCCCCATTTACGCACGCGGCCGAACCACGATTTGACGCCGACATTGCCGTGATACTCGATGCCGGTTTCGACGACCTCGTACCCCTCGGCCGCATCGCGGATGTGGCCGGCCCCCGCGGCGATGAACGGCACCGTGTTGCCGCGCGTGGCGAAGTGATAGACGAGCGAGCCGGTGAACAAGTACGAGTCGAGCGTCGAGCGCGCGGTGACGTCGGCGGCCTCCTCGAAATCGTCGCCGAGTTTCACCTCCAGCGTCGGCCGCGAATACTGAAAGCCTCCTTCGATCGCCAGCGAGGGCGTGAGATAGACCGCAAGCAATGCCTGCCCGCCGAACGCCTGGCCGATTCGTGGTTCGGCGGTGAACAACTCGAACGATGACTGCCCTCCCGTGGGGTTGGGCGTGAGCGATGCGGGGACCGACGGGTGGCTCTTGCCCGCCGTCCACAATCCGCCGCCGGTGAACTCCACGGTGCCCTTGCCCGGCCTGGCACCGCCGGGGATCACCTGCGCAGCGGCGAGGCCCGGCACACACGTCAGCACCACTGCGAGCGCGCTGACCAGGACGACGGGACGGGGCCGGATCATGGTTTTTTCCTTCACCACGGCCATCAACTCTTCGGCTGCACGCTGATGGTCACATCACGCGTGCCGCCGCCTCGCGGAACGACGACGATGCGATCGTGGAACTTCGCCCGGAAGTCGGTATCGATGTTCAGCGTCAGATCGAAGAAGCTCTCGATGTCTCCGTCATCCAGCGGTTCGACACGCAGCACATGTGGCCCCGGCTCCAGTCCTCCTATGACGAAGCGGCCGTCATCGCTCAGCGTAAAGCCTCCGACCATCCGGCCGGTGCTCGGGTTGAAGGCGATCACGTGCACGCCGAGCACGCCCTGACCCGACTTGGTCACGCGGCCACTGATGCTCCCCCGCTCCCGGCGGAATACCGAGTTGGGATAGATGTCGGAGATGCCGGCGATGTCGTCGGCGCGCAGCGTTCGCCCGATCGTGCTCCCCGGCGAGAACGCCACCGGAAACATCACCGCTTCGGCCGCGATCACCCGTCGTCCGCCGCTCCGCAGTTCGGTCTCGCCGAGCGCCGAATGACCGAGGCCGAGCAGGTGTCCGATCTCGTGCAGCGCGATCGACTCGACGTCGAAGCGATCGACGCCCGGACTCGGCGTCACCGTCCAGTCGAAAAAGGAGTTGAGGAAGATCTCCGCCTCGACGATCTCGCCGGTGAGCGTGTCGATGAGGAACGAGGTCGCGCCGAGCGTTCGATCCTGGTCGGGACGGTCCAGAAACCCGATCACGGTCAGTCCATCGTCCTCATTCGGACGCGCGTTGGTGAATCCGACGAACTCCGACGACGTGTCGGCGGTCTCCACCGCGTGCCACGTGTCGAACGCCGCAGCGACCGCATCGCGCAGCTGGGTGGCGCTCACGCCGCCCCCGGCGGCATCCGTGACGAAGTAGCGGATCGGAAACTCCTCCCAGCGCAGGGTCACGGTCCGGTCGTCGAGGGTCGTGCCGAGCTTCAAGTATGCGGATGCCGGATCGTTCGACGCCAGCAGTGCGAAGGCAATGGCAAGCCACACAGTGCGGCGCGTCATCGCACGCCTCCCTGACGCAACGCCGTGCGCACTCGCGTCGCGAACTGCTCCAGCGGTAATGGCTGCCGGTTCGCGGCACCGCGGACGACTGGCTCCGGCGCTTCCGCACGGGCCGTCAAGATGGGCTGCGTGACGAGGCGACGGCCCGTACGCGTATCCACGCGAACGCGAAAGACCCCCTGGTTCAAACCAAACACCTGCGGGACGGCCGGACCTCGCGCTCTCAGGAACAGGACGACTTCGTCTCCCGCGCGAAACTCCGGCGCGCCGACGGTGACGCTCTTGTATCGTCCGATCTGACCGCCGGGCACGCGGAACGTCACGCGCTCCGCGGGCGTCCCCCGATAGAAATCGGCGGCCTGCAGCGTGACGACGCTCTCGATCCGGCGGCGGCCGTCCGTCCATTCCGCGCGGACGTCGGTAATGCGGCCGTAAACGATGATCTGGGAGCCATTGACGATCTCGCGGAATTCGGCCGGGAGCAGGACGGTCGCGGAAAGCGAAGACGCGAACAGGATCAGGGCAGCAAGAACAGCGGCGAATCGCATGACCAAGTGTAGAACGAGGGAACAGGGAACGGGGAACAGGGATCAGGGGTCAGGGATCAGGGATCGGGGATCAGGGATCAGGGACGGGAATGGGGAATGGGGGGCTCGGGGATGAGGAACCGGGTAAAACTGCGAACTATGAACTCCGAACTATGAACTCCGAATTATGAACTCCGAACTATGAATTCGAAGTCAGTTCGGAGTTCGGAGTTCAGAATTCGGAGTTTCACCCTGTTCCCTGATCCCTGATCCCTACTTCCCGCGAGCAACTTCCAGCACCGCCTCCGCCG
The DNA here is from genome assembly GCA_036401215.1 of Vicinamibacterales bacterium. Taxonomy (GTDB): domain Bacteria; phylum Acidobacteriota; class Vicinamibacteria; order Vicinamibacterales; family 2-12-FULL-66-21; genus JACDCA01. The sequence goes on along the minus strand of DASWVN010000164.1, from coordinate 41,923 downwards.
CGCGGCGGCTCGCGCCGGGTCCGCCGAGCTTGCTCCGGACCTCGCGCAGATCGGCGCGCACGCGATCGGCGTACGCACGGTCGCTCAGCAGCCGGACCGCTTCGGCCGTCGCGGCCTCCGGCGTGAATCCGTCCTGGATCAGCTCAGGGACGATCCGCCGGCCGGCCACGAGATTTGCCATCGCGTAGGTGTCGACGCGAACGAACGGCTTGCCGACGCGGTACGTCAGCGGCGACAACCGGTACACGACCACCATTGGACACTCGTGCAGCGCCGCCTGCACCGTGACGGTTCCCGACGCCACGATGGCCGCGTCCGAAGATGCCAGCACATCGTCGGCATGTCCATTCACCATCAGGAGCGTCGTGCCGTTCGATTGCAGCTCGCGAAAGGGCGTGAACAAGTCGTCGCGAAGATGCGGCGCACGCGCCACGAGGAACTGCGCCTGCGGGACGCGCGCCCGGATGGCCGGAACGGCCTGCGCCAGTGTTGGCAGAATCGCGCGGAGTTCGTTCGTGCGGCTGCCGGGCAGCAACGCCAGGACCGGCCTCGAGGGATCCAGGTCCTGCGAGCGCAGAAAGGGCTCGCGCTCCTGTTGCGCCGGCTGCACGTCGAAGAGCGGGTGTCCCACCCACTCGACGGGGACGCCGGCGGCGCGGTAGATCTGCTCCTCGAACGGAAAGATCACCAGCATCCGATCGACGATGCGCTGCATCGTCTTCATGCGTCCGGCCCGCCAGGCCCAGAGCTGCGGGCTGATGTAGTAGACGACGGGGATCCCGCGCTTCTTCATCGCGCGAGCCACGGTGAAGTTGAAGTCGGGGAAATCGATCGCCACGAAGACGTCGGGGCGGATCGTGTCGGCGTCGGCAAGCAGCCGCTTGTAGGTGGCGTAGGTTCGTGGCAGCAGCCGGACGACCTCGAGCAGACCCGTTACCGACAGCCCGCTGAAGTTGCCGACCAGCCCGGCCCCCGCGGCGGCGAGGCGATCCCCGCCAAAGCCGGTGATCGTTGCGGAAGGTTCGAGACGCAGGATCTCGGACGCCAGCGCGCCGGCGTACAAATCGCCGGACGGCTCGCCACAGGAGATCATCACGCGCATGGAGACATTATCGCTGTCCGCGGTCCGCGGTCCGCGGTCCGGGGTGCCTGCCCTGAGCGAGCGGAGCGAGTCGAAGGGTGGGGTCCGCGGTCCGCGGTCCGCGGTCCGGGGTCCGGGGTGCCTGCCCTGAGCGAGCGGAGCGAGTCGAAGGGTGGGGTCCAGAGTCCGGGGTCCGGGTCCGGGATCAGTGACGGTCAGCGGGTTTCTTGAAGAACGACGCTTCGATGGGGACGTTGATCTCGAAGGTGCGGACGAGGCGTTCGACTGGGGGATTGTTTGCGCGCTTGAGGATGGCTCGGTGGGCCACCTGGAGGCCCTCCACCTGACGGTAGTCGCTGAACCGCTCTTCGGTCGCCGCCTCGGTGGCGTCTCCACCATAGCGCTGCTGGACCAGGAGGCCGGTCGCCGGATCGAAAATGAGGACGACGCGGCCGGCGGGATTCAGTTGAACTTCGAGCGCGGGGCACGCCTTGCCGTCGAACTGCACGTCGCTCAGACGCTGGCCGGCCACCCGCTTGTCGATCAGCGCGAGCAGCAGACCGACAGTGTCACGCTGAATGCTCGCCTCCATGATCCGTACGATCATCGGCGGCGCGTCCTCGACGCCGGTGCCGTCGCCGACCCACGCGCTTCCGTTGTCGAAGGTCTGGATCCGCAGACCGTCGGGGCCTTCCGCATCCACGCGGAACTGGCCCGGGTAGCGCACGTACGCTTTCGTCTTGACCTTCGCATTGCCGGAGGGCGTGGCGAAAATCAGTTCAGAGTCGGACCGTACGGTCTTGATCGAACGCAGGCGTTCGAGCCCTCCCTTCGCATCGATGGCCTTCTCGATCAGCCGCCTGGTGTCGTCGGGTTGCGGGGCCGGCGCCGTGCTCGTGAACGATGCCGGGACCAGCTGCGGCCCGAATCGCAGCGGCTCCCGGCGTGCGGGCGTGGCGCGGGATGGGGCGCGCAAGTCCACGGCGGTGAGATCGAGTTGGGAGAGCGGAATCCGCTCAACCTGATCGAAGCCGACGGCCGGAAGCTGCTTCGCGAACACGTTGGCGTCGCCGACCAGTACGATCGAGAGCCGGTCCGGGTGCAGATAGAGTTGCGCCACCCGCTGAATGTCTTCCGGCGTAATACTGTTGACGCGCTCGCGGTAGGTCTGCAGCTCCTGGAGATCGAGCCCGTATACGACGGCATTGAGCACCTGCAGCGCGATGGCACCGGGCGTTTCGATCGTCAGCGGGAAGCTCCCGGTGAGATAGGCCTGGGCGTCACCCAGCTCGCGCGGGTGCACGCGCTCCCTGCGGAGCCGCGCGAACTCGTCGACGATCAGCCGCAAGGCTTCGGCCGTCGTGTCGGACCGCGTGTCGGTGCTGGCTACGATATGGCCGGCGTCCTTCAGCGCGTGGATGTCGGCCTCGGCGCCGTAGGTCAATCCTCGTTCGCTGCGCAGCACGCGGTGCAGGCGGTTGCCGCCCTCGCCTCCGAGGATCTTCAGCGCCAGGTCGAGCGCAAGATAGTCCTTGTGCTTGCGTGGAAGCCCGACGTGGCCGACGCGGATCTCGGTCTGCACCGCTCCCGGACGGTCGATAATGACGACGCGCCGGGTCGGTGGCGGAACGTCCCCGGCCGGCGCGATCGGCACCTCGATCTTCTCCCACTTGCCGAACGCGCGTTCGGCGCCGGCAAACGCCTGTTCTGCCGTGACGTCGCCGACCACCGCGAGGATCGCGTTGTTCGGACCGAAGTATCGCTTGTGGAAGGCGACGAGGTCCTCACGCGTGATCGCCGCCAGCGAGGCGGGCGTGCCCGCATCCGGCTTGCCGTACGGATGGAAGCCGTACACGAGCCGTTCGAACACGCTCGCCGCGAGATAATCCGGGTCCTCGTAGCTGACCTTCATCGCCGAGATCATCTGCTGCCGCTGGCGCTCGATCTCCTGAGGATCGAATGACGGGTTTCGCGCGATGTCGGCGATGATGTCGAGCCCGACGTCGAGACTGTTCCGCATGACGGCGGCGAAGATCGACGTGAGGTCGGTTCCTGCCCCGACACCGAGCGCCCCGCCGATCGAGTCGATCGACTGCGCCACCTGCTCCGCGCTCTTCGTCGTCGTGCCCTGATCGAGAAGCGAAGCGGCGAGGTTCGCCAGGCCGGTCTTCTTGTCGGGATCCTGCGCGGATCCGGCCCGAATGATCAGCCGCAGGCTGACCGCCGGCTGCTCGTGATGCGAAACCGCGATGACCTGCAGGCCGTTCGGGAGCGTCCGGATCTCGTAGGGCGGAAAGGTGACGTCCCTGGCCGGGAGCGGACGTGGTGGACGTTCGGTCGGCCAGTCGGGAACCTGTGCCGTCGCAGCCGACGCGACGATGAGGCAGGCCGCCGCCGTGACCAGCGCGCGCGCGGCCCTCACTGCTGGCCTCCCCCGGCGCCCGACCCCCTGGGCATGATCGTCAGCACCAGACGGTTCTCCGGGGTGAAGTACTTCTGCGCCACACGCTGCACATCGGCCTGTGTGATGTTCATGAAGATGTCGAATTCTGCGTCCGCGGTTTTGATGTCGTCATGGATGACCACCGCATGCGCGAGGGTCCTCGCCTTGTCCGCAACCGATTCACGGCTGAAGATGTAATCCCGTGCGAACTGGTTCTTGGCCTGCTGCAGCTCCGCTTCGCTGATCGGCTCTTTTCTCAACTTGTCGAGTTCCGCGATCAGCGCGTCAGCCGCTTCCTCGGGCGTGCGGCCGGGCTGCACGATGGCGACGGCGAAGAACAGGTTCGGGTGCTCGATGATGTTGCCGCCGCCCGATGCCGCGAGCGCGAGCTGCTTCTCGTAGACGAGCTGACGGTAGATGCGCGAGCTTTGTCCGTCGGACAGCACCTTGGACGCGACGTGGAGCGGATAGGAATCCGGATGGCCGTCGTAGGTGATGTGGTGCGCGACGACGACGGCCGGCAGCGGCCAGTTTTCCTCCAGGCGGACGCGCCGTTCCTTGGTTTGCGGCGGCTCCTTCGGGATGTCGCGCGGCACCGGACGATCCGATTTCGGCACGCGTCCCAGATACTGCTCGACGAGCTGCAGCGCTTCCTTGGAATCGAAATCACCCGCCAGCACGAGGGTCGCGTTCTCGGGAACGTAGTAGGTGTCGAAGAAGTCGCGCACGTCCTCGATCGAGGCCGCCTCGAGGTCTTCCATGCTGCCGATCGTCGGGTGCTTGTAGGGGTGGACCGTGAACGCCTGGTCGTAGACGATCTCGTTCAGCCGTCCGAACGGCTGATTGTCGACCCGCATCCGCCGTTCCTCTTTCACGACCTCGCGCTCGTTCTTGAAGACGGCCTCATCGATACGCAGCGTCGCCATCCGGTCCGCCTCGAGCCACAACACGAGCGGCAGGTACTGGGCCGGGAAGGTCTGCCAGTAGATCGTGGCGTCTTCATTGGTGGTCGCGTTGCTCTGACCGCCGACGCTCGAGATCCAGGACGGATGTCCCTCCGGTTCCACGTTCTTGGACCCCTTGAACATCATGTGTTCGAAGAGGTGCGCGAAGCCCGTGCGTCCGGGTTTCTCGTTCTTCGAGCCGACGTGGTACCACAACTCCGCGTGCACGATCGGGGTCGAGTGGTCCTCGTGCAGGACCACCTTCAGCCCGTTCGGAAGCGTGGTCATCGTGTATTCGAGTTTGTTCGGACGATTGGGAGTGGACGCACCAGGACTGGCGCCGAGAAGCACCGCCAGAGCCGCCAAAAGACTGATACTGCGGCGGATATTGATCGTTCGCATGTAGCCACCATTATAAGGTCGGCCTCGAGGCAGAGCCGGCCTGCCCTGAGCGAAGGGTCCGACTACGAAGCTGGAGGGGCGGCTGCGGTGACGAACTCCCAGAGGCTCGCCGGGTTAGTTATCGCGAGCCTTCTCGAGCTGCTGCTCCAGGGCCGTCAGTCGCTCCGAGAGGTCGGCAACCGCCTTTCGCAGTTCGGGCAGTTTCCGGAACACGGCGGACGACTTCAGCCAGTCGCGATTTGGGATGGCCGGGTACCCGGAAATGAAGGATCCCGCATCCACCGAGTTCGGGATGCCGGTCTGCGCCGTCGCAATCGTCCCTTTGCCGATGGTCAGGTGACCCGCCACCCCCACCTGCCCGGCGAGCGTGACCGAGTCTTCGAGCCTCGAACTGCCGGCGATCCCGACTTGAGCCGCCAGGAGCACGTTGTGACCGATGGTCACGCCGTGCGCGATCTGCACCAGGTTGTCGATCTTCGCGCCCGCCCTGATGCGGGTCTCCCCGACGGCGGGCCGGTCGATGGTCGTGTTGGCGCCGATCTCGACGTCGTCTTCGATGACGACGCCCCCCACCTGCGGGATCTTCATATGCGAGCCGTCGGAGCGCCGCGCGAAGCCGAAGCCGTCACTGCCGATGACGGCGCCGTCCTGGATGACGACGCGGTGACCGAGTTGCACGCGCTCGCGGATCGACACACGGGCGTGGATGACGCAGTCGTCGCCGATCGTTGCGTACGGCCCCACCGTGACATGCGCGTGCACGATCGTCCGCGCGCCGATACGCGCACCGCTCCCGACGACCGCGAGCGGCCCGATGGACGCATCGGCGGCAACGGCCGCGTCCTCGGCGACGACGGCACTCGGGTGAACCCCGGCCGGGGGGCGGGCATCACCGGCGAAAATCCCGACCGCGCGCGCAAACGCCAGGTACGGATTCGGCGTCCGCAGCATCGCGCAGGGCGCCGCTTCGGCCTCATCGCCGAGGATGACCGCCGACGCCCGCGTACGCCGCAGCGCCGCCGCGTATTTCGGATTGGTGAAGAAGGTGAGATCGCCGGGTCCGGCCTCTTCGAGGGTGGTGACCCGGCCCACTTCGATGGTGCCGTCCCCTTCGAGCCGGCACTCGAGGCGTTCGGCAAGTTCGCTGAGTCTCAAGACGTCCGCAGTATAGCAACCTCGCGGCGGACCGCCCGCGGATGGATCTACTGCGTCAGCGCCATCCGCTGAAAGAAGGTCGCGAGATGGTCGAGACGAAGACGGATGGCGACCGCTTCAGCCTCGCGCAGCCGTGCCGTGGGTTCGAGCAACAGCGCCCGGCGAAGATCGGTCAAGGGCGGGTTCGGCACGCTCGTCCACGCGACACGGTTCAAACCATTCCTGGCGCCGCGGATCGAGAACAAGTGCCCCACCACTCGAAACGCGAAGAAGTAGCCAAGGATGTTAGGCCCGGGCACGAGGGCCAGCGCCCCCGTCACCAGCATGAGCACGCCATCGATGACCAGCCACAAGCGATGCTTCTCGAAGTCGCGCGTCAGCTGTTTCCGGCAGATCGCCTGCGCCGCCTCCCCCGGCATGTCGTCCGGATGGTGAAGGTCGGCCTGGTCGTGCCGGCGAAGGTTCCACAGCAGGCGCTGCTCGGCGATGCTGTCGGCGACCCAGCGCATAGCGCGGCGCTTCACCCGTGCGAACCACCCGTCTCCCGCTTTCGCCGCGTGGTCGCGGCGGCGCTCCCGTTCGGCCTCGACGAGCACCTTGTGGAAACGGGCCCGAAGGCGCGAGAACAGGTACCGTGGATCGAGCCGCGCCCAGAACCCGGCCGGAACCTCCACCGGCGCCTCAGGTTCATCGTCGACGTGCTCGCAATACAGTTCGTAGGCTTCGACGCCGACCGGGACGAGGAACACATCCATGCGGTGATTTACGATAGCAGGTCGCGTTTGGATCTGGCTCGAATCCGGCGCGTGAAGCCGTCAGACCCGCCTCCCGGTCAGAAGCTGATACACGATCACGACCAGGGCGATGACGAGCAGCAGGTGAATGAGCCCGCCGGCAATGTCGAGAACGAGCCCGAACAGCCACAGTAGCAGCAGCACGACGACGATGGTCCAGAGCATGCAGTTCGCCTCCTGAGGTCAGCCGAGCAAGCCATATGCCAGGCCACAGAAGAGACACGGGCCAGAGGGGAAACACGGAATAGGGACAGCCACGCATGAGCGACCTGGAACTTGTCGAACGATTGTGTCTCGCGGCGGCGCTGGGAGCGGTGCTTGGGTTCGAGCGCGAGTGGCGGCAGAAGTATGCCGGACTGCGAACCAACATTCTGATCGCCATCGGTGCGGCGCTGTTCACGATGATGTCGATCGACCTGTCGCTCTCATCAGGCGGCGACCCTACGAGGGTCGCGGCACAGATCGTGACCGGCATCGGGTTCCTGGGGGCCGGCGCGATCATGCGGACAGGCAGCGGCATCCGTGGCCTGACGACCGCCGCGATGATCTGGGTCAATGCCGCCATCGGGGTGGCAGTCGGCGGCGGGGAGTATCACCTTGCGATGATCGCAACCGGCGTCACCCTCGTCGTTCTCATCCTGCTGAATCCGGTCGAACGCTGGATCGACAAGGTCACACCGCAGAATAAGTACGGCGAGCGAGAGGATTCTAACGACGGCGACTAGTTCGGCGTGGCGATGCGGGCATGAGCTTGCGCAGCGTCCGAAGGTTGCGGGCGTCGTACGGATCCACATCGCCGCGCCTGCGGCTCTCAGGGGTCTCGAGCTTCGGGGTTTCGAGCAGCATCGGATGGTCCGTGAATCGTGGATCGTTCAGGAGCAGCCGGAACGGTTCGAGACCCAGGCAGCCCTTCCCGATGTGCTCGTGGCGGTCGACGCGGCTGCCGCACGGCTTCTTCGAGTCGTTGAGGTGAAACGCGCGGATCCGGTCGATCCCCACGATGCGGTCGAACTCGTCGAACGTGTCGTGGTAGCCCTCGTGCGTGCAGATGTCATAGCCGGCGGCGAGCAGATGGCACGTGTCGAGGCAGACGCCGACGCGGGGCGTGCCGCTCAGCCGATGAAGGATCTCGGCGAGATGTTCGAACCGGTGGCCCAGGTTCGTACCCTGGCCCGCGGTGTGCTCGAGCAGGATCTTCAGCTTCATGTCCGGCCGCTCGTCGAGGAGGCGAGTCAGCGCCTCGGCGATCAGGCGCAGGCCGTCCGCTTCAGTGCCGCTGGTGTACGAGCCGGGATGCATGATGAGCGCGTCGAGCCCGAGCGCTTCGGCCCGGTCCAGTTCTTCTCGCAGCGCGGCGATCGACTGCGCCCTCAGTTCCGGTTGCGCCGTCGCGACGTTGATCAAGTAGCTGTTGTGCGCGACGACGGGACGAATGCCGGTTTCGACTACGCGCTCGCGGAAGAGCGCGATCTCTTCGGGCGGCAACGGACGGGCGCGCCACTGCCCCGCCGACTTCGTGAAGATCTGCAGCGCTTCGCACCCTGACGCATGCGCGCGATCGACGGCCCGTGGCAGGCCGCCGGCAATCGACATGTGCGCTCCAAGTCGGGGCACGGCTATTCACCAAACACTTCGGCGTCGAAGCGGAAGACCTTCGCGCCCTTTCGCCAGCCATCCGCCGGCAGCCCGGCCTTGCGGCACGTGTGGGCGAGGAACTCCTCGGACGTCCAGCCCCACTCGACGGCGACCTGCGGCAGCAGAAGTCCGCGTCGGTGCCCCTGCTCGACGACCAGACCGTGCCGGCCGATGGTGAAGGCGTCCGCCGCGGCGGGATCGATTTCCTCGAGCGGTCCGAGGATGGAGATGTCGATCGTTGCCGACGGGAGTTCGTCCGCGGTCAACGGCAGGAACCGGGGATCGAGGGTCGCGGAATCCCGTGCGCATCGGACCACTTCGTCGACGAGCGGCGCGCGCATCTCCAGCACTCCCAGACAGCCGCGCAGCTCTCCGCGGATCTTGATCGTCACGAACACGCCCGATGCGTCCGGGAGACCCGAATCCGGCAGGTCCGGATCCCCTTCACCATGAAGGTGCCGTTCGATCGCTTCCCGCGCGACGCGCAGCAGCCACTGCCGCTGCGCCTCAGCGAGCATCGCCAAACGAGCCGAATGCGGCCGCAAGATATCCGACGACGGCGTCGTAGTCGCCAGAGATGTCGCCGGAGTTGGCGTACTTCAGGACCCGTCCGTGACGGGAGCCGAGCTGACGCGCCGCGAGCATCACCGCGATGGCCGCTCCTCCCCCGCATGCCACGTGGCGCCCGCGCTCCTGCTCGGGGTACTGCTCGAAGAGCGCGAGGAGGCCGTCGGGATCGAAACGATCGATCCGCTCCTGCACGCGCCCATCGAGAGATGCGGCGGTCTTCGCGTCGAAGTAGTGCGAGAGGTCGCTGCTCGCGACCAGGAGCGCACGGCGCGACTGCGCCGCCTCCGTCAGCGCGTCGGCCAACGCCTCGATGGTCTCGCGCACCTGGTAGCCGATCACGATCGGCACGATGGGAACGTCGGGCAGCAGGCGCCGGAGGAACGGGAGCTGCATCTCGAGAGAGTGTTCGCGCGCGTGCGCCGACGGCCGGTCGGTCGCCATCGGCGAGCGCAGCACCCGGGCCGCGACGTCCTCGGCGATGGGCGCCGCGCCGAGCGGCGACTCGAACGCTCCGCTCGGCCAGACGGAGAATCCGTCGAAGCCCTCGTAATGCGAGGGACCCACGAGCACCGCGACATCGTACGGGCTCGCCGCGGCAGCCTTGTATGACCAGGCCGCGACCGGTCCGGAGAACATCAACCCGGCATGCGGCGCGAGCACGGCCTGCACGGTGCCCTGGAGGTCCGGGGATGCGGCGTCGACGTAGGCGTCAACCTCGCGCGCGAGGGCGCCTCCGCTTCCCGGGTACCAGGTGCCGGCAACGGCTGGCTGTCGAATAGGCATAGTCAAGGTGCGTCAGGGTGCGTCGGGGTGCGTCGGGGTGCTTCAAGGTGCATCAGGGTGCCTCGGGGTGCGTCGGGGTGCTTCAAGGTGCATCGGGGTGCTGCTACCATCCAGAAGTGCCTTCTATCACACGCAGCGAGGTCGAACGGCTCGCTCACCTGGCGCGGCTCGAACTCAGCGAAGACCAGGTGCAGCGATTCACGCGGCAACTCGGCGACATCCTCGAGTTTGCCCGACAGGTGAACGCCGTGGATACCAGCGCGATCGACGCGGCCGATTTCGTGGGCGATGCGGATGACCGCACGCGTGATGACACCGTGCAGCCGTCGCTCTCGCGCGACGAGGCGCTTCGCGCCGCGCCGGACGCCGATCCAGTTGACGGTCTGTTCAAAGTACCACGGGTGCTGAACGGATGACGGCCCGGACCGCTGCCGAGCTGCGCCGCGCGATCGCGGACGGCGATATCTCCGCACATCAGGTGTGTACGGCGTCGCTCGAACGGATCGAGCGTCTCGCCCCCTTGAACGCGTTCATCACCGTGGACGGCGAGCGCGCGCGATCGCGCGCGGCCGTGCTCGATGCGGATCCGACCTCACGCCAGGGACCGCTGGCGGGCGTGCCGGTCGCCGTCAAGGACAACATCTGCACGAAGGGCCTGCGGACGACGGCCGCTTCCCGTACGCTCGAGCACCACGTTCCACTGTACGACGCCACCGTGGTCGCGCGGCTCGAAGCGGCCGGCGCGGTGATCGTCGGCAAGACCAACTGCGACGAGTTCGCGATGGGCTCCTCGTCGGAACACTCGGCGTTCGGCCCGGTGCGCAATCCGTGGGATCCTTCACGCATTCCCGGCGGGTCCAGCGGCGGCTCGGCCGTGGCGGTTGCTGGCGGAGCCGTCCCGATCGCGCTCGGCTCGGAAACCGGCGGCTCCGTGCGTCAGCCGGCCTCCCTGTGCGGCATTGTCGGGCTGAAGCCCACCTACGGCCGGGTGTCGCGGTACGGCCTGATCGCCTTCGCGTCGTCGCTCGATCAGGTCGGCACGTTCGGCGCCACCGTCCGTGACGCGGCCCTGTGCCTGTCAATCGTCGCCGGCCGCGATCCGCGCGACGCAACCTCCTCCAGCGTCCCAGTGGACGATTACGCCGCCGCAACCGAGCAGCCGATCCACGGGCTCCGCGTGGGTGTGCCGCGAACGTTGATGGAAGACGGCGTCGACGACGGTGTGCGCCGCGCGTTCGACGAAGCGCTCGAGGTCCTTCGGAGCGAGGGGGCGACGATCAGCGACATCGACCTTCCCCACAGCCGGCACGCGACCTCCACCTACGCGATCATCGTCACGGCCGAAGCGAGTTCGAACCTGAGTCGCTACGACGGCGTCCGCTACGGGACGCGCGCCGCCGGCGCGGACACGCTGACGGAGATGTACGCGCGGACGCGCGGCATGTTCGGCGACGAGGTCGAGCGGCGGATCATGCTCGGCACCTACGTGCTGAGCGCCGGATACTACGACGCCTATTACGTGAAGGCCCAGAAGGTCCGCGGCGCGATCCGGCAGGATTACGACCGCGCGTTCGAAACGGTCGACGTCATCGCCACCCCGACGAGTCCGACGACCGCGTTCCGTCTGGGAGAAAAGCTGGCCGACCCGGTGCAGATGTATCTGGCGGATTTCTTCACGGTCAGCGCGAATCTCGCCGGCATCCCGGCGATCAGCGTCCCCTGCGGATTTGCCGACGGGCTGCCGGTCGGGCTTCAGTTCACCGCGCCCGCCTGGGGCGAAAGCACGCTGTTTCGAACCGCGGCCGCCTACGAGCGGCTCACGCCCTGGTCGGGGATGGTTCCGCCCGCCCCAGACGAACCACGAACCAGATGAGGAAGGCCACGACGGCCAGCGGCAGCAGCGGAATGACGACCGCCGCCGCCAGCGCAAGGAAGGTCGCGATGGCTGCGAGCGCCACGATCGGCCCGAGGACCAGCAGGAGCGCCCCGCCGATGACGAACTTCAGGAGAAAGAACAGCGGCAGGATGAGCGCGTAGGCGATCAGCCGCACGGGCAGCAGCACCAGCCACAGGAGCGCCTTCAAGACCAGGACGCCCAGCGTGAGCGCACCCCAGATCAGGAACACGAGGATCGTCAACGCGGCGATCTCCAGCAAGCGGGTCCTCCTTTCGGGATTGGCTATCTGAAAGGATTTACGCCAGATGGGGTGGATGGGTTCCGCCACGTGCGACGTGCGACGTGCGACGTGCTGGTGCTACGTGCGACGTGCTGGTGCTACGTGCTGGTGCTGGTGCTACGTGCCTCGAAATTACTCTTGAGACTGCTGGTATTCGGCTCTGACCGCGGCGGATTCGAGGCCGGGCGGGAGCGAATAGTCGATGAGGCCGGCGCGGACCTCCTCCATGGCGACCCGTTCGAGCTTGTGGGGGCCGGGGCCCAGGTCGATGCGCGGCAGGGCGCCGCGGCGCAACTGTTTGGCGCGCTGCGCGGCGACGTCAACGAAGAGAAAACGGCTGGTGATCGGCGGGGCCAGCTCCTGGCTGCCTTCACCGCCTTCGACAATCGATTCCTCTGTCTGCGTCATAGGCTTCAGACTAACACTTTCCGCGGTCCGCGGGTGCCTGCCCTGAGCGAACGAAGTGAGTCGAAGGGCTCGCCCTGAGCGAGCGCAGCGAGTCGAAGGGCTCGCCCTGAGCGAGCGCAGCGAGTCGAAGGACGCGGTGCGTGCCGGGACGTGCGCACGCACCGCGGTCCGCTGACCGCAGGTCGCGTTATTCAGCGACCGCGATCTGCTTCGGCTTCGCCTCCTCGCGCTGCGGGAGACGCACCGTCAACACGCCGTCCTTGTACGACGCCGAGATGCGATCCGCGTCGATCGTGGACGGAATGGTGAAGGACCGGCTGAACGTGCCGTACGACCGCTCGAAGCGCTGGTACCGGTCACGCCGAATGCTCTCGTCGTGCTTGCGCTCGCCGCGGATCGTCAGGACCTGGTTCTCGAACGTGATGCTGATGTCCTCCCGCTTCATCTCGGGAAGTTCTGCCTTCAGCACGACCTCGTGGTCGTCGGTCTCGTAGATATCGACCGCCGGTGTCCAGGTGCGCCCGAACTGATCATCGAAGAAGTTCGAGAACATCCGGTTCAACCGGTCGATCTCCATCGTGGCCAGGTCCCGTGCGGGTTCCCAACGAACAATTGCCATGACTCCTACCTCCTTTACAGCGTTATGGCCGGGCTGCCGCCCGGAAAGATCATCGCCACGATAATAGCCCATATATGAGTGGATGTCAAGCACGTTATATGAGCCTATATAGCTCATATTACTCGAAACACAGCCCCCCTGCCCCCGCGCACCACGCCCCCGGACGACGCACCCCGGACCCCGGACCCCGGACCCCGGACCCCGCACCACGGACCGCGGAACGCCCGCAGCGGCCCCCACACGCCACATCGAAGTACAATTTCAACAATGCCCCGCATCTACCTCGAACGCCGCGAAATGCCCGACGATCTCCGGCGAATCTTCGACCTCCTCGATGACGAGGCACGCTCGACGGCGCCCCCGGGCGAATGCAATCCGCCGGCAGACATCGTCGAATCCCAGAACTCGGTCGAGATCATCATGGACCTGCCCGGCGTCACCGCCGATCAGCTGATGGTCGTGTTCTCGCGAGGCACGCTCCTGGTGTCCGGCGTGAAGAAGCCCCGGGCCTGCCAGCATGCGGATGCCGCCTTTCATCTCGTCGAACGCGCGTTCGGCCGGTTCACGCGGGCGTTCCGGATCGCGGGGGCCGTCGATGCGGGTGCCGCCCGCGCGACGCTCTCTGCCGGGGAACTCCGCGTCGTCGTTCCACGAATCGCCGACCGCCGCGGGCGCGAGATTCGCATTCCCGTCGAGTCCGTCTGAGTGAAGATCCTGTTCATCGGCGACATCTTCGGGAAGCCCGGACGCGAGATCGCGCACCGGGCCATCCCGGCGCTCGTCGCCAGGCACGACATCGATCTCGTCATCGCCAACGTGGAGAACTCCGCCGCAGGCTTTGGCGTCACCGGCGACATCGCCGAAACGATCCTGCGATACGGCGTGGACGTGATGACGTCGGGCAATCACGTCTGGGACAAGAAGGAGATCCTGGAATACATCCCGCGCCAGCCGCGGCTGCTGCGGCCCGCGAACTTTCCCGCCGGCGTGCCCGGACGTGGAACCTGGGTGGGCCAGACGCGGACGGGTGAACCGGTCGCCGTGATCAACGTCATGGGACGCGTGTTCATGCAGCCGCTCGACGACCCGTTCGCCAGGGTGCTTCAGGAAATCGAGAGCGTGCGCGGACGCGCGCGGGTAATCGTCGTCGACTTTCACGCCGAGGCGACGTCAGAGAAAATGGCGATGGGCTGGCACCTCGACGGCCGGGTCACCGCGATCTTCGGCACGCATACGCACGTGCAGACGGCCGACGAGCGATTGCTCCCGAAAGGGACGGCCTACCTGACCGACGTGGGTATGACCGGCCCCCACGACTCCATCATCGGCGTGACGGTCGACGCCGCGCTGAGCCGGTTCGTCACGGGGATGCCATCGAAGTTCGAAGCGGCGACCGGCGCCGCGCGTCTGAACGCCATCATCATCACGGCCGATCCTGCGACGGGCAAGGCGCTCGGCATCGAGCGGATCAACATGTCCCACCAGGAGGTCGCCGGGCTCGCTCAGCATGTCTGATCTGTTCTCCGAGCCGTTCGAAGACGAGCCGTTCGACGAACCGGCGCCGCCGCCGCGGCCGCCCGCGCGCCGCGTGGTGACCGTCTCGCAGCTGAACGCCTCCATCCGGGACCTGCTCGAAGGACAGCTCGGCGAGATCTGGGTCGAAGGAGAGATCTCGAACTGCAAGGTCTGGAACACGGGGCACATGTACTTCACGTTGAAGGACAACCGCTCCCAGATTCGCGGGGTCATGTTCCGGCTCTCCCTCCGCTACCTGCGGTTCAAGCCCGAAGACGGCCTGCGCGTCGTCGCCCGCGGACGCGTGAGCATCTACGAGCCCAAGGGGGAATACCAGTTCGTCTGCGAGCACATGGAGCCGCAGGGGCTCGGCGCGCTGCAGCTCGCGTTCGATCAACTGAAACACCGGTTGCAGGCCGAAGGGCTGTTCGATGCGGAACGGAAGCGTCCGCTGCCCGCGCTTCCCCGCAAGATCGGCATCGTGACCTCGCTCGACGGCGCGGCGATCCGCGACATCATCAAGGTGCTGCGGCGGCGTCATCCGAATGCCCACCTCGTGATTCGCGCGGTGCGCGTCCAGGGGAACGGGGCCGGAAGCGACGTGGCGCGCGGCCTGCGCGCCATCGCGCGGGTGCCGGGCGTGGACGTCATCATCGCGGGACGCGGCGGCGGTTCGATCGAGGATCTCTGGGCCTTCAACGAAGAGGTGGTCGCCCGTGCGATCGCCGCGTCTCCAGTCCCCGTGATCTCCGCGGTCGGACACGAGTCCGATGTCACGATCGCCGACTTCGTCGCCGATCTGCGTGCGCCGACGCCCTCGGCGGCCGCGGAGATGGTGATCGCCGCGAAGGAAGAGTTCTGCTCTCGGATCGACCGGCTGCAACACCGGCTCGATGCGGCCATCCGTCACGGACTGCACACGCGGCGAGCCGCGGTCCAGTCGCTCACCGGCCGGCGCGCCTTCGCGGGCTGGCATGCACAGCTCGCGATGTACGGACGGCACGCGTCGGACCTCACTCACCAGCTGCGACGCAGCGTGCTCGCGCAGCTTGCGCGCCGCGAACGCGAGTTCCGCGCGCTGCGGCAGCGGCTCGAGGCGAACGATCTGAGACGACGGCTGGCGGTGAGCCGCGGGCGGCTGACCGCGGCGGACGAACGGCTTCGCGCCGCGATGGTGCGCACGCGCGAGCGCGCCGATGCACGCTTCCGCGTCCTCGCCGGCCGGCTCGAAAACCTGAGCCCGCTCGCCGTCCTCGCCCGCGGCTACGCGGTGTGCTGGACCGCGGACCGGAGCGCGATCGTCCGCGATGCGCAGGAGGTCGCGCCCGGTGAACGCGTCCGGGTGACGGTCCAGCGCGGAGAGTTGCAGTGCGAAGTCTTGTCCCCTGAGGAATCGTGATCAGCGTCTCTCCAGAAACTGACTCCGGCGTCAGGCAATCCCGGCCTGCCAACAGACACGTCTCTGCGTCCCCGGCGTTCTCTGCGGTGAGGCGTTGGGACAGCTGTAACGGGCAGGATCAGTAGCTGGGACAGCTGTAACGGGCAGGATCAGTAGCTGGTATATCCGGGTGGGAAGGACGTAAGGATGGACCCAATGGACCCAACGATCAAGGACTTCGAATCGGCGCTCGCCGAACTCGATGGCATCGTGCGCAAGATGGAGGAAGGCGACCTCTCGCTGGAGACCTCGATGGAACTCTACGAGCGCGGACTGCAGCTCTCCCGCTTCTGCCATTCGACTCTCGAATCGGCCGAACGGAGGATCGAGCTGCTGAACGAGCGCGGCGAGCTTCGTCCGGCGCCGTCATTGCTCGGGCAGACCGACGACTCGTCGCGCCGCAGCCCCGCAGGGGCGGAGGCGGAGGAGAGCGAGCGGCGCCGGTGAACAGCACGACGAGCGAACTCCAGGCCTGGATCGAAACCAACCGGCAAGAGGTGGACGCCGCGCTCGAGCGCTTCGTGCCGAAGGAGCGCGAACCGGCTCGCGTCTGGGAAGCGATGCGATACAGCCTGCTCGCCGGGGGCAAGCGCCTGCGTCCGCTGCTCGCCCTCGCCGCCGCCGAAGCCATAGCGGTCGCCGGTTCCGGCGACCCCGGGGCGGTTCGCAAGCTGACCCTGCCCTGTGCGTGCGCCCTCGAGTTGATCCACACCTACTCGCTCGTGCACGACGACCTGCCGGCGATGGACAACGACGTTCTTCGGCGCGGACGCCCGACCGCGCACGTCGTCTTTGGAGAAGGGCTGGCGATCCTCGCCGGCGATGCCCTGCTGACCGAAGCGTTCGCGCTGCTCGCGCGCGAGCCGCGGGCGTCGGGCGCAATTTCTTCCGAGGAGCTGGCGCAGCGCAAGATCGTGGCGATCGGCCTGGTCGCGGAAGCGGCCGGCGCCTCGGGGATGGTCGGAGGGCAGGCGATCGACCTCGCGGCCGCGGAGGACAGGACGGCTCTCGAGGAGGCGGCTCTGCGCGACATGCACGCGCGCAAGACGGGGGCGTTGATCCGGGCCTCGGCGCTCGCCGGCGCCGCGATGGCCGGCGCCACCGTCGCGCAATGTGCGGCAATCGCGGAATACGGCGGTCAGATCGGCCTCGCGTTCCAGATCGTCGACGACATCCTCGACGTGGAAGGGGCGTCGGCGGACCTGGGCAAGACCGCCGGCAAAGACGCCGCCGCGGGCAAACCGACCTATCCCGCGCTGTACGGACTCGACGGCTCCAAACGACTCGCGGCGGAATGCGTCGATCGCGCGATCGCGGCGCTCGGGGCCGAAGGTCTCTCGGGACAGCTGCCGGCCCTGGCGCACTGGGTCGTACGGCGTCAGAGTTGACACGCTGGTGGCCGGCCGGAAGGAGAAGACACGGCTCGACGTGCTGCTCGTCGAGCGTGGTCTCGCGGCCTCTCGGGACCGTGCGCAGGCGTTGATCCTTGCCGGCGGCGTCCGCGTCGACGGACAGGTCGTGTCGAAGGCCGGCGCATCCGTCCCGACCGACGCCGACATCGCACTCGCCGCGCCGGATCATCCGTATGTCAGCCGCGGCGGTCTCAAGCTCGCGCATGCGCTCGACGCCTTTCGCATCGACGTGACCGGACGGACGGCGCTCGACATCGGGGCGTCGACCGGCGGCTTCACCGACGTCGTCCTTCAGCGCGGCGCCGCAACAGTCGTCGCGCTCGACGTCGGCCACGGCCAGCTCGATTGGAAGATCCGCAACGATCCACGGGTGATCGTGATGGAGCGGGTCAACGCACGGACGCTGACGCCCGACGACCTGCCTCCTGCCGCGAGGATCTTCGGGGTCGTGACGATCGACGTCTCGTTCATCTCCCTTCGCCACATCCTGCCCGTCGTGCCTGCACTCCTGGAACGCACAGGGGACGTCGTCGCGCTGGTCAAGCCGCAGTTCGAAGCGCGGCGCGAGGAGGTCGGCAAGGGCGGGATCATTCGCGACCCCGCCGTCCATGCACGCGTCGTCACCGAGGTGACCGCGGCGGCCGATGCGCTAGGATTGTCGCGCGCCGGGCTCGTGGACTCGCCCGTGACCGGGATGGAGGGCAACCGCGAATTCCTGCTCCACCTCCGTCATCACATGCCCTGAGGATCGAACACGGATGTCCAATGTACAGCGAGTGGGGATCGTCGCGAAGACGCGGCTCGCCGAAGCGGCCGGGATCGTCGCGGAGCTGGCGGGATGGCTCGAAGCGCGCGGCGTGCGGCCGATCTTCGACAGCGAGACCGCTCTCATGGTTGGCCTCCCGGCCGACCGGCCGACCTGCAGCCGCGACGACCTGCCAAACGCCTGCGATCTCGTCGTCGTGCTTGGCGGCGATGGCACGCTGATCGGCATGGCCGATCGCATCGCGAATGCCGGGGTCGATATCCCGATTCTCGGCGTCAATTTCGGCAGCCTGGGATTTCTCACCGAGATCACGCTGCCGGAGATGTTCGAGGCGCTCGGGTCGGTGCTGGAGGGCACGGCTTCGATCGAACCGCGGCTGATGTTGCGTGCGCAGACGATGCGCGGCGGCGAGGTCTTCTCCGATCGGCTCGCGCTCAATGACGTCGTCATCACCAGGGGTGCGTTGTCGCGGATCATCGATCTGTCGGTCGCGATCGGCGCACAACCGGTGATGCGGGTCCGCGCCGACGGGCTCATCATCGCGACTCCGACCGGATCGACCGCCTACAACCTCGCGGCGGGAGGCCCCATCGTCCATCCCGGGGTCGACGCGCTGCTCCTCACACCTATCGCGCCGCACATGCTCACGAACCGGCCGATCGTCGTCCCGGCGGATTCGGAGATCCGGGTGCAGCCGGCGGCGAACTCGTCGAACGACGAGCTATACGTCACCCTTGACGGCCAATCGGGCCATCCGCTGCTGCCCGATGACTACGTGCTCGTGCAGCGCGGCCTCCGTCCTGTCCGGCTGATCCGGGCGCCGTCGCGCACCTACTTCGACGTGCTTCGCGAGAAGCTCAAGTGGAGCGAGCGCTGAGCTACGCAGGCTGGTAGTAGAAACCTGATCCGTACACGCTTTTTGGATGCTCCGGATTGCCTCGGTGCTCGTCATCGTCGTCGCGGCCTGCCTCGGACCTGCCGCCACCCTGACCGACGCTCAACAACCATTCGCCGGTCGGGTCATCGACTCCGAGACCGGCAAACCGATCGCCGGGGCGACGGTCACGATTCCAGGCTTCTCCGCGACCGCGCGGACCGATGCTGACGGCAGGTTCACGTGGGGCCCTCCACCCGCCGTGCCCTTCCAGATCGTGGTCGTGCTCCCCGGCGGCGCCGTGACTCAGCCCGTCGACGTGACGACGTTGACGGGCGAGCCCACGGATATTCGCATCACACCGTTCGAAGAAGAATCCATCACGGTCATTGGCTCGGCGCCGAGCATCACATCCTCCGCGGCCTCTGCCGCGACGATGATGTCGACCACGCAGATTTCGAGCCGGCTGCCCGAGAACCTCATGCAGGCGCTCGAAACCGTCCCGGGCGTGAACGTCGTTTCCGAGGGGCACGCCACCGTGCCGGCGATCCGTGGTCTGGCGCGCGGACGGACGCTCGTCCTGATCGATGGCGGCAGGGTCACGTCGGAGCGCCGCGTCGGACCCAGCGCGACGTTCGCCGACCCGGCGTCGTTCGAGCGAATCGACGTCGCGCGCGGTCCAGGTTCGGTAGCCTACGGCTCCGACGCGCTCGGCGGCGTCGTGTCTGTGCGAACGCGCCGCGCCCAGCCCGGAACGCCCCTCCGCATCAGCGGCAGCGGCACCTGGGGCGGTGGCATCCCTCAACGCCGTGGGACAGTCGAAGTGTCCCAGGGCTTCGAGCGTGGCGGCATCCTCTTTCAGGGACGCGCTCGCGAAGCCGACGATTGGGCCAGCCCGGTGAGCGACGAGCGCGTTTTCAATTCTGGCTGGGAAGATCGCGGCTTCCTGACGCGCTTCGACCATCAGCTCGGGCCAGGGTTGTTCTCGGCCGGGTGGCAGAGCGATTTCGGCCGCGACATCGAACGTCCGCGGAACAACTCGCGAACCGTTCGCTTCTACTATCCCTACGAAAATTCGCACCGGATGACCACGTCGTATGAGGTCGCGGGCGTCGCGGGTCTCCAGCAGTTGACGATCACCGGCTTCGTCGGGACTTTCGACCAACGGACCGACCAGGACCGCTTCGCGACGGCGACGAGTGGGCGGAGCATCGAACGCGCTGACGTCAGCGCGAAGGACTTTCACGTCAAGGCGAGCGGTACGCGCAATCTCGCCCGCGCTCGTCTCGAGTTCGGTGTGGACGTGAACGGCCGCTACGGCCTCGAAGCCATCGACACGAACATCCTGTATGCGACCGACGGCTCACTCATCGAGGAAGAGAACAATCTGTCGGTCGACTCGGCGCGGAAAGTCGATCTGGGCGTCTATGCCCAGGGAGACCTCGCAGCCTCGGAGATCCTGCGCCTCTCTGCCGGCGTCCGCGGCGATCGGGTCACGACGAAGAACGTGGGTGGATTCTTCGGGGACCGTGACACGTCGAACGGAGCGTTTTCGGGTTTCGGCGCGGTAACCGTCGGCCCGTTCAGCGGGCTCAGCTTCACCGGCCAGGTCTCACGCGGGTTCCGCGATCCCACATTGTCGGACCGCTACTTCCGCGGACCGTCGGGGCGCGGCTTCATCACCGGCAACCCGGACCTCGATCCCGAGACGAGCCTGCAGTTCGATTTCGCCACGCACTACACGCTCGGCCGCACGCAGTTCGGCGCCTACGTCTATCACTACCGGATCACCGACCTGGTCGAGCGTTATCAGGCTGAGGAGGACTTCTTCTTCTTCCGCAACCGCGGCCGTGCACAGGTCCGCGGCTTCGAACTCGAGGCACGCAGCGATCTGGGACGCGGCCTTGCCGTCGAGGCCGGGCTCAACATCAGCCGGGGCAAGGCGCTCGACGACGACCAGCCACTCGACGACATCTCGGCCGACACGGTGTTCGTCCTCGCAAGAAAGACTTTCACCGAGCGTCTCTGGACTCAAGCGCGCGCGTCGTTCACGGCCGACGACGATCGTCCGGGCCCGAGTGAAATCGAAGCGCCGGGATCCACCGTCATCGACCTGAGCGCCGGCTGGCGCTTCAACCGCAGCCTCGAACTCCGCGGCATCGTCCGCAATCTGCTCGACGACGACTACTACGCGAGCCCGGACAACCGGTGGGTATATGCGCCTGGCAGGTCCGGGAGTCTCACCTTGGGGTTCCGGTTCTGATCGCGTGATTCGGAGTTCGGCTTCCGGGTTCCGGCTCTCGGCTTCCGGCTTTCGGCCAGCACGGGCTGCAAGCTCAAAGTCGATTGGCCTGCACGGGCCGACGCTTTTGGGCACGATGGCCACAAAGAACACAACGAACACTAAGGAAGATCACGAAGCTTTTGGTTTGTCTGGTGAATGACCACGGCTGGTTTTTCAACCGAAGCCAGTGTCCGACGTGACCGGAAGCAACCCAAAAGCGTCGTGCTCTTCTTCGTGGCCCTTGTGTTCTTCGTGTTCTTAGTGCCGACAGCCGTCGGCCCGTGACAGCCGCCCCGGCCGCCGACCGCTGCCCACCGGTGTGCCGCGGCAACAGCGGTCAATGAACCCCCAGCAGGCCGAAAACCGGAAGCCGGACGTCACTGCGGCGAGGGGCGCCGCCGAATCTGATAGTCGTAGACGTTCCGATTGTGCTCGTCGAGGGTCTTCGAGAAGACGTGTGAGCCGTCGTTGCGGCTGACGAAGTAGAGATAGGGGACGTCGGCCGGGTTCGCGGCGGCGTGCAGGGACGCGGCGCCGGGAGCAGCGATGGGACCGGGCGGCAGACCGGCGTAGCGGTAGGTGTTGTACGGATTGTCGATCTGGAGATCGGCGCGGCGAATGTTGCCGTCGTAGCGGCCCTCGAGCATGAGCGCGTAGATGACGGTCGGATCGCACTGCAGGCCCATCCCGATCCTGAGCCGGTTCGTGTAGACGCCCGCAACGATCGGGCGCTCCTCGGGCTTGGCGGTTTCTTTCTCGACCAGCGAGGCCAGCGTGACCAGTTCGCGCACGTTCAGGCCGCGCGCCGCCGCCTGCTCGCGCAACTCCGGCGTGAGCACCTTCTCGAAGCGGGCCACCATGCGTTCGATCAGTTGCGCCGCGGTCACTGTCCGCGGCAGCGTGTAGGTGTCGGGGAAGAGATAGCCCTCGAGGTCCTTCGCGGCCGGGTCGAATCCCTTGACGAGGTCCGCGTTGTTCGCCGCGGCGATGAAGTCGGCCGCTGAACCGAAGCCCGCGTCCTCGAAGATCTTCGCCTTCTCCCGAATCGTCAGCCCTTCCCGAAACGTCAACGAACGCACGTAAACGTCACCGCGCGCGATCTTGTCGACGACTTCGGCCGGCGACATCGGCCGGTCGAAGCGATACTCCCCTGCCTGCAGGCGGCGGGAATCCCCGCGCGCCCAGACCGCGGCGCGGAAGATCTCAGGAGAACGGACGACCCCGGCCTCGGCCAGACGACGGGCCATCGCCGCGGTGCCCGTTCCGGACGGAATTTCGACGAACGTCTCCGCCTCCGCGTAGCCCTTGTACGGCCGTTCGAGACTCGTATAGAACCATGCCGCTCCCGCCGCGACGGCTACGACGAGCGCGAGCACGCCCCACAGAATGATCCGCTTCACGTATCGATACCCTCCGGGCCCGCGTTCGGGCGGGCGGTCTCGTCAAGGTAGTCCTGCAGGATGACTGCCGCAGCCATCGCATCCAGCTGCGCCTTGCGTTTTCGCCAGTCCTTCTCACGCCGCGCCAGCAGGGACTCGGCTTCGCGGCTGCTCAAACGCTCGTCCTGCAGGACCAGCGGCAGCGTGATGACCGTCCGCAGCTGCGCCGCAAGCGTCTCGACGCTGCCGGTCTGCTCGTTCGGCGCGCCGCTCAAGCGCCGCGGATAGCCGAGGACGATCACGCCGACCGGCTCACCCTCTGCTTCGAGCTGCCGGACTTCGGCCGCAATCGCGTGCGCCACCTGCGAAGGATTGCCGGCGCGGGCGATCGTCTTCCACGGCCGCGCCAGCAGTCCGCTCGGATCCGAGAGCGCGAGACCGATCCTCCGCCGGCCGTAATCGACGCCAAGCGCCCGCATCTATGAAGGGTACAATGGGCGCCGCGCCATGAACATGCGATTCCTGTTTGCGTCCGTGATGGCGGCAGCTGCCTCGCTGATGCTGGTCGCGTGCAGCCGGACGCCACCGTCAAGCCAGTACTCGCAGAAGCTGGTGATCATCGGCTTCGACGGCATGGATCCGGACCTTGTCCGCGAATGGATGGACCAGGGCCGGCTGCCGACGTTCAGGAAGCTCTCGGATCAGGGCGGGCTCTATCCGCTGTCGACGACCCACTCACCGGAATCGCCAACCGCGTGGGCCTCGTTCGCGACGGGCGTGAACGCGGGCAAGCACAA
The DNA here is from genome assembly GCA_036401215.1 of Vicinamibacterales bacterium. Taxonomy (GTDB): domain Bacteria; phylum Acidobacteriota; class Vicinamibacteria; order Vicinamibacterales; family 2-12-FULL-66-21; genus JACDCA01. Next base: position 18,447 of record DASWVN010000164.1, on the reverse strand, counting down.
CATCTACGACTTCCTGGTGCGCGACACCAACACCTACTTCCCGGATCTCGGGATGGTCACGCGCGAAGCGCCGAAGTTCCTGTTCAACTACATCCCGACCTCGCGGCCGAAGATCATCTCCACCCGCGGCGGCACGTCGTTCTGGGTCACCGCCGGACAGGCGGGCGTGAGGTCCAGCATTCTCACCGTGCCGGTCACCTTCCCGCCCGAGGAAGTGCTGAACGGAGAGCTACTCTCCGGGCTCCCGCTCCCCGACATCCGCGGAACGATGGGGACGTTTTCGTTCTATGCGACCGACTTGAGCCGCTACGAAGAAGGCAATACGGAGATGGGCGGGATCCTGCGGCGGCTCGTCATGGACGGCGACGTCGCGCGCACGGAACTGGTCGGTCCGCCGAACCCGGTCGTCCGTCAGCGGATTCTCGCGCTCAGGGCCAAGGGATCCGCGATCAGCGATGCGGACCGCAAGGAGATCGCGGAACTCGAGACGAAGGAAGACATCAAGCTGCCGTTGACGATCCGGTGGAACCGGAGCGGCAAACGCGCTACGGTCGAGATCGGCGGCCAGACGATCGACCTCGAACAGGGCCGGATCAGCCGCTGGATCGACCTGGAGTTCCGCGTGAACTTCCTGATCCGCATCCACGGGATGGCGCAGATGCTGCTCATGAACGCCGACGACGAGCTGCAGTTGTACATCTCGCCCGTCAACTGGAAGCCCGATGATCCGCCGGTGCCGATGTCGTATCCGGAATCATTCGCGGGCGACCTGTTCAAGCGGCTCGGATACTACCGGACGCTCGGCTGGGCCGAAGCCACGTGGCCGCTCAACGAAGGGCGCATGAACGAAGACCAGTTCATGGAGGACTCGTACCGGGCGTTCGACGACCGCGCGCAGGTGATCCTGGATCGCATCGACTCGCGGCAGTGGGACGTGCTCGTCGGCGTCATCGAGACCACCGACCGGGTCCAGCACATGATGTGGCGGCTGCGCGATCCGAAACACCCCATGCACGATCCCGCACTCGTGGCGCGGCACGGGGACGCCATCGAGAAGATCTACCGTCGTGCCGATACCTTTATTGCGGAGGTGCTCGAACATCTCGAACCCGGCACGCAGCTGATGATCGTCTCGGACCACGGATTTCACTCCTGGCGCAAGGCGGTGAACCTGAACACCTGGCTCGTGCAACAGGGCTACATGGTCGTGCAGGGGCAGCAGCCGGGCGAGAAGAAGCTCGACGACCTGTTCGGCGGCGGGGAGTTCTGGGAGAACGTCGACTGGAGCCGGACGCGCGCCTACGCGATGGGGCTCGGGCAGATCTACTTCAATCTTCGCGGACGCGAGTCGAAGGGGATCGTCTCGCCGGGCGCGGAGTCGAAGGCGCTCGCCGGCGAATTGAGCGCGAAGCTGCTCACGATGACGGATCCCGAGGATGGATCCCCGATCATCCGCGCGGTCTACCAGCGCGACGACATCTACAGCGGCGAGTACATCGGCAACGCCGCGGAACTCCAGGTGGGCATGGAAGACGGCTACCGCGTGTCATGGCAGACCACGCTCGGAGGCTCGCCGCAGGGGATCGTCTACGACAACATGAAGAAGTGGAGCGGCGATCACGGCGGATACGACTTTGCCACGACGGCCGGCGTGTTGATCACCAGCACGCCGATCCTCACCGCGACGCCGTCGATCATGGACATCGCACCGACCGTCCTGAAGTTTTTCGACCTGCAGGTCCCGTCGTACATCGACGGGAAGCCGCTCTGGTGAAGCCGCAATCAACGTGAGCCCTGCGCCCCGACTCGCCACGCTCATCGTCCTTGCCCTGATCGCCGCCGCCACGGGCGGCGCGCCTGCGGCCCAGGAACGTCCGGCCGACGCCACACGCCGGATCGCCGATCGCCTGGCCGCGTTGCGCAAGGAAGCGGCCTCGCTCTCGACTCAGGAGAAGTCGATCCTCAACGACCTGCGCACGCTCGAACTGGAGCGGCAGATCAAAACCGAGGAACTGGCCGGGATCGACGCGGAACTCGAGCAGATCCAGAAACAGATCGCGGACGCGACGGCACGTGCGGAAGAACTTCGCGCGCGCGCCGACCAGCAGGAACCCGACGTCGCCGAACGCCTGGTGCGCGTGTACAAGATGGGGCGCGCGGGATACTGGCGCCTCCTGCTCGACGCCGACGACCTCCAATCGATCGGCCGCGCCCTCCGGACCGCGTCCGTCCTCGACCACCTCGATCGGACCCGCATCGAGAACCATGCGCGCACGATCGCGGCGCTCGAGCAGGAGAAGGTCACGCTCGAAGACCGGAAGCGGCAGGCTGACGCGCTTCGCACGGAAGCGGCGGCGGCGCGCGGCGCGCTGGATCGCGCGGTCGCCTCGCGCGCCGAACTGGTGAAGTCGATCGAAACCCGCCGCGATCTGGCTGCTGAGCTGGCGGCTGAGCTGGACGCCGCCTATCTGCGGCTTCAGTCCGCGATTGCGCAGAACCAGGATCTGTCGACGGTCTACCTGCCGATGCGCCCGTTCAAAGGGGCGCTTCCCTGGCCTGCCGACGGGTTCGTCGTCAGCCGCTTTGGACGCGAAGTGTCGAGCCGGATGCCCGGCATCGACTTTTCACGCAACGGGATCGAAATTTCGCTCGCCGAAGGGCGTCCGGTCGCGGCTGTTCACGAGGGGGTCGTCACCCACGCCGGTCCGTTCAGCGCCTACGGCCAGCTCGTCATCGTGGACCATGGCGGCGGCGCGGTGTCGCTTTACGGCCACCTCGCCACCATCAGCGTCAGTAGAGGGGACCGGGTCGCGGCTGGGACGAACGTCGGGACGTCGGGCCGGAACACAGCCGGCAACCCCTCTGTATACTTCGAGTTACGGATCGACGGGCAGCCGGTCGATCCCTTACAATGGTTGCGTCCATCATGACTTTCAAGACTCGCCTGTCGGTGCTGTTGATCTCGACGCCGGTCCTCGCGTTCGTGCTGATCGGCGGTCTGCTCGGCAAGGCGTCAGCCGGCACCGACGACGAATCGCTCCGCCACCTGCGAGTCTTCCAGGATGTGATCGGCCTGGTCATGTCGTACTACGTCGAGGAAGTCGACGTCGACCGCGTGATGGAAGGGGCGATGCGCGGGCTCGCCGAAGGGCTTGATCCGGACAGCGCCTATCTCACGCCCGAGCAGGTCAAGGAGGTCGAGTCGGGCAAGGCGCCCGACGCGGGAGATCTCGGCATCCAGCTCACACGGCAGTATTACCTTCGGATCATCGCGACGCGGGATGGATCTCCGGCGGCGGAAGCGGGGCTTCAGACGGGCGATTACGTCCGTGCGATCGACGGCCGCTCGACCCGTGACATGTCGGTGTTCGAAGGCTCGCGCCTGTTGCGCGGCGAGCCGGGTTCGAAGGTGGCGCTGACGATCATCCGCGGCAACGCGGCGGATCCCCACGAAGTGACGCTGGTCCGAGCGGCCCGCTCGACTCCTCCAGTCACGGCAAAGATGCTCGAGCCGGAGGTCGGGTATATCAGGATCCCGCTCTTCTCTCCATCGACGGCCGCCGATGTGAAGAAGCACGCCGCCGATCTCGAACGGCAGGGGGCGAAGACGCTGCTGATCGACGTGCGCCGCACGGCCGAAGGGGCGATCGAGCACGGGATCGAGACGGCCCGCCTCTTCATCAAGACCGGAACCGTGACCGCGACGGCCGGCCGTCCGGCCGAAGGCCAGAAGGAAGCGATCCCGCAGTCGATGCCGGCGAAGGCCGGTGACGGCGTGATTACGCTCCCGGCCCAGGTGCTCGTGAGCGCGGGATCGTCCGGTGCGGCCGAAGTCTTCGCGGCGGCGCTCGACGGCAACAAGCGCGCCGACCTCATTGGTGAACACACCATCGGCCGCGCCGCCGAGCAGAAGCTCGTGAAGCTCCCTGAGAACCGCGGTCTCTGGCTGACCCACCTCCGCTACTACACGCCGGGCGGTGAGCTGATCCACGGCAAGGGTCTCGAACCGGATGTTCCGGTCGCCGAGCCCGACGTCGAGTTCGGCGCGGCGCTCCCCGAGTCGGACCCGATGCTCGATGCCGCCGTCAAACACGCAAAGAGCACCATCCTGGTCCAGCAGCACCAGTAAGGGCCTGTGTTAGAATCTTCGTTCCGGCAAGCCAGTGTTTTCAGAACATAGGCGCGTAGCTCAGTTGGTTAGAGCGCCTGCTTGACACGCAGGAGGTCGGCAGTTCGAGTCTGCCCGTGCCTACCACTCGACTCGGCGATGCCGGTCGACAATCTGAAGGACTCCATTAACAGGAACGCATCCGCGATAGGAACGTATCCGCAAGGCGAGCCAGCCCTCCCCATGCAAGAGATCACCGTCACGTTGCCCGATGGCTCCAGCCGTCGCGTGCCCGCCGGGACGACCCCGGGAGCGCTGGCGGCATCCATCTCGCCTCGTCTGGCGAAGGCGGCGCTTGCCGCGGAGGTCGACGACCGTCTCGTCGATCTCACCTATCCACTCGCGCAGGACGCGCGCGTGCGCATCATCACGCCGGACAGCCCCGAGGGACTGCACGTCTATCGTCACAGCACGGCGCATCTGCTCGCCGCAGCGGTCACGAACCTCTTCCCCGGTGCGCAGTGCGGCATCGGGCCCGCGACCGATGAAGGCTTCTTCTACGACTTCGTCGTCGATCGTCCATTCGTTCCGGAAGATCTGGACGCGATCGAGAAGAAGATGAAGGAGCTGGCGTCGCAGGACCTCCCCTACGAACGACAGATGTGGGACCGGAGCGAGGCGATCCGCTTCTTCGGGGATCGGGGCGAGCCGCTGAAGGTGCAGCTGATCGAGGAGAAGACCGAAGGCCAGCGCGCGGTGTCCTGCTACACGATCAAGGACCGCGAGACCTTCGTCGACTTCTGCGTGGGGCCGCACGTGCCGTCGAGCGGACGGCTGAAGGCGTTCAAGCTGCTCAGCACGTCGAACGCGTACTGGAAGGGTGACGCGAAGAACCAGCCGATGCAGCGCATCTACGGCACGGCGTTCTTCAGCGACAAGGACCTCCAGGCGCACCTGCATCGCCTCGAGGAGGCGAAGAAGCGCGATCACCGGCGCGTCGGCAAGGACATCGGCCTGTTCACGTTCCACCCGTGGGCGCCGGGCGCGACGTTCTGGCTCGCCAAGGGTGCGACGCTCTACAACACGCTCGCCGACTACATGCGGGAAGTGCTCTTCCCCGCCGGCTACGTGGAACTGAAGACGCCGCTCATCTACAACAAGGCGTTGTGGGAGACGTCCGGCCACTGGCAGCACTACCGCGAGAACATGTTCCTCGTGGAAGGGCGCGACGGCGAGGAGATGGGCGTCAAGGCGATGAACTGCCCGGGCCACATGCTCGTCTTCGCAAGCGAGGTCCGCAGCTACAAGGACCTGCCGCTGCGCTTCCACGAGCAGACGCCGCTGCATCGGAATGAAGCCTCCGGCGTGCTGACCGGGCTCACCCGCGTCCGCCAGTTCTCGCAGGACGATGCGCATTGCTTCGTGACCGAGGACCAGATCGCGGAGGAGGTCGAGGCGCTGCTGCGTCTGGTGCAGCGCGTGTACCGCGACTTCGGTTTACAGTACGAAGCCAAGCTGTCCACGCGGCCGGCGGAGTTCCTCGGCGAGATCTCGACGTGGGACCACGCCGAGGCGGCGTTGAAGCAGGCGCTCGAGGCTGCCGGACAGGTCTACTCGGTCAACGAGGGGGATGGCGCGTTCTACGGGCCGAAGATCGACTTCGACATCACCGACGCGATCGGCCGCAAGTGGCAGTGCGCCACGATCCAGCTCGATTACCAGATGCCGCAGCGTTTCGGCCTGAAGTACATCGGCGCCGACAACGCGGAGCACACGCCCGTCGTCATTCATCGGGCGATCTTCGGCAGCTTCGAGCGGTTCATCGCGCTGCTGATCGAGCATTACGCGGGAGCGTTCCCGCTGTGGCTCGCGCCCGTCCAGGTGACGGTGCTGCCGATCGCCGACCGTCACATCGAATACGGGCGCACCGTGCTGGCGCAGCTCGAGGCCGCCGGGTTGCGGGCCGAGCTCGACGACCGGCAGGAGAAGATCGGCTTCAAGATTCGGGAGGCCCAACTCCAGAAGATCCCCTATATGCTGGTGATCGGGGATCGCGAGGCCACCGAAGGTAAAGTGGCCGTGCGCAGCCGGGTCGCCGGCGACCTGGGTTCGCGCGGCCTGGCGGAGTTCATCGAGGGAGCACAGCGCGAGATCGCCGCCAAAACGTCGGAGACGAAGGACGGCAAGAAGGAAGACGTTCAGTTCGCCTAGCGTGGAACAACCATGGAGCGTCATTCGTCCGTTCTGAATCCGGCGTCCAGAGTTCGGACTTTTTTCAGGAGGTAGTTATCGCTTACGACCGCAGCCCCAGGCGCGACGACCGCGTCAGGGTCAACGAACGGATCAGGGTGCGGGAGGTGCGCGTCATCGACGACACCGGCCAGCAGCTCGGGATCATGCCGCCCCAGCAGGCGCTCGCCATCGCGCGCAGCAAGGGGCTCGACCTCGTCGAGATCGCAGCCACGGCGAATCCGCCCGTGTGCCGGATCATGGACTACGGCCGGTATCAGTACCAGGAGCAGAAGCGCGCCCGGACGGCCAAGAAGCACCAGAAGGTCATCGAGGTCAAGGAAATCAAGTTCCGGCCCAAGGTCGACGAGCACGACTACCAGTTCAAGAAAAAGCACATCGAGCGGTTCCTGGCTGAAGGGGACAAGGTCAAGGCGACCATCTTCTTCCGCGGCCGCGAGATGGCCCATCCCGAGATCGGCCGACGGATCCTGGAGCGGCTGATCGAGGAACTGAGCGACGTGGCGATCGCGGAAACGCAGCCTCGCCAGGAAGGCAACCAGATGCACACGATCCTCTCGGGGCGGGCCAGCCGCAAATCGGCGCCCAAACCCCGCGAGGAACGGCCGGCGGGAGCGGAGTAGCCCATATCCGGCTGCAGGCTTTGGGCTTCCGGCTTTTGGCCGAGGTTTTCTGCTTTCGTGACGGGCAGTTGCCAAAGACCCCCTATCTCAGGCGATAATAGAGGGTTGTTTCTGGCCGGAAGCCTGGAGCCCAGAGCCGGAAGCCGGACCACCGAAGGACAGTCATGCCGAAACTGAAGACGCATAGAGGGGCCGCCAAGCGGTTCAAGAAGACGGGCACCGGAAAGTTCAAGCGGAGCAGCGCGTTCAAGCGCCACATCCTCACGAGCAAGACCCGCAGCCGCAAGCGCGGGCTGAAGGGGACGACGCTCGTGGCAGCCGCCGACGAGGCGAAGCTGCGGACGATGCTGCCCAACTAGGGAACAGGGATCAGGGATCAGGGAGTAGGGATCAGGGATCAGGGATCGGGAAGTAGGGATCGGGGAGTAGGGATCAGAAAGCAGGCACGAACAGCGGCGGGGGCGTCTCACGTGAGCCCATCCCTGTTCCCTGTTCCCTGATCCCTGTCCCCTGTTCCCTGATCCCTGTCCCCTGATCCCTGTTCCCTACCCGCGTAAGGACACGAAGATGCCGCGAGTAAAAAGAGGAAATGTCCGCCGGGCGAAGCGCAAGAAGCTGCTTGCACGCGCCAAAGGCTTTTACCAGACCAAGAGCAAGCTCTATCGCGCCGCGAAGGAGTCGGTCGATACCGCGCTGAAGTACGCGTACGTCGGCCGCCGCCGCAAGAAGCGGGACTTCCGCCGGCTGTGGGTCGTCCGCATCAACGCGGCCGCCCGCGAAAACGGCCTGACCTACGGTCAGCTGATTGCCGGCCTCCGCGCCGCGGGCAACACGCTCGACCGCAAGCAGCTCGCCGATATCGCCGTCACCTCGCCCGCCGCATTCGCGAAGCTCGCGCAGGTCGCCGCCGAGGCCAAGCCGCCCGTAACGCGCGCGAAGGCTTCCACTGAAGCGCACGCCTGAAGCTGAAAATGGAAAATGGAAGATGGTAAATTGGCCATCTTCCATGTCTGATTCGATCGACTCCCTCAGGTCCCAGTTCAAGGCCGATCTCGCGTCCGCGGCGAGCGAGGCCGAGTTGCGCGCCGTGCGCCACCGGTACCTCGCGCGCAAGGGCGGGCTCGTCTCAGGGCTGCTCAAGAACCTCGGCGCGGCTCCGCCGGAAGAACGCCCGCGCCTCGGGCAGCTCGCCAACGCACTCAAACAGGAAATCGAGACCGACCTCGACGCCCGCCTGGCGGCGGCCGCGGCGACGAAGCGGCCCAAGGGGGCCGTCGACGTCACGCTGCCCGGACGCAGACCCTTCGCGGGGCATCGCCATCCGCTGACGATCCTGCGCGAACGGATCGAGCAGATCTTCACGCGCATGGGGTTCCTCGTCATCGAAGGCCCCGAGCTCGAGGACGACTACCACAACTTCGAAGCGCTCAACATGCCGCCCGAGCATCCCGCGCGGGACATGCAGGACACGCTGTACCTGTCCTCCCCCGTCCGCTCCTCGGCCGGCAACCCGGCGACCTTGCTGCGGACGCACACCTCCGGCATGCAGATCCGCTACATGGAACAGCATCAGCCGCCGGTGCGCCTGATCGCACCCGGACGCGTGTATCGCCGCGACAACCTCGATCTCACGCACACGCCGATGTTCACGCAGGTCGAAGGACTGGTCGTCGGCGAGAACGTCACGCTGGCGGACCTCAAAGGCACGCTGGACATCTTCGTGAAGGAGCTGTTCGGGCAGGACCGCAGCGTGCGCTTCCGTCCGAGCTTCTTTCCCTACACGGAACCCAGCGCGGAGGTCGACATCAGCTGCGCGGCGTGCAAGGGCACGGGAGTTGTCTCGCCGCCCCTCGACGCGGCTCGGGGCGGCCCTGAGCGTGTCGAAGGGCCGAAGCCCGGAACGGGCGAAGGCGGATGCGGCATGTGCAAGCGGACCGGGTGGATCGAGATCCTCGGCAGCGGCATGGTGCATCCCGCGGTCTTCGAAGCCGTCGGATACGACCCGGAGCAGTACACGGGCTTCGCCTTCGGCATGGGGATCGAACGTATCGCGTTGTTGAAGTGGGGCGTCGAAGACATCCGCCTGTTCTACGAGAACGACCTGCGCTTCCTGGAGCAGTTCCCGCTGTGAAGATCGTCCACGAGTGGTTGAAGCAGATTGTCGATATTCCGAATGACGTGGAGACGACCGCCCGCGAGATCTCGCTCCGCGGCTTCGAGGTCGCGAGCGTCGAGCATGGCGTCATCGACTTCGAGATCACGGCGAATCGTCCCGATTGCCTGAACCATGCGGGGATCGCGCGCGAGGCGCGGGTGATCTTCCCGCAGGCGCCGCGCGAGGCGACGCCGCCCCGTTCGCCTGTTCCGGCGGGTGCCGGCGCGCCTCCCGAAGTCTCGATCGAGGCGCCGGATCTCTGCCCCAGGTACGCCGCACAGGCGTTCGACGTGAAGGTCGGCCCCTCGCCTGCCTGGGTCGCCCGTCGCCTCGAAGCGGCCGGCGTCCGCCCGATCAACAACATCGTCGACATCACGAACTACGTGATGCTCGAGATCGGCCAGCCGATGCACGCGTTCGACCGCGAGACGCTTGCGGGTGATCGCCTGGTGATCCGGCGGGCGCGCGCCGGGGAGAAGCTGCGAACGCTCGACGGCGTCGAACGAACGCTCGAACCCGAGATGCTCGTCATCGCCGACGCTGATCGTCCCGTGGCGATCGGCGGCGTCATGGGCGGATCCGAATCGGAGATTGGCGAGCGGACCACGCGAATGGTGCTCGAGAGCGCCTACTTCAAGCCGGCGTCCGTGCGCAGCACCAGCAAGAAGCTGGGACTCAAGACCGAGGCCTCGACCCGATTCGAGCGGGGCGCTGATGTGAACGGTCCGGTCCTGGGTCTCGCGCGCGCCGCCGAGTTGATCGATGCGATCGGCGCCGGCACGGCGGGACCGCTGGTGGACGTGTATCCGTCCCCGCAACCGCCGGTCGAAGTCGTGCTGCGATCGTCGCGGATCGCGCGCGTTCTCGGCGTCGAGGTGCCGCACGAGGAGGTCATCCGGATCCTGCCGCCCCTCGGCTTCACCGTCCAGGCTGAGGGGAGCGACACCTGGCGCGTGATCGTGCCGTCGTTCCGCGTGGACGTCACGCGCGAGATCGACCTCATCGAGGAGGTGGGCCGTCACTTCGGCTTCGACAAGCTGCCAGTGACGTTTCCAGCGCTGTCGAGCGCGCAGGAGCGGCCGGATCCGCGGATCGAACGCGATCGTCGAATCCGCAGCGTGCTGATGGCCGCCGGTCTGTCGGAGTCGATGACGTTTGCCTTCATCGAACGCGAGGCTGCTGACGCGTTTGCCGAGCCCGGGTTCACACCGGCGGAGATCGCGAATCCCCTGTCGGAAAAGTTCGCCGTCCTTCGGCCGTCGTTGCTGCCGGGGCTCGTGGACTCGTGTGCGCACAACCGCCGACGGGGGATCAAGGACGTTCGCCTGTTCGAGACCGGCAGCCGGTTCACCGCGGCCGGTGAAGGTCGTGCGATCGGGCTCCTGTGGGCAGGGTCGGGTGTGGAAGCGCACTGGTCCGGCGGCGCGCGTACCGCGGACTTCTTCGACCTCAAAGGCGTCGTCGAACTGCTCGGCTCCGCATTCGCCGTCACCGATCTCGAGTTCGCGCCTTCGGAGACTCCGTTTCTCGTTCCGGGTCGCGCGGCGACGGTGACCTCGGGCGGCCACGCGATCGGTGTGCTTGGACAACTGCTCCCGGCAGTCGCGGATGCTCGCGGGTTGCCGGCAGGCGAAGAGGTCTATGTCGCGGAACTCGATACCGATGCGCTGGCATCGCGCGCGGCGGATGACGAGCTGCGCATCGAGTCGCTGCCGAAGTATCCGGCGATCGTTCGCGACGTGTCGATTCTGATCGATGAAGCCTTGCCTGCTGCTGCCGTTCGTGGCACTATCCGTTCGGCGGCTCCTCCCCTTCTACAGTCGATCGTCGAGTTCGATCGCTACCTGGGCAAGGGGATCCCGGAAGGCCGCGTGAGTTTGTCGCTTCGCCTCACGTTCCGTTCGCCCGATCGAACGTTGACCGATGAAGAAGTCGAAGCGGCCATGAACACGATCGTCGGCGCCCTCGAACGCGAGCACGGCGCGACGCGAAGGTAGCAGGGGCGTGCGCGCGCTCCGTTCGTCGTAAGGGCGGGTTTGACGCCCCGCGAGGGCGGCCGCTTCGTACGTAGGGCGGGGCTTTACGCCCCGCCAGGGAGAACACGAAATTGGCGAAAGTTGCTGTGGCACGTGGTGTGGATCTCGAGCCGATCGACAGACTCGAGGAGAAGGTGCGGGCGCTCGTCGGCATGATCGACCGCCTTCGCGCCGAGAACGCGCAGGCCGCCGAAGACAACACGCGGCTGACGCGCGAGCTCGACGCGATGCGCGCCCGACTCGCGGAGGCTGAAGGCACCGGCGTCGAGCTGAACGCCCTGCGCGAGGAGCGCGACCTGATCCGCACGCGCGTCACCGAGATGCTCGAGCAGATCGAATCGTTGAATCTGTGACCGTAACTCTGTGCTTTGCGAGCGAGCCTCGCGAGCGAGCCACGCGCGCGGAGCGGGGATTAAGGGGCTCCCGCGAGCGCACGCCTACACGGAAGCTCCGGCGAGGTCTCGCCGCAGCGCTCCGCGCGAAGGCGGACGCGTGTAAGGAGGCCCGGGGGACGAAGTCCCCCGGTATGTGAATGGAGCCGGACGCCCCGTCCCGCGTCGTGCACGTCGAAATTCACGGGCAACAGTACCCGATCCGCAGTTCGCTCGATCCAGCCTACGTGGCGGAACTCGCCGCCTACGTGGATCAGAAGATGCGCGCGGCATCCCGGGAGACGACTGCCACCGACACGCTGAAGGTGGCCGTCCTCGCCGCGTTGAACATCGCCGACGAGTTCTTCCGGATTCAGACCGACGAGCGCCAGCGGCGCGAGTCGCTGACCACGAGGGCGGGCGAGCTGGAGAAGATGCTGGATCTGGCGCTCGGCCTCGATTACGGCGAACAGGTCGGCCGATAACGCCCAACCTCCAAACGACCAACTTCCAAGGAACCAACCTCCAAGGAGCCAACATCCAAGGAGCCAACATCCAAGGGGCCAACATCCAAGGGGCCAACGTCCAAGGGGCCAACCTCTAAAGAGCCAACCTCCAAAGAGCCAACCTCCAAAGAGCCAACTTCCAAAGAGCCAACTTCCAAGGGGCCAACCTCCAAGGAGCCACCTTCCAAGGAGCCAACCTCCAAGGAGCCAGGCTTTCAAGGCGGCAGCTTCCTGGGGGCCAACTGCCACGAGGGAGCGTCGAATGGCCAAGGCCCAAGTTCCAGGACTTTACCTTGGGTCTTGTAACTTTGCTTCTTGGGTCTTTGGAACTTGGGCTTTGGGCCTTGGGCTTTGGGTCTTGGGTCTTGGGTCTTGGGTCTTGGGTCTTGGGTCTTGGGTCTTGGGTCTTGGGTCTTGGATTTTGGGTCTTGGATTTTGGGTCTTGGAACCTTGGGCCTTGGACTTTGGGTCTTGGATTTTGGGTCTTGGAACCTTGGGCCTTGGACCTTTGGGCCTTGGATTTTCGGCGGCGCGAGCCGCCCCCCTGCTGTAAGATTCATACAGGGTTCGAGTTCCCTGCTTTGTGCGTGATGGTTCGGAGGCTCGTTTGAGCCGATGTTACATCCCAAGCGAATCGCGACGCTGCGTGGTGTGCATGCCTCTGTCAGAGGAAGCCTGAAGCGCGGCTTGTGCAGCGGTTCCACCTGCTTAAGCAGGTTCATCCGACCTCCCCACACGGCAAAGCGGGGGCCCTTCTTTTTCTCTTCCAGTACGTCGATGATGATGTGACGTCCGCGCGGGGCCTCGACGTCTCGTGCGGCTTTCGCGGGGCGCCTGCATGGGCACACCTTCGGGTTTGGCCGCACTTCTGTTGCTGCTCGCCAGCGCGGCTGGCAGCGGGTTGATGCTCTGGGCCGCCGGTGCGCGGCGCCGGGCCGCCCAGCTCCTTCTCGACACCGCACGAACCGACGCCAGCCGCATCGGCCAGCAGGCCGAGCGAGAGGCCGAGAACGTCCGCAAGGAGGCGGCGCTCGCCGCCCGCGAAGCGGCGCACCAGGTCACCTCGAGCGCAGAAGCCAGGATCCGCGACCGTCAACAGGAAATCACCAGCCTCGAGCAGGCGCTCGCCGACAAGACGCGATCCCTTGCGGACCGGTTGTCCGCGACCGCGCGCCTCGAGCAGGAGCTTCGGAGGCGCGAAGAACGGGTCGCGGCCCGGGAGCAGGCGGCCGCCGACGCTCAGGCTCGAGCCGAGTTGCTGGTGATGGACCGCCAGCGTGAACTGCAGCGCGTCGCCGGCCTGACCGCCGACGAAGCCCGCGACCTGCTGCTCAAGCAGATCGAAACCGACGCCCGCCGCGACGCGGCGAACCTGGTGAAACGTCTCGAGGCCGAGGCCCGCGAAACGGCGGCCCGGCGCGCGCAGCAGATCATCGCCGACGCCATCCAGCGCAGCGCGGCCGATACGGCCATCGAGACGACCGTCTCGGTCGTGGATCTGCCGAGCGACGACATGAAGGGGCGGATCATCGGCCGCGAAGGACGCAACATCCGCGCGCTCGAAACCGCCACCGGCGTCGAGCTGATCGTCGATGACACACCGGGCGCGATCATCCTTTCGAGCTTCGATCCGCTGCGCCGCGAGATCGCACGGCAGACCATCGAGCGCCTCATCGCCGACGGCCGCATCCACCCCGCACGGATCGAAGAAGTCGTCGAGAAGGTCAAGGCGGAGATGGACGAGACCGTCCGCCGCGAAGGCGAGGCGGCCGCGTTCGAGCTCGGGCTTTTCGATCTGCATCCCGAAGTGCTCCGGCTGATGGGACGTCTGAAGTTCAGGACCAGCTACGGTCAGAACGTGCTGAACCACTCGAAAGAAGTCGCCTTCCTCGCCGGCATCATGGCGAAAGAACTCGGCCTCAACGCGCACGTCGCGGCGCGTGCGGCGTTCCTGCACGACATCGGCAAAGCCATCGATCGCGATCTCCAGGGCACGCACCTCGAGCTGGGGCTGGACTTCCTCCGCAAGCACGGCGAGAGCGAACCGGTACTGATGGCCGTCGCCGCGCACCACATGGACATCGACTGGCCGTCGCTCGAAGCGATGATCGTGCAGGCCGCCGACGCGATATCGGCCGCACGGCCCGGCGCGCGGCGCGACATCCTCGAGTCGTACGTGAAGCGCCTCGAGAAGCTCGAAGGCATCGCCGATTCGTTCGAAGGAGTCTCGAAGTCCTTCGCCCTTCAAGCCGGCCGTGAGATCCGCATCGTCGTCGAAAGCGAACGGGTGTCGGACGAGGCCACCGTCTGGCTTTCGAAGGACATCGCGCGCAGGATCGAGAACGAGCTTCAGTATCCAGGTCAGATCAAGGTCACCGTCATCAGGGAGACGCGCGCCGTTGACTACGCGCGGTAACGAAACCGCGCGTCTGCCCGGCGAACGCGCGCTCATCCATCACATCAGGCAACGTCTGCCTGCGCCCCCGTCCGCGCTCCTCGTCGGTCCGGGCGACGATGCCGCTGTGTTCGAGCCGGAGCGGGGCGCGTTTCAGGTGATCACCACCGATGCGCTCGTGGAAGGGATCCATTTCGACCGCCGCTTCTCGAGCCCCGCCGACATCGGCTATCGCGCGATCGCGGTGAACGTCAGTGATGTGGCCGCGATGGGCGCCCGGCCGGAATACGCGCTGCTGTCATTCGTCCTGCCTGAAGGCTGGACGATGGGTGATCTCGACGGATTGCTCGACGGCGTGCTCGAGGCAGCGTCCGAATACCGGGTTGCGATCGCCGGCGGCAATATCTCGCGCTCGCCAGGACCGTTGGTCGTGGACGTCACGGCGACCGGGAGCGTTCGTCCGCGGAAGCTTCTGCGGCGCGACGGCGGGAAGCCGGGGGATGCGCTCTACGTGACCGGAACCATCGCTGCCGCCGCAGCTGGCCTCGGCTGGCTGCGGACCGGATCGCCGTCCGACAGCCCTTCGGACCTGGGACCCTGTGTTCGCCGCTATCTGCGTCCGCAAGCGCGGGTGCGCATGGGTCTGCTGCTCGGGCGGAACAAGGCGGCGTCCGCCTGCATGGACCTCAGCGACGGCCTGGCCGACGCCGTTCGGCAGATTGCGGAGGCGAGCGGGACCGGAGCGCTGATCGACGCTGCCGCGCTCCCGATCGAGTCCGCCGCGTCCACGTGGTTCACCGAACAGGGCGTCGACCCGGTCGAGGCGGCGCTCGCCGGGGGAGACGATTACGAGCTGCTGTTTGCCGTCCCTCGCAGGTTCCGCGGCCGCCTGCGCGCGGTCCAGAGTGCCGCCCGAGGGTTGCCGGTCACCCGGATCGGCGAGCTGATGGCGGATCGAGCGATCTGCTTGACGCGCGACGGAGCTGAGGTCGAGCTGCCCAAAGGGTATAGCCACTTCTGACAGGCGCAGCCGCGACGAGGGGTGCGCGTCAATCCGCGCGAAAGAGTTCAGCCAATTCGATGCTTTCCAGCGAGCCGCTGCCGCGCGTGGCGGCTACCAGCGCACCTGTCACGAAGAGACTGACGGCACCGGCATACGCCAGGGGTCCAACCCGCGCGAGCCCCACGATCGCGGCGTCGAAAAGCCCGACGCCCGTCGCAGCGAGTAACACCCCCATCGCACCTCCCGCCAGAACTGGACGCATTGCGCGCCCGATGACGACGCGCCGGACCTGCCGCCCAGAGGCCCCCAATGCCAGCCTTATGCCGGCCTCACGGCGGTCTTTCGCAGCGAAGTACGCAACGAGGCCGTAAATGCCGCCAAAGGCAAGAAGCCCGGAGATCGCCCCGTACCAGACAAAGATTCGCATCGCAGTTACTTCCTGCGCCATTTGTTCCGCGAAGGCGTCGCCGGCCGCCCGAACTCGGACGAATGCGGCGTCCGGGTACCTGCTCGCCACCACGTCCCGGACAGCCGCAGTCGCCTCGCGCGCATAACCGCTCGTGCCGAGCACGAGAGCCAAACCCAGGGACCCGTCGTCAGCATCGAGAGGCTGGAAGGTGATTGCGGTGGGCCACTGTCGATGCAGAGAGGTACGGCCCGGAAGGCGACGGACGATTCCGATTACCTCGTAGTCGATGCGCAGCGGTTCCCAACTGAACGTGCGACCAAGAGCATCGCCCTCGGGCCACAAAGACGAGGCAAAGGCAGCGTCCACGATGGCGACGCCGCTACTGGCATCGCCGGCTCCGGACGGCACTGGGCGACCCAATCGTCGTGCCAATGCCGCAGCCTGATGGACAAACCTTCGACTGTCCGACGTATGGAAATCCCTACCGGCTATCAGCTCTGCCCCGAGCGCGGCCGCATAGTTTGGCCCACCTTTCATGAAGTTGGCCGTCAGGGTGTGCGCTTGTCCCGCAGCATAGACCGTCGAGGATGTGCTGATCGTGCCCGGATGTACCGGCGATTGGCCGGGGGCGACCGCACGGATCCCATCCAGTGACGCCAGGTAATCGATGAGTTCTCGATAATCCGTCAGGCGCCGGGACGCGTCGTCGCGGCCTCCAATGTTGTAGGCCGTTAGACGCGGACGCAATTCGACGAGCAGCGTTCGGTCCCGATCGAATCCGACGGGTTCCATCCGCGCTGTGGCAATGGACCGCACCAGGGCCGTAGCCGCCACGAGCAGCGCCACGGAAAGCGCGACATGGATCGCCAGGAGTACCTGACGGCGGATCCTCGCCGTCGCGGAATTCGGAGGGGCAGCGATGACTCTCAGGAGGTTGATCCGCCGAGCTTCTCGGGTGGCGGCCAAGACCGCTCCACCGACTGCCGCAATGGCCACGGCGCAGGCAAACATAACGATTCGGAGGTCCAGCGCAACGTGCAGTTGATCCAGCCTCAGCCCATTGGGAAGCGTGAACCGCTCGATCGATGCAATCAACGCTTCACGGAACATCAGCCCAAGCACGATCCCCCCAGCGGCGATCAAGAGGGCCTCCGCGGCCATGGTCGCTGAGAGTCTTCCGGGTGAACAGCCCAGCGCCAGTCGAACCGCAAGTTCGCTTCTTCGCTGCTCGACTCGAGCGAGTAACAGGGAGGCGAGATTCACCCACGCAATGGCGAGCACCACCCCCGCGGCGATCCACATCGTCCTCAGCAGTTCTTCTTGACGAAGCAGATCCTGCTCACCCCTGAGTGGATAAGCGACTTCGCGGAGCGGCCGCAGCGAGGCGTCTGGGGTCAGCGCAGCGCGCACCTCTGCCTCGGCCGCACGTAAACCATCATCGTGTTTCAGTCGAGCGAACACCGTCACCGGTGTCAGCCGGGCCAAATCCGCTGCCGCGGCCACATCGGAGAATCGGGGCAGAACGGCGAAGGGTATCCATACATCGAACGTTGCGCCCAGGCGGGGACCCGTGAAGCCGCTGTCCGCCACGCCCACGATGCGAAGGTCCGCAGCGGTCGTGCGGAGGTAAGCCTGACCAGGAGCGTGGTCGACAGCCAGCCGCTTCCAGTAGCGACGGCTGACGATCGCGACGGGCTCCGCCCCCGGCACGTCATCAGACTGTTTGAAGGTCCGTCCCTGGACTGGAACTCCCAGAGTCTCGAAGTAGTTGGCGGCAACGGCGGTGGCAGATATCTGAGACAGCCCGCCCTGTTCTCGAACCACAGGTTCCCAGGCCACCATATGCCCGCTCGTGTTGAGTTCGAACGTCACGCCCTCGACGGTGCTCAGTTCAGCGAGAGACTTGGCGGAACCAGCACTGACCCAATCCAGAAGCGGTCCGGTAGCCCCAGCAACTGTTCGATACACGACGGCGACAGTGGCGGGATCGTGAACGTCAAGCGGGCGAAACCACAGGGCATTTACGACGGTGAAGATCGCCGTCGTCGCCGCAACCGCAAAGGCGGTTGTCGACACGGAGATCAGAGCGAAACCAGGAGCACGGAAGAGCGATCGCATTGCAGACACGAGGTCGGCGGTGCCCGACCTGAATCTAACGGGGCCCCGCCTCAGACCAGCTACAGAACCACTCCATTAGCTTGCCGCCCTCCGAATCGCCGCCACGATGGTGCTCTCACCGCTTTGCGACTGCAAGCCTGCCCAGCTGTCCAGAACGTTACCTGATGAATCAAGAAGGACGACGACAGGCGTAGCAGAGACTTGCAATCCAGACTCGACAGCTTGCAGAACTGAAAAACCGTTGAGCCGGTGAGTCGTCAAGTATTTCACCATCTGATCCGGTGGCTGAATAGAGGCCACGAGAATCGCCACCCTGCCAGAGCGTACTTCCTCTAGCAGCCCGTGGTTAAAGTCGCGAAACAGTGCTCGTCGGGGATCGACAAGATAGATTACGCGTACTACACTGTCGCGCATGGCAATGGGCACTCGACGCAAGCGACGGCGTCAGCACGGTCTCTGGATCTCCGCTGCCG
>DASWVN010000163.1:0-1995 GCA_036401215.1 Vicinamibacterales bacterium | reverse complement strand
TTCGTGCGGTAGCAGATCCACATGTCGGGCGGCGTCGTGCGCGGCCAGTTCTCCGGCGCCTTCTTCTGGAACAGCCACGGCAGGTGCGCCGGGCCCAGTGCCGGCGACCACGGCGAATCGGAGACGAGCGGGACGAGCGTCTTGTACGCGTTGCGGATGTGCGGCTGGCGCATCCAGCCTTCACGCGAAGTCTCGTTGAACTGGTACTGCATCAGCCCGTCGGGTCCGGGCAGCACGGAGCCGACGCGCGACACCGCGGGTCGCACGAGTTTCACGGCCGTGCCGAGCGTGCCGCCGGGAACCTCGAGCGCGCCGACCAGCACGGCAAGCATCGTGCGCGCCCAGCAGCAGTGATATCCGCCCCAGCCGTTGTTCACCGACTTGCCGACCATCACCGCAACCGGGCGGAACGGAAGCGTCTGGCCCTCGATCTCGATCGTCTGCCCGATGCACGCGTGCGCGACGTATTCGTCGGCGATGCGGCGGATCGTCTCGGCCGGAACGCCGCACTCCTCGGCCGCCCAGTCGGGGGAGTACTGACGCATGTGGTCGAGGAACACGCGGAACGCCGGACGCGCGGCGGCCGCGTCGTGCGCGATCCGCTCGTCGTCGGGCCCGTGCTCGACACCCGCCAGCGTGAACTCGCCGTCGAGAGCGGGATCCTGCAGGTCGGGCGCGTCGAATTCCTTCGCCCGTGCGTCGGCGAGATCCCAGACGAGCGGCTTGCCGCTCTGCGCGTCGCGCAGATACCAGCCGTTCGGGCCGACCAGGTACGGCGAGCTGCTGCGGTTCTTCAGGAACGGCAGGTCGCAGGCCTTCGACCAGCCCTGCTCGTGCACGATGCGATGGATGAGCGCGAAGAGGAACGCGGCATCGGTCTTCGGCCGGATCGGCACCCATTCGGCCGACAGTGCGCCGGTGACCGACAGGTGCGGCTCGACCTGCACCCGCTTCGCGCCACGCACGCGCGCGTCGGCCTCGCGCCAGATGCCGACCACGCCGCCCGACGCCTCGACGTTGTTGCCGCAGTTGATGATGTAGTTGACGTACGGCGTGTCGGGCGAAACGATGAACGCGCGGTGCCACAGTTCGCCGTACAGGTGCTCCGAGTGGTAGCACTTGACGCCCTGTCCGGCACCGTAGCCCTGGTCGATCGGGCCCCACGCCGCCATGAAGGCGGGGAAGGTGCCCATGTACTGCACCGGCGTGCCGCCGCCGCCCGTGGACGTGGCCAGGCGCGGCACACCTTCGTCGTTCAGCAGCCCCCGCGCGCGAATCTCGCGCATCTTCGCGCCGACGATGTCGAGCGCCTCGTCCCAGCTGATCGCGACGAAGCCGGGGTCCTCGTTGCGACCCTTCTTCGGATTCGTGCGCTTCATCGGCTGGCGAATCCGGTTCGGGTTGTAGGTCTTCTGGATCAGGCCGTAGGCCTTCACGCAGACCCGCCCACCGCCCGGATGCTCGCCGCTGATGTCGTAGTTCGACTCGATGCGCTTGGCGACGCCGTCCTCGACCTCGACCTTCATCAGATCGGGCCCTGCCACGCACTGGTAGCAGTAGATGGGAACCTTCTTCGAAGCCATCAGGATGCCTCCTCGGGTCGACGATTTTCGCGTCCGCCTCCCAGGCACACCTTAACGCGCCTCAAGAACGAGCGCCTACGCCTCGAAAACGAGCGCTTCGTCCTTCGGCGCAGGCCGGCGGCTCTCCCGTCGGCGGGCTCACCGCCGTTCGGATCGCGCGAGCGCCCGGGCACGGCACTGCGCGGGGGGCGGACGCAAAAAAGCCACCCCTTCGGGGTGGCTTCTTCGCGTCGGAGAATTGCCTGACGATGTCCTACTTTCGCAAGCGAGGTGCTCACTATCATCGGCGCTGCGGCGTTTCACGGTCCTGTTCGGGATGGGAAGGGGTGGTTCCACCGCGCTATGGTCGTCAGACGTAACTTGTCGCCCGCCCGCTCGCCGGTTGCCCGGCGGCGAACGAACCAATCCGGAA
>DASWVN010000162.1:0-2376 GCA_036401215.1 Vicinamibacterales bacterium | reverse complement strand
GGCGCGTCGTCGCCGTCCTTCAGGTACTCGACGTAGGTCGGGCATCCTTCGACCGGACGCTGATAGGAGACGGCGCACAGCTCCATCTCGTGCATCCCGGCCGGCACCTCGAACGCGCGGGCCGGACGCAGGCGCGCCGCGTTGCGCATGAAATCGGACCAGATCGGCAGCGCGTAGCGGGAGCCGTACGCGTTCGAGGCGATCGTCTCCGGCTTATCGAAGCCGACCCACACACCGACGACGAGCGACGATGAGAAGCCGACGAACCAGGCGTCCTTGAACCCGTTCGTGGTGCCGGTCTTCCCTCCGGCCGGGAAGCGGACGCCCCAGCTCCGCGCCGCGGACGCCGTCCCGCGATCGAGCACGTCGCTCAGCATCGACACCATCTGATAGGCGGTCTGCTCCGAGATCACGCGTTCGCGCGCCACGTCGTTCTGGAGCGCCGCGCCCCCGTCCTCGTTCGTCACGCTCTTGATCGCGCGCGGACGCACGGCGTACCCACCGTTCGGGAACGCCGCGAACGCCGTCGTCAACTCCAGCGGCGTGACCACGCCCGAGCCGAGCGAGAGCGAGGGGACGTCCGGGAGATCGTCCATGCCGACTTCCGAAGCGAGACGGAGCACGGGACGCGATCCCATCCGCTGCTGGAGCGCGGTCGCCGCGCGATTGTTCGATTCGATGAGCGCCTCCCGGATCGTGATGGCGTCCGGCGTGCGGCCGTCGCTGTTGCGCGGCGCCCATTCGTCCGGTCCCTGCGGCGCGATGCTGGCGAGGCCCGACAGCACCGACACGGGTGAGTAGCCGTGGTCGAGCGCGGCGGCGTAGAGGAACGGCTTGAACGCGGAACCCGGCTGCCGCCGGCTCCGCACCGCGCGATTGAACTGCGACTGGCGGAAGTCGCGTCCGCCGACCATCGCCAGGATGTCGCCCGTTTCCGGATCGATCGCCACCAGCGCGGCCTGGAGGTCCCGCGCGCGGAAGCGCCGCAGGCCGTTCGAGACCGCCCGCTCCGCCGCGTCCTGGAGCGCCGGCACGAACGTCGTCCGCACCTCCCAGTCGGGCGGGTGATCGCCGCCGAACGTATCGCGGAACTGCTGACGGAGATATTCCTTCGCGTAGCCGTGACGCGGGTCGATCGCGCCAGGATACGGACGGATCTTCAACTGCGCCTGCTCCGCCGCACGCTGCTGTGCTTCGGTGATGAACCCTTCTTCGCGCATCCGCCGCAGCACCACGTGGCTGCGCTCGCGCGCGCCTTCGAGATTCGTCCACGGCGAGAGCGTGGACGGCGCCCGCGGAAGTCCGGCTATCAGCGCCGCTTCGGCGATCGTGAGCGATTTGGCCGGCTTGCCGAACAGGTGGCGCGACATCGTCTCGACGCCGTAGACGCCGGCGCTCAGGTAGATGCGATTGAGATACAGCTCGAGGATCTGATCCTTGGTCAGCTGCGCGTCGATGTTCAACGCGAGGACCGCTTCGCGGATCTTGCGGCCGTAGGTCTTCTGGTTCGAGAGGAACAACGTCCGCGCCAGTTGCTGGGTGAGCGTGCTGCCGCCCTGCGCGGATCCCGACGTCAGGTTGTGGACCACGGCGCGCCCGAGCGCGATCGGATCGACGCCGATGTGCCGGTAGAAGCGATGGTCTTCGACCGCGACGAACGCGTCCCGCACGTGCTGCGGGATCTCTGCGAGCGGCACATCGCGCCGATGCTCGTCGAGCCTGAACCAGGGTTTGCCGTCCGCCGCCAGGAACCACGTGTCCCCCACGCCGCGCCGGAGCTTGTAGACCAGATACGTCTGCCGCGCGAGCCACGTGAGCCCGATCGCGCTCGCGATGACGAGGCAGATGAAGATGACGGCCGCGATCCTGTCGCGGTGAACCTTAGGCATGGGCGGGGCGGCGGCGCGCGTGGAGCCAGAATGACAGCGCGGTGTAGTAGATCGGGAAGAACAGCGATCCAGCCAGCAGCGGCATCGGCGCGTTCGGAAGCATCCAGACGACCACGAGCATCATCAGTGCCCAGACCACGCCGAGCAGGTTCGTCAGGCCGCGGAGCACGGGCGTTCGCGACGGATAGATGTAGCCGATGCGCACGAACACCATCACCACGAGCACAAGAAGAAGGACGCCATTGACCACCGCCGGGGTTCCCCCGGCGTGCAGATAGAGCGCCACGACGTTCCAATATGAGGGAAAACCGGTGAAGAAATAGTCGGACGTCTTCGCATCGAGTGAGGCGAATCCGTAGCCGCTCGACAGCAGAACGGCCGCCACGACCCAGAGCCCCCATCCCGCCGGCAGGTCACCGGCACGATAGAGGATCAGCATCGGCACGAACACGAAGGTCAGATAGTCGACGATATCGTCGAGCCTGGC
>DASWVN010000161.1:0-9213 GCA_036401215.1 Vicinamibacterales bacterium | reverse complement strand
CGGACCCCTGGGGTTTACTCCCCCCGCTTCAAGAGGACCTGGTCCATCACCACGATGACGATGACCGCCAGGCCGACGATCAGGCGGTCGTAGAAGGTCGCCCCCGGGATCTGCGGCAGCGCGTTGCGCAGGACGCCGAAGATCAAGGTTCCCAGCACCGCGCCCATCACCGATCCGCGTCCGCCGGAGAGACTCGCGCCCCCAACGACCGCCGAGGCAATGATGTCGAGTTCGTAACCGGTCGCGAGATCCGCCTTCCCCTGACCCTGGACGAGCGCGAGCACCACGCCCGCGACCGCCGCCAGCAATCCGCTGAGCAGGTAAACCGACGTCTTGATCCGTCCCACGGCGACGCCCGAAAACAGCGCCGCCGTCTCGTTGCCGCCGATCGCGAAGATCTGCCGTCCCCACTGAAAGCGCGTCATCAGGATCTGGAAGACGATCGCGAGCCCGATCATCACCAGCGGCGCGACCCAGTCGGCCGGCAGGCCGAGCGGACGCCAGCCCCCCGGCAGCTTACTCGACAAGTCGAAGTATTGCCCCTCGGTAATGATGAACGCCAGGCCGCGCGTGATCCCCATCACACCGAGCGTGGCGATGAACGGCGGGAGCTTGATCGCCACGATCAGGAGCGCGCTGACGCCGCCGGCGCCAAGACCGACCAGCAGCGAGACGAGCAGACTGGTGCCGAGACCCCATCCCGCATCGACGAACATCGCGCCACAGACGACGCTGGCCAGAGCAATGATCGAACCGGGCGCGAGATCGATCCCGCCCGAGATGATGACGACCGCGGCGCCAACCGCCGCGATGCCGTAGATCGACGAGTACTTCAGGATCAGCAGCGCGTTCTCGAAGTTGAGGAACGGGTGCGGACGAGGGCCCTCCGGCCAGAGATACCACCCGAAGAAGATGATCTCGAAAACGAGGATCGCGATCGTGCTCAGTTCACGAACATGCCAGAACCGTTTCATATCCATCCGGGGGACTCTCGTCCCCCGGACCCCCTTACACGCTCTCTCGCGAGCCGCTTCGCCGGCTCGCTCCGTTCGCGTGGCTCGCTCGCGGTGCTCGCTCGCAATGTGATTCAAGCCGCCTCCGAGGTCGCCAGGTGCATCACGGATTCTTCGGTAGCGGCATCACCGGCCAGTTCTCCCTGCATGCGTCCCTCGCGCATGACGATGATGCGGTGGCACAACGCCAGGATCTCGGGAAGGTCGCTCGAGACGACGAGGCATCCCAGCCCGTGCGCGGCCTGGCGGCGGACGATTTCGTGGATCTCGAACTTGGCGCCGACGTCCACCCCCTTGGTCGGTTCGTCGAGCATCAGCACGCGCGGCTTCGTCGCCAGCCACTTGGCGAGCACGACCTTCTGTTGATTGCCGCCGCTCAGGCTGTCAGGCATCGCGGTCGCGCCTGCGGACTTGACCCGCCATTCGGTCAGCAACGCCTGCGCATCCTGCTGTTCGCGTCCGTTGCGGATGAGGACGTCCCCAGCGACGGTTCGCGCCGCCATCATCAGGTTGTGTCTCAAGTTCAGATTGAAGAAGAGGCCCTGGCGGTGCCGCTCCTCAGGTACGAGCGCGATCCCGGCACGCGCCGCCTGCCGCGCCGACCGGATCTGCGCGGGCGCCCCGCCGATCTCGATCGATCCGCCGTCAGGCGTCCGCAGTCCGAAGATCGTCTCGAGCAGCTCGGATCGCCCCGAGCCGACGAGGCCGAACAGGCCGACGATCTCGCCGGCGCCGACCGACAAGGACACGTCCTCGAAGCAGGGGCGCTTCGTCAGGTTCCGCACCGCAAGCGCCGGAGACGGCTGCGCGGCGCGCTGGTGCTCCGCGCGCGGTGGCAGATCGCGGCCGACCATCGCGCGCACGATATCGTGCTGAGCGACGTCACTCCTGGCGAATGTTCCCGCATATGCGCCGTCGCGCAGGACCGTGATCCGATCGCAGAGCCGGAACACCTCCGGCAGCCGGTGCGAGACGTAGAGCAGCGTGACGCCACGGGCCTTGAGCTTTTCGAGGACGACGAACAGGTGATCCGCTTCGGCGTCGGTCAGCGCCGTGGTAGGTTCGTCGAGGACGAGGATCTGGCAGTCGAAGGCCAGCGCGCGAGCGACCTGGAGTAGCTGTCGGTGCGCGGCGGACAACGATTCGGCGATGGCCCGTGGGGGGATCTTCAGGCGCAGCTCGTCGAGGATCGCGACGGTGCGCGCCTCCATCTCCGACTCCCGAAGCACCCCGCCGGCCGACGTCAGTTCGCGGCCGGCGAAGATGTTGCCCGCAACGCTCAGGTTGGGGAAGGAGAGCATCTCCTGATAAACCATGCCGATGCCCCGTTCGAGCCCCTCGCGCGGGCTCCCCAGCGACAGCGTCTCGTCCTGCCACCGAAGCTCCCCGCCATCGGGCCGGACGATCCCGGCGAGGATCTTGAGCAGCGTCGACTTGCCGGCGCCGTTCTCGCCGACGAGCGCATGGGCTTCGCCCGCGCGGACGGCAAACGTCACCCCGGTGAGCGCCCTCACCGCCCCGAACGACTTCCTGACATCGCGAAACTCGAGGCCCGGCATGTCGAAGCGCCGTCATCTTACTACGGCCCCCGAAATGACAGTAATCGCTTACACCCTAGAAAAACCGCAGAAAGCCGTGATAGGCTGTGCCCTCCTGACGAGGGGAGTGTCCATCGATGACCTGCTCACGCAGCCTCCTGCTGCTCGTACCCGTCGCCTTCCTGTGCGCGTCGATCGTCGGCTTGACCCAGAGCGGAACGTCCCCGGTGAAACGTGAACCCTTCGGCACGATGCCTGACGGCGCGGCCGTCGAGCGCTTCACCCTGCGCAACGCCGCGGGGATGGAGGTCCAGGCGATCTCGTACGGCGGCATCATCACGTCGCTGCGCGTGCCGGACCGGAACGGACGATTCGAGGATGTCGTCCTTGGCTTCGACCGGCTCGACGACTACTTGAAAGATCATCCGTTCTTCGGCGCGATCATCGGCCGCTACGGCAATCGCATCGCCGGGGGACGGTTCACGCTCGACGGGACCACCTACACGCTCGCGACCAACGACGGTCCCAACCATCTCCACGGCGGCAACAAGGGGTTCGACAAGGTCCTCTGGAAGGCGGCGCCGGTCGACGGCCGGAACGCCGTGACGTTCACGCGCACGAGTCCGGACGGGGAAGAGGGGTATCCGGGAAACCTGCAGGTGCAGGTGACCTACACGCTCACCGACGAGAACGAACTGATCGTCGACTATCTCGCAACCAGCGACAAACCGACCGTCGTCAATCTCACCCAGCACAGTTACTTCAATCTCGCCGGCCAGGCATCAGGGGACATCCTCGGCCACCAGCTGATGCTGAATGCGGATCGCTACACACCGGTGAACGACACCTTGATCCCGACCGGCGAACTGGCGCCGGTCGAAGGCACGCCGTTCGATTTCCGGAAGCCGACCGCGATCGGCGCGCGCATCGATGGATCGCACCCGCAGCTGAAGAGCGGCAAGGGCTACGATCACAACTGGGTGCTGAATCGCAGCGGCAGCGGCCTTCAGCGTGCCGCGCGTGTCGTCGAGCCGAAGACGGGACGCACGCTCGACATTCGCACGACCGAGCCGGGGATCCAGTTCTACGCGGGGAACTTCCTCGACGGAACACTGACCGGCAAGGGGGGAGCCCGTTACAACCATCGCACCGGCTTCTGTCTCGAGACGCAGCATTTTCCCGACTCGCCGAACCACCCGAAGTTCCCCTCGACCACGCTACGCCCCGGCGAGAAGTACACCAGCCGGTCGGTGTTCACATTTGGAGTGAGTGACCAATGATCACGCGGGTCTATATCGCGTTCGTCCTCGCCGTGTCGGCGGTGCTGCTGGTCGTCCCCTACGAGATGCGCGGGCAGGGGCAAGGACCGGGGGACCAGTTTCTCGACGGGATCGGGGAAACGAGCCTCGTCGCCCGCTACGTGCTCAACGGCAACCCGGAGGACTCGTCACGAAACCAGTTCCACGCCACGCTGCG
This sequence comes from Vicinamibacterales bacterium, assembly GCA_036401215.1. Lineage (GTDB taxonomy): Bacteria > Acidobacteriota > Vicinamibacteria > Vicinamibacterales > 2-12-FULL-66-21 > JACDCA01. Next base: position 5,186 of record DASWVN010000161.1, on the reverse strand, counting down.
CGGCAACGGCGGCACCTTCGTGGAGGATGGGCGCCGCCGCGTGCTGCTGTTGACCGGCGACGGCAGCCATCTTCAGCTTCCCGCCGAGACCCTCGCCGGTGAAGACACCCTCAGCATCTCCGCCTGGCTGTTCCTGCCGACCGGCGCGACCGGACCGCTCTTCGACTTCGGACAGAACGCCTCGACGCGATTGTTCGGCGAGGCGGGCCGCTCCGGGTTCCGCGCCGGGATCGCTGCAGCCGGCACGACGCGCGCCACGGACCCGACGCCCGTGCTGGAGAACGAGTGGGCGCACGTCGCGGTGGTGCTCGACCCGGCGAACCGCACGCTGACCACGTACCTGAACGGTGTGAGGGCCGCGCGTGCAACCGACGTGACCGTGAACGCCGCCGAGATCGTCAGCGAGAGCGCCGCCTCCAACCGCTTCTTCATCGGCCGTTCGCAGGACGACTCGCTGCCGACGCTGCACGGTCGCGTGCGCGACTTCCGCATCTACCGGGTCGCCTTGAGCGACGAGCAGATCGCCACGATCCGCAGGAACGGACTGACGGGACGCCAGATGACCGGCCGCCGGGGCGCGCCGGCCCCCGTCATCTCCACGGCGGCCATCCCGAAGGAATCGCCGTTCGCCTCGCGGCTCCAGAGCGTGCCCGACATCACCGTGCAGACCACGGTCGGGATGCTGCCGCGATTGCCGTTGACGGTCCCGGCGACGTATCGCGACAGACAGGCCGGCCCCGAAGTGCGGGTGATCTGGCCGGCGCCAACCGACAACAGCCAGGTGGTGAAGCCAGGCTCGTACGTCGTGACCGGCAAGGTTCCCGGCACGTCGTTCGAGCCCAAGGCCACCGTGATCGTCAAGGTTCCGGTTGGGACGCTGACACCACCGAGCCGGCTGGCGGAGGCGTTCGCGCTCAGCCAGGTGGTGCTCGATCGCGACACGCAGGGACGCGAGACGCCGTTCATCCGCAACCGCGACAAGTTCATTCGCGGTCTTGCGGCCAGCAATCCGGACAACTTCCTCTACAACTTCCGGGATGCGTTCGGGCAGCCGCAGCCGCCGGGGACCGAGCAGCTGGAAGGCTGGGACAACCAGACGACACGGCTGCGCGGTCATGCGACGGGGCACTATCTCTCGGCCATCGCGCAGGCCTATGCGAGCACCACCTACGACGAAACCCTGCGGGCGAATTTCCTGCAGAAGATGAACTACCTGATCGACACGCTGCACGACCTGTCGAGCAGGTCGGGAAAGCCGGCTGAAAAGGGAGGACCGTCGGTGGCCGACCCCAGGGCGGTTCCGCCGGGTCCAGGCCGGAAAGGTTACGACTCTAACTTGCGCGCCGGCGCGATCCGCACGGACTACTGGAACTGGGGCGTGGGATTCATCAGCGGCTATCCGCCCGACCAGTTCATCATGCTCGAGAACGGGGCCACCTACGGCACACAGGATTCTCAGATCTGGGCCCCGTACTACACGCTCCACAAGATCCTCGCCGGCCTGCTCGACAGCTACGAGGTCGCCGGGAACAAGAAGGCGCTCGAGATCGCGCGAGGGATGGGCGCGTGGGTGCACGCCAGGCTGAGCGAGCTGCCCGCCGAGCGGCGGACGAAGATGTGGAGCACCTACATCGCCGGCGAGTACGGCGGCATGAACGAGGTGATGGCGCGGATGTTCCGCCTCACCGGCGACAAGCGCTTCCTCGAGACCGCCAGGCTGTTCGACAACACGAACTTCTTCTTCGGCAGCCCGGAGCACGAGGGAGGGCTGGCCAGCAACGTCGACACGATTCGCGGCAGGCACGCCAATCAGCACATCCCGCAGATCACCGGCGCGCTCGAGACGTTCCGCAATACGAAGGAGCTGCCGTATTACCTGATCGCGTCCAACTTCTGGGAGATGGTGAACGGCAGCTACATGTACAGCATCGGCGGCGTGGCCGGCGCGCGGGTGCCGAACAATGCCGAATGCTTCCCGGCGCAGCCGGACACGTTGTGGGAGAACGGCTTCGCCACCGGCGGTCAGAACGAGACCTGCGCCACGTACAACCTGCTCAAGCTGGATCGGCAGCTCTTCATGTACGACCAGACCGCCAAGTACATGGACCACTACGAGCGGGCGCTGTACAACCACATCCTGGCGTCCGTCGCGGAGAACGACGCCGGCAACACCTATCACGTGCCGCTCAATCCGGGAGCGCAGAAGCGGTTCGGCAATGCCGACATGCACGGCTTCACCTGCTGCAACGGCACGGCGCTCGAGAGCAATACGAAGCTCCAGGATTCGATCTACTTCCGGAGCGCCGACAACCGCACGCTGTACGTGAATCTCTACGTGCCTTCGACCTTGAACTGGAGCGAGCGCACGGTGACCGTGCAGCAGGTCACGGACTTTCCGTACGCCGACACCACGCGGCTGATCGTGAACGGAAGCGGGCAGTTCGACATCAGGGTCCGCGTGCCGGAATGGGCGACGCGCGGCTTCTTCGTCAAGGTGAACGGGAAGGAACAGGCGGTGAAGGCGACGCCCGGCAGCTACCTGTCGGTCGGCAACACCTGGCGCGCGAACGACACGATCGAACTCCGCATGCCGTTCAGCTTCTACCTGGATCCGGTCATGGACCAGCCGAACGTCGCGAGCCTCTTCTACGGTCCCGTGCTGCTCGCCGCGGAAGAATCAGGTCCACGGACCGACTGGCGGCAGGTGACGCTCGATGCAACCGACATCGGTAAATCGATCACTGGAGATCCGTCGACGCTGCGGTTCAAGATTGGTGACGCCGTCCTCAAGCCGTTCTACGAGACGTATGGACGTCATTCCGTGTATCTGCACGTCACGTTGAAGTAGGCCGGTCCCGAGTGGGCGTGGCCGTAACGCCGATACTCGATGAGCAAACCTGACGCGAAGCCGCCCCGTCGACGCTCGCTTCTGACCATCTTGCTTCTGTCGGTGCCGCTTCTGGCCGCACCGGCAGTGTTGCGAACGGCCGTCCATCAGGACCAGGCGCCGTTGACCGGCGAGGACGCTCCCCCGGGGGCGATCTGGCTGGACAGCCTGGATCTATCGCGCATGGTGCAGCGCCGTGGGACGCCGCGGGCCGGCAGGTCCGGTGCCGGACGCGGCAACAATCCTCCGCCGCTCTCGCTCGGAGGCGTGACGTACCGCCACGGGATCGGGACGCTCTCGATCAACGAACTGATCGTCGATCTCAAGGGACAGGCGACCCGCTTCGAGGCGATGATCGGCATCGACGATGCCGCGAGGACGGGACAGGGTTCGGTCACGTACGAGATCTGGCTCGACAACCGGCGAGCGTTCACCAGCGGGATCATCAAGGCCGGGGATCCGCCGCAGCGCGTCTCGGTGGATCTCTCGGGCGCGCGATTCCTGGAGCTGTTCATCGACGATGGCGGCGACGTGAGCACCGGCGATTATGCGGACTGGGCCGGAGCGGTGATCCACCTCGGACCGGGCGCGACGGAAACGCCCGAGAGCTGGACGTTTCCGTCCGAGCCGCCGCCGCCGATCGCGTCCGGCTGGCCGGACGCTCCGCGTATCAATCCGCCGCGCATCACCGGCGGCACGCCGGGACGTCCGTTCCTGTTTCGGATCCCGGCCACAGGCCGTGAGCCTCTTACGTTCACCGCGACCGGTTTGCCCGATGGACTCTCGCTCGATTCAAAGACCGGAGTCATCACCGGCAGCATCGCCAGGGCGGGCCGCTCCGACGTGTCGATCGAAGCGCGCAACGCGATCGGCTCCGCGAAATCAGTGCTGACCATCGTGGGTGGCGAGGACGCGCTTGCCCTCACACCGCCGCTCGGCTGGAACTCGTGGAACGTCTGGGGCGCCTCGGTGGACGACGCAAAGGTGCGCGCGGCGGCCGACGCGATGGTTTCGAGCGGCCTGGCGGCGCACGGGTATCAGTTCATCAACATCGACGATGGCTGGGAAGGGGAGCGCGACGCGAGCGGCGTGTTGCAGCCGAACGAGAAGTTCCCCGACATGAAGGCGCTCGCCGGCTACGTGCATGCGAAAGGCCTGAAGATCGGCATCTACTCGTCCCCGGGGCCGCGCACCTGCCAGGGCTTGCCGGGCAGCTACGAGCACGAGGAGATCGATGCGGCCACATGGGCGCGCTGGGGCTTCGACCTGCTGAAGTACGACTGGTGCTCGTACGACCGCATCGCGAACGACGACAGTCTCGCCGAGCTGCAGAAGCCGTACATCGTCATGCGCGATGCACTGAAGAAGGTCGACCGCGACATCGTCTACAGCCTGTGCCAGTACGGCATGGGCAACGTGTGGGAGTGGGGCGCTGACGTCGGCGGCAACTACTGGCGCACGAGCGGCGATCTCACCGACGTCTGGTCGAACATGTCGTCGGTAGGCTTCCGGCAGGCCGGACGCGAGAAGTGGTCCCGTCCCGGACACTGGACCGATCCCGACATGCTCGTCGTCGGAAAGGTAGGCTGGGGGCCGAACATTCACGACACGCGGCTCACGCCGAATGAACAGATCACGCACATCTCGCTGTGGACGCTTCAGGCGGCGCCGCTGCTGATCGGCGCCGACATGTCGCAGTTCGATCCGTTCACGAGGGCGCTGATGACCAATCACGAGGTGCTCGAGGTGAGCCAGGACGTGCTCGGCCGAGGCGCGTCGCGGATCTACCAGCGCGAACGGCTCGAACTCTGGGCGCGGCCGCTGGCCGATGGCACCATCGCCGCCGGCCTGTTCAACCGCGGCCTCCAGCCGGTGAAGATGCGCGCCACCTGGAAGGAGCTCGGCCTGACCGGGCGGCAGCCGGTGCGAGACCTGTGGCTACAGAAGGACCTCGGTGTCATGAACGGCGAGTTCTCCGCCGTCGTGCCGGCGCACGGCGCGGTGCTGGTCAAGATCGGGGCGCCGAGGACGCCGTGAGGGCAGAGGGCGCAGGGGGAGCGGACCACACGTTGGCGGGCCCTGTCCCGAGTCGCCGACTCGCCCCGGGACAAGTTCGCCCTCGATGTGCCTCAGGTCGGGGAACTCGCCCGGGGCGAGTTCCCCGACCTGACCCAGACCCCCGACCGGGAACTCGCCCCGGGGCGAGTTGGGCGGGCCCTGGACCCGAGACGCCCGACTCGCCGCGGATAAGGCCGCGGCGCTTGTCGCCGACGGGGGAACTCGCCCCGGGACAAGTTCG
>DASWVN010000160.1:0-3442 GCA_036401215.1 Vicinamibacterales bacterium | reverse complement strand
CGGTGTGAGCAGCGTCAGCGCGAGCAGGTCGGAAGCCACGGCCACGAGCAGGCCGGCGGCGTGCGCGCGCTCGATGACCGGACGAAGATCCCTGGCCTCGCCGTGATCGTCCGGATACTGCAGCAGGATCCCGAAGGCCTTCTCCATCGGCAGCGTGTCCGGGTCCCCGATCTCGAGGTGAATGCCGAGCGGTTCGGCGCGGCCCTTCAGCACGTCCAGCGTCTGCGGGAAGACGCGGTGCGATACCAGGAAGACGCTCTCCTCACCTGCCGCCGTCTTCTTCGTCTGCAGCCGGTGGAACATCGTCATGGCTTCGGCCGCGGCCGTCGCTTCGTCGAGCAGCGACGCCGTCGCGATGTCCATCGCGGTGAGGTCCTTCACCACCGTCTGGAAGTTGAGCAGCGACTCGAGCCGCCCCTGGGCGATCTCGGCCTGGTAGGGGGTGTAGGGCGTGTACCAGCCCGGATTCTCGAACACGTTCCGCTGGATCACGCTCGGCATGATGCAGTCGTAGTAGCCCATGCCGATGTAGGAGCGGGTGACGTGGTTGCGCGAGGCGATCGTCCTCAGCCGCCGGAGATACCCGTACTCCGTGTCCGCCGGAGGCATCTCCAGCGGCTTCTGAAGCCGGATGTCGGCGGGGATCGTCTGCTCGATGAGCGCGTCGAGCGACGGAACACCGATGGCGCGAAGCATCTCGTCGCGTTCGGTGTTATCGGGTCCGATGTGTCTGCGCTGGAAAATGCCGGGGGTGGTGTCTTTCATTTACTTCGTCAAATCTGCGTAGGTGCCGGCGTCGAGCAGTTCGTTCGTCTCGGCGGCGTTCGAGGCCTTCACCTTGATCATCCACGAACCGTGCGGATCGGAATTCACGGCCTCCGGGTGCTGGGCGAGGTGGCTGTTCACCTCGACGACCTCCCCGGTGAGCGGCGCGTAGAGTTCTGAAACGGCCTTGACCGACTCGATCGTGCCGAACACGTCACCCTTGTTCAGCGTCCGGCCGACGTCGGGCAACTCGAGGTAGACGACGTCCCCCAGTTGCTTCTGCGCGTAGTCGGTGATGCCGATCTCGGCCTGATCACCCGACAGGCGAACCCACTCGTGCTCCTTCGTGTACTTCAGATCGCTCGGATACATAACGCTCCTTATCACGTGCGACGTGCGACGTGCGACGTGCGACGTGCTGTGCGACGTGCTACGTGCTGTGCTACGTGCTACGTGCTACGTGCTGTGCTACGTGCTACGTGCTCTCTTGTAAAACGGCATCGCGACGACCTGCGCCTTCATGCGCCTGCCGCGGATGTCGACCTCGAACTCCGTTCCGGTCACCGCCTTCTCCGTCGGCAGGTAGGCCATGCCGATCGCCTTCTTCAAATACGGCGTCTGCGTGCCGCTCGTGACGACGCCAGCCTTGTCGCCGCCGATATACACGTCGTAGCCGTGACGGGCGATGCCGCGGTCGAGCATCTCGAAACCGACGAGCTTGCGCGGCGCCCCTTCGGCCTTCTGCCGCTTGAGGACGTCCGATCCGAGGAACGACTCCTTCTTCCATCCGACGATCCAGCCGAGGTCGGCCTCGACGACCGTCGTCGTCTCGTCCATGTCGTTGCCGTAGAGGCGCATGCCGGCCTCGAGGCGGAGCGTGTCGCGGGCGCCGAGCCCGGCCGGGATCACGCCGTGAGGCTTGCCGGCGGCAAGCAGCGCGTCCCACACCCGTTCGGCCGAGGCCGGCGGAACGAAGACTTCGAATCCATCCTCCCCGGTGTAGCCCGTGCGGGAGATGGTCACCCGGACGTTGGCGACCTCGCCGGTCGTGAACCAGTAGTACTTGATGGCGGAGAGATCGACTCCGGTGAGCGTCTGAAGCACCTGGAGCGCAACCGGACCCTGGATCGCGATCAGCCCGTACCGTGGACTGGTGTTGACCACGGCCGCATCCCCGAGGCCGGCGACGTGCCCGGTGATCCAGTTGACGTCCTTCATGATGTTCGACGCGTTCACCACGAGCATGAAGTGCTCGCCGTTGAGCCGGTACGTCAACACGTCGTCCACGAAGGTGCCCTCGGGGGTGGTGAGGGCGGAATACTGGATCTGACCGTCGGCAAGCTTGGCGGCGTCGTTCGAGGTGATGTGCTGGACCGCCTTCAACGCGTCCTTGCCGGCAATCTCGATTTCGCCCATGTGGCTGACGTCGAAGAGCCCGGCGGCCGTGCGGACCGCCATGTGCTCCTGGACGATGCCGGAGTATTCGACCGGCATGTCCCAGCCGCCGAATTCGACCATGCGGGCGCCAAGCGATCGGTGACGCGCGTTGAGGGGAGTCTTCTTGAGTGAAGCGGACGCAGACTGAGACATCGCGATTGGAACCGGCCTCTCGTGGACGAAAGAAGAGCCCGCTCGCGCCGCAGGCCAAGTGCCGCCCCGGACGCGACGGGCACAATCAAGCAAAGGTACTATGCGGCTCATGAGCCGGTCAAGGAAGGGGATCGGGGTGCGTCAGGGTGCTTCGGGGTGCTTCAAGGTGCAGCGGGGTGCTTCGAGGTGCTTCAAGGTGCAGTGGGGTGCTTCGAGGTGCGTCGGGGTGCTTAGAGGTAGCCGCGCTTGAGCGCCCTCGTCCGGACGGCGGTCTGCCTCCTCCTCATCGTTGGACTGATCCCCGGTCTGGCGAATGGGCAGTCGCGCGATCGGCACTCCATCCTTCCCGTCGTCTACTCGACGGATCTCGTGTCGCGCAACGCGGAACTCACCTTCGCCGCCTCGCTGCTGGCAACCGACGGGACCGACGAAGCCATCGAGGCGATCTGGCTGAAGCGGCGGAAGCCGGATGATGCGGCGTCACGGGCGGTCCGGATCGCGAAGCTCGCGTTGTTCGACGCGCCGGTCGCCGCCTTCTTCGTCGGCCTCAACCACGAAGGGGGACACATCTCTCGCGCGCGGGAGAAGGACTTCCCCTATTCTTTTCGGCTGGTCGGCGGTCCATGGTCGAGGCAGCGATTCGAACTCTTCGCGCTCGACTTCGGGATCTTCGACGACCTCGGCGCCCAGGCGGGCGGCTTCGAGGCCTCCAGGGTCTTGAAGGATCGCACCGAGGCGCGGTACTGGACGAAGGACCGCATCAGCGCGGGCCATGCGCTGGTCTCCATCGTCTCGGCGCTCGATCTTCCGATCTACGCGCTACACAACCTTGCGCCAGCGGAGTTCGAAAACGGCGTTCCACTCGGCGATCCGGCAGCCGTTCTCTCGATCCTGGAAACGAAGAAGCTCCTCGCCGGTGAGCCGTTCCGTCTCGATGCCGCACGCCGCCGCATGCGGTCGCGGACGCTGCTCAACCTGCTCGACACGTCGCTGTGGTCGCTCGTCTACGGTGTCCTTGGCGATCACGTGTGGAACGGAGAGGATGGCGTCCGCGTGCGGTGGCTCCGCCTGGGCGAACTGGAGCTGC
>DASWVN010000159.1:0-62639 GCA_036401215.1 Vicinamibacterales bacterium | reverse complement strand
GACCGGGTCACGGGGGCTGTCGTTCGATCGGGTCACGAGGGGCTGTCGTTCAATCGGGTACTGTGGCTGCCGCCCGACAGGAGCACTCCTCTCCACCCAAAGGGCACCAAAGCTTGATAAGATGGGGTTTTGCCGAGCCGGCCGCTATGCCTTCAGGGCCGGAGGGCTCGGTTGCCGATGGAACGGTTTAGCCGTCGGCCCGGTGGCCGATGTTCCGATGAGTCGATAAGGGCAATGTCAATCGATCCAGTACCGTACAAGGAAGCGCTGCTGCGCAAGCGTGGCGAGATCCTGGCGGCGGGAGGAGCCGGCAAGCCGCTCCAGGCCTCCACGGAGATGAATACCCGCCAGGGAGACCTCGCCGACCAGGCCAGCGGGAACAACGAAGTCCATATCCAGCTGAAGCTGAAGCAGACCGACGCCAAGATCCTCCAGGCGATCGAGGAAGCGCTCTTCAGAATGGAGAAGGGGACCTACGGGATCTGCCGCGACTGCGGCGAAGAGATCGCGCCGGCACGGCTGAATGCCATTCCGTGGACGCGTGTTTGCATCACCTGTAAGGAAAAGCAAAGCTCGTGACTGCCGCCGAACTGCTCGAGTTTCTCCAGGGTTTCTACCGCGACAAGCTGACGATGCGGAACCACCACGTCGCCGGGGCGCGGTTCGTGTCCGACTACAACGTCAACAACACGTACCAATACATCGTTGCGCGCGACGACATGCACGTGCGGTGGCTGCAGGATGCCATCGTCGACATGGGCGGTACCCCGGAAGACCTGCCCGTGCCCGACCTGGATCTCGGCAAGGGGAAGGATGTCGAGCAGAAGGTCATCACTGCGGACCGCGACGCGGCACAGAAATTCGTCGAGCGCTGGCGGGACCGCGTCGAAGCGCTGCCGAACGCGCGGCACCGTACGCTGCTGCGCGTGATCCTCGGCGAAGTCGTCGAACAGCAGCGGTTCTTCGAACAGGCGCTCGCCGGGCGCGAGGATCTGCTCGGGCCGCGCGCCGACGGGGCAGGCACGGGCGACGGCGTGCTGCCGACACGCTGGGTGGGATAACCCGACTCCAAACTCCCAACTCCCAAATTCCAATCCCCAAGGAAAGCGCTTGGAAGGGAATATTTTGGGAGTTGGTTTTTGGCAGTTGGGAGTTGTCAGGGCAGCCTGCCGATGAAACGCGTTGCGGTTGCGATTGGCTCGAATCTCGGTAATCGTGACAGCGCGATCGCGTTCGCCACGACTCAACTTTCCGCGCTCCTCGATAATCTCACCGTTTCCGACGTCGTCGAAACCTGGCCGCTTGGCGAGGGCACCGAGGACCAGCCCCTCTATCTCAACGCGGTCGCAGTAGGGGACACCGATCTTTCCCCGCGCCAGCTGCTCGAGGCCCTGATGGGGATCGAAGCTGCCTGCGGCCGCCAACGTCCCTTTCCGAACGCCCCCCGCACACTCGATCTCGACCTCGTCCTGTTTGGCGAGGACATCGTCGTCGAGGAAGGTCTCGAAGTTCCGCACCCGCGCTTTCGCGACCGCTTCTTCGTCCTCGGACCGCTCGCTGAAGTCGCACCCGACATGGTCGATCCGGTTACGGGCATGCGGGTGGGGGAGTTACTACGGGAGTTGCTAAGAGACCAAACTCGGTAAGAACGCCCTCGCTTCGCTCGGGCGGGGTTCCAAGGGGTTCCAAAGGGTTCTCGAGGGTTCCAGGAGGTTCCAAGGGGGTCCGGGGTCGGGGTTCTGGGTTCGGGGTTCCCGCCTCGAGCTTTGCGCCGCGGGTCACGTACAGAACCCTGGAACCGTCTGGAACCTCCGGCCGAGCGAAGCGAGGCCGCAAAAAAAAGAGCCGGGCGTTTCCACCCGGCTCTCCGACTCCGATCAGCGCAGATTACGTAGTCTTCTTGTAGACGCGCTTGCTGCCGCCACCACGGCCGCCGGTGGACTCGATGACGAGGTTGCCACCCTCGAGCGACCAGGTCTCGGTGGCGGTCATCATTTCGCCGCCCATGCCGGGGCGCTGGGTCGAGATCACCAGCTTGCTGCCGTCCCACTTCGCGGTCGACTTCGTCTCGACCTCGCGGGCGTTCTCGCCGCGGCCCATCGTCTGCTTGTTGATGGACTCGCTGCCATCGAGCTTGTAGGTCGTCGTGACGGCGTTACCGCCCATCTGACGTTCGACCATGAGGGTGTCGCCGGCCATCTTCACGACCATCGGACCCGCCATGCCGCGGCCGCCCCCACGGCCGCCACCACCGCCGGTCATCCCGCTTGCGTCGGGATCCAGCGTCCACGTGCCGGAGAAATCCGGCTTCTGCGCGTAGGCAACTGTCGCGATCGCGAGAATTGCCGCTGCAATGACCCCCGTCCTTGCCAGCTTCATCGTCCGCTCCTTGTATGAGGACTACCGTCCGCTGCGCCTCGTGCCGCCGGAATTGGCGGGTTACTCGAAACGCAGAGCCTCGATCGGATCCAGCCGTGCCGCCTTGCGGGCAGGGTAGAACCCGAAGAATACGCCCGTCGCCGCAGCGAACCCGAACGCCATCCCGATCGCATTAGCCGGGATGGTGGTCGGCCACTGCAGGAAGCGTTCCGCCGCCTCCGCAAGCCCGAAGCCGAATCCGATCCCGATGATGCCGCCGAAGAGGCTCAGAACGACCGCTTCGACGAGGAACTGGAGCAGGACGTCCTTGCCGCGCGCGCCGATCGCCATGCGGAGACCGATCTCGCGTGTCCGCTCCGTGACGGAGACGAGCATGATGTTCATGATGCCGATGCCGCCGACCAGCAGCGACACGCCGGCGATGGCCGCGAGCAGCGATCCCATGGTGCGCGCCGTTTCTGAGCGGACGTTGGCCATCTCCTCGAGCGTGCGGACCATGAACGTGTCCGGATCGCCCGGCATGACCTCGTGGCGAATGCGCATCACCTCGGCGATCGCATCGGCGACCGGCTGCACGTCGGCCGTGGCTGCCGACACCTGGATGCGGTTGATATGCTGCTGCCCCTGCAGCTTCTTCATCACCGTCGTGTACGGGGCGAAGATGATGTCATCCTGGTCCTGCCCGGCGCCCGACGCCCCCTTACTTTCCAACACGCCGATGACGCGGAACGGCTGGCTGGCCGATCCTCGCGAGACGCGAATCATCTGGCCGGTCGGATCGATATCCGGTCCGAACAACGTATCGGCGACGACGGTGCCGAGCACGGCAACCTTCGTGGCCCCGCGCACGTCCTGCGACGTGAAGAACACTCCGTACTTCATCGGCCAGCTGCGGATGTTCGGCAGATCGACGTCGGTGCCTTCAATCCTCGTGGACCAGTTCTGATTGCCGAACACCACCTGGCCGCGCGTTTCGGTCGTTGCCGCGACGTACTGCACGCCGGGGACGTCGCGGAGCGCTTCGGCGTCCTCGGGGCGAAGCCGGGTGGATTGCCCCTGGCCCATGCGCACGCCGCCCTGGGAAAAGTTGCCCGACTGGACGGTGATCAGGTTGGTTCCGGCGGCCTTGACCTGCTCTTCGATGGCGACCTGGGCTCCCTTGCCGATGGCCACCATCGTGATCACGGCGCCGACACCGATGATCATGCCGAGCATCGTCAGCGCGGTGCGCATCTTGTTGCGGTTCAGCGCCTTCAGCGCGATCCGCAGCGTCATGAGAATGGACACGTGTGACTCCTAAACTACGCCGCCGATATGCTCGACCGGGGCTTCGTCGGCCGGCGTATCCGGCTGATCCTCTTCCGGCGGTGGAAGCGCCGCAAGCTCCTTCTTGGCGTCGCGGCGGTTGAGGACCGGTGAATCCGTCTGGATCCTGCCGTCACGAAAACGGACGAAACGGGTGCCGTACTCGGCGATGTCCATCTCGTGGGTGATCAGCAGGATCGTGATGCCCTGCTCCTTGTTCAAGGTCTGGAAGATGTCCATGACCTCGATGCTCGTGCGCGTATCGAGATTCCCGGTCGGTTCGTCGGCCAGCAGAATCGTCGGCCGCGTCACCAGCGCGCGCGCAATCGCCACGCGCTGCTGCTGGCCGCCTGACAGCTGGTTGGGGAAGTGGTCGGACCGTTCCCCGAGGCCGACGGCCTTCAGCGCTTCCATCGCCCGCGCGTGCCGGTCGGCTGCCTTCAGCTTCAGCGTGGTGTTATAGAGCAGCGGCAGTTCCACGTTGTCGAGCGCGGTCGTGCGCGACAACAGGTTGAAGCCCTGGAACACGAACCCGATCTTGCGGTTCCTGACGATCGCGAGTTCGTCTTTCGACATCCGCGAAACGTCCTGCCCATCCAGGATGTACTGACCGCTCGTGGGGCGGTCGAGACATCCCAGGATGTGCATCAGCGTCGACTTGCCCGAACCCGATGGTCCGGTGATCGCGACGAACTCGCCGGCCTGCACGTCCATGTTGGCGCCGCGGAGGGCGCGGACGGTGTGCTCGCCGACGTGATACGTCTTGACGAGATCCCGGACCTGGATGACTGGTTTCGACATTACCGGCCGCGGCCTCCACCACCAGGCCCGCGCCCGCGCCCCTGCTGCGGCATCAACGGATTGCTGCCGGCGCCCTGCTGTCCCGGACGCTGCGCCTGCTCCAGGCCGGTGACGACGTTGGTCACCACCTCGACGCCGGGCTGCAGTTCGCTGGCGTCGCCGCCTTCCAGGATCTCGATCCAGGCTCCGTCGGTGATGCCGGTGCGAACGTTGACCGCGCGCAGCTGCTTGGTCTCGGACACCAGCCACAGCCGGCCCCGGCTTTCCGTCGTACGCAGCGGAGCAAAGAGCGAATCGATCGTGATCGGCGTGCCGCTGGCCGACGGTGCGGCCTGCGTAGCCGGTGCGGCCTGGCGGCCGTCGGGCGCTCCTGCCTGGCCGCGGTTGGCGCCGCCACGCATCCGCGACTCAAAGCGCTGACGCTCCTCGGGGGACATGTTCGCGACCCGCTGTTCCATTTCCTTACGACGCGCGTCGCGCTCTTCTGGTGTCAGGTTCGCGTTTCCGCGGCCGCCGCCCATGCCCGCCGGACGGTCGCCGGTGCGATCGCCGCCGCCTGGCCGCTCGGCGCTTGCCGCGCTGTTCCCCTGCTGATTGCCTTGCGGCGCACCGGGCGTCTGCGCGGAGGCGCCATTGAATCCCGCACGCCCCGGGCCGTCGCCGCGGCCGGGACCGCCGCCGCGTCCGAACGCGCGATTGAGGTCTGGCGGGACCTCCTGCTTGAGCGCCATGAACACGTCCGCAGTCGGCCGGAACCGGAGCGCGGCCGCCGGGGCGCGCAGCACGTTGTCGCGCCGTGCGATCTCGATCGTGACGTTTGCCGTCATGCCGGGCTTGAGCTTGTACTGCGGGTTCGGCGCCGAGATGACGACCGAGTAGGTGACGACGTTCTGCACGGTCGTCGGCAGCAGGCGCACCTCCTCGACCTTGCCGTGGAAGCGATCGTTGACGTAGGCGTCGACCGTGAACTCGACATCCTGTCCCTTACGCAGCTTGCCGATCTCGGCTTCGTCGATGTTGGCGAGGACCTGCATCTTCGTGAGGTCCTCGGCGAGCTGGTAGAGCACCGGCGCGTTCATGCTGGCGGCGACGGTCTGCCCCTGGTCGACGGCGCGCGAAATGACGACCCCGTCGATGGGGGCGCGGATGATCGTGTGTCCCAGGTTCACTTTCTGGGTGTTCACTTCCGCTTCGGCCTGAACGAGACCCGCCCGCGACGACACGATCTGCGACTTCTGCGTCTTGACGTTCAGCTGCGCAGTCTCGAGCTGATCGCGCGGGATCAACTGCTTCTCCCACATCGCCTCGGCCTGTTTGAGCTTGCGCTCCGCATCGGCCAGGCTGACTTCCAGCCGGTCGAGTTCCGCCTTGGCGCGCGTCACGTTCGCTTCTGCGCGCTCCAGCGCCACTTCGATGAGTGAAGGATCGAGCCGGGCGATGATCTGCCCCTTCTTCACGATGTAGTTGTAGTCGGCGTGGAGTTCCAGGACGATGCCGGACACCTGCGTGCCGACGTCGACCTTTTCCACGGGCTCCAACGTGCCGGTCGCCTGCACCACCTCGGCGATGTCGCCCCGGGTGAGCTGCATCGTGCTGATGGTGGGTTCGACCGTGCCCTTGCGGACGTAGTAGGCGTACGAACCCCCGCCGACGATCGCCAGGACGATAAGGGTGAGAATGATCTTTTTCATATCGCTGTCGCTGTTCTACGAATGCTTCGGAAGACCCGAACGCAGCCCTCTCCAACCTTCTTCGAAAATGGTGTAGACCGTTGGCACGAACACCAGGGTGATCAGGGTCGATGCCGTGAGCCCGCCGATGACCACCCGCGCGAGCGGCGCCTGCAGTTCGGCGCCCTCCCCGATCCCGAGCGACATCGGCACGAGGCCGAGAATCGTCGCCAGGGTCGTCATCAGGATCGGCCGCAGCCGGGTGCGGCCCGCGGTCTCGACTGCCTCCCGCAACGGCATTCCGTCGCGCCGTCTCAGGATGTTGGTGTAATCGACGAGCAGGATCGCATTACTTACGACGATGCCCGCCAACATGATTACTCCGATGTACGCCTGCAGGCTGAAGGTCGTGCCGGTGAGCTTCAGCGCCAGCACCACGCCGATGGCCGAAAGCGGCACCGAGAACATGATGATGAACGGGTCCCGCAGCGACTCATACTGCGACGCCATGACCGCGTACACGAGGATCACGGCCAGAATCAGCATCATCTGGAGCTGCTGGAACGCCCGCTCCTGTTCCTCGGCTTCGGACCCGAAGCCGACCTGGAAGTTCTCCGGCACCTGCAGCTCGGACAGGCGGGCCTGCACGGCCTCGATCGACTTGCTCAGCGCGACCTGCGGCTCGGCGGTCACCCTGATGATCCGCTCCTGGTTCTTGCGCTGGATTTCGGTGGGACCAGCCTGGCTCCGAAGCGCCATGACGTTCTTCGCCTGAACGACCTGGCCGCTCGGGCTGCTGATCAGCACGTCGCTCACGTCCTGGATCCGCTGCCGGTCCTCCTCACGGAGCCGCACGATGATCGGATATTCGTTGCCCGCCTGGCGGAAAAACGCGGCCTGGCGGCCGCCGACGCTGGTGCTCACCGACTGGGCGACATCGGTCACGGTCAGACCGAGGAGCGCCGCCTTCGGCCGGTCCACCTGGATGGCCAGCTCGGGACGGCCCTCGTCGCGGCTCACGCGCGCGTTGCGGACCTCGGTGATGCTGTCCATGAGGTTCTTCGCATTCTGAGCGAAGGCGGCAGCCGTCGCGAGATTCTCCCCTCGGATCTCGAGAGAGAGTCGGCTGTCGCCGCCCCCCATCAGCCGGGACATCTGGCGGTTGCCGCCCGAAGCGCGGGTCGTGATGACGACGCCCGGAATGGCGCTCGCGAGCTGCCGATTGAGGTCCTGCGCGATCTGTTCGCTCGAGCGAGTGCGCTCGTCCTTCGGCGTCAACCGGATCGTCACGTTCGTCCGCGCGGCGCTGCCGCCGAAGAACCCGCCGCCTGCGTTGGTGATGACCTCCTGCGATTCGGGCACGAGTTCGGGGACCAGGCTCTCGAGCCGGAGCGCGACGTCGTGCGCCCGTTCGACGCGGGTGCCGACCGGCAGTTCTGCCGTGACCGAAACCTCGCCTTCATCGGCTTCGGGCATCAACTCGAACCCGATGGTCGGCAGGATCAGGAAGGCCGCGACCACGGCTGCCGTTCCCAATCCGATGACGGTGGGCCGGTGAATCATCGCCTTCCGCACGAGACGGCTGTAGTTGTTGTCCATCCCGTTGAGGAAGCGCTCGCTCCAGCCGTACAGCTTCGCCATGATCCCGGACCGCTCGCTCGCCGGCTTCGGCAGCCGTAGCATGCGGGAGCAGAGCACCGGCACGATCGTCACGGCGACGAACAACGACATCGTCAGCGAGAACATGACGACGACCGCGAGCTGCTTGAACAGGATGCTCGACACGCCCGTCAGGAACAGCAGCGGGACGAAAACCGCGATGTGCGTCAGCGTCGAGGCCAGGATCGCCGACCAGACCTCTTCGGAGCCGTCGATCGACGCCGTGAGGCGGTCCTTGCCGTGCTCCATGTGCCGGAACGTGTTCTCGATGACGACGATCGAGGCGTCGACGATCATGCCGATGCCGAGCGCGAGACCGCCGAACGTCATCGTGTTCAGCGTGTAGCCGTTGAAGTAGAGCAGGGCGAACGTGCCGATCACCGAAACCGGGATCGACGTGAAGATGATGAACGTGGCGCGGATGTCGCGCAGGAACACGAAGATGATCAGCATCACGAGCACGCCGCCGACCATGGCGTGTTCCTGAACGGCGTGGATCGAGCGCTTGATGAAGACCGAACTGTCGTCGAGCACGGTCAGCTGCACGCCGGGAACTTCACGATTGATCCGTTCCGACTCGGCGCGGACGGCGTCGGCGATCTGCACCGTGTTCTGACCCGACTGCTTCGTGATCCGCAGCCGGACGCCCGGCTGCCCATTGATCCGCGTGAACGACCGGAAGTCCTCGGTCGAGTCCTTCACCTCCGCAATGTCCTTCAGGTAGACCGGCACGCCGGCTCGGGTCATGACGACGAGATTGCGGATCTCTTCGAGGCTCTCGAACTGTCCCTGGCTGCGCACCAGGTAGGTGCGGTCACCTTCGTCGATCTCGCCGAGCGGGATGTTCTGGTTCTCGGTGCGGAGAAGGGTGGAGATCCGATCGACCGGCAGGTTGAGCGCGGTGATCTTCTCCTTCGACAACTCGACGTGGATCTGGCGGCGCAATCCGCCGTCGACGGTGACCGCGGCCACGCCCGGCACGCGCTCGAGACGAGGGGAGAGCACCTGCTCGCCGATCTCGCGCAGGCGAACCAGGTCGAAGTCTCCTTCGACGCCGACGCTCATGATCGGCGACGCGCTCGCGTCGAACTTGAAGAGGACGGGCGGATCCGCTTCCTCGGGCAACCGTCCGCGGATCCGGTCCAACCGGCTCCGCACGTCGTCAGCGGCTTCGTTGAGGTCCGTGCCCCAGGCGAAGTTCAGCGAGACGCGGCTCGAGCCTTCCGATGACGTCGATTCCAGGCGCTCCAGGCCCGAGACGGCGCTGAGCGCCTGCTCGAGGGGCCGGGTGACCAGTTCCTCCATTTCGAGCGGTCCGACGCCGGAGTAGCTGACGCGGACCGTGACGCTGGGGAACGTGACGTCCGGCATCAGGTCGACGGGCAGGCGATTGAACGAGATCCAGCCGAGCAGGATGATCACGCCCGAGAGCATGAACATGGTCACGGGCCGGTGGATCGCAAGCCGCGGGATGCTCATCGGGTCTTCTCCTGACCGGCCGCCGAACTCGCCGGGCGAGTCGCGTCCTTTGCGCTCACGATGCGATCGCCGTCCCGGAGCGCCGTCGCCCCGGTGGTGATGACCCGCGCGCTGTCGTCGAGGCCGCCGGTGATCTCGACCTGCTGCGTGTCACGGATCCCGGTCTGCACGGGCACGAACTTGGCGGTCAACGTCTCGCCGCCCTGCGGAGGATTGCTGGCCGGCTGCGCCTGACCCGAACCGGAGGCCGCCACGAACACGCCGGTCTTTCCCTGGAAGTCCACCACCGCGTTGGTCGGCACCGTCATCGCGTTCTGGCGGCTGTCGATCGTGAGATCGACGCGCGCGTACATCCCCGGCTTGAGGCGGAAGCCCGGGTTCGGCACCTCGACTTCCATCTCCGCGGTCCGCGTCTGCGGATCGAACACGGGGGCGATCCGCGCCACCTTGCCCTTGAACTTCTCACCGGGGAAGGCATCCACTTCTACGATGGCCGGCATGCCGACTGTCAAGCGGCGGACGTCCTTTTCGACGACGGCTGCGACCATGCGTACGGTGTCGATCGCGACGACGGATGCGACCGGCGCGTTCGGGCTCACCGCGGCGCCGGGATCCAGGTAGCGCTTGCCGATGAAGCCGTCCACGGGGGAGGCGATGACGGTGTTCGCGAGATTGATGCGCAATTCTTCGAGCCGTGCCTTGGACTGCTCGAACTGCGCCCGGGCCAGATCGAGCTGGGCGAGCGCCGCCTGGTAGCGCGCCTCCGTGTCGTCGAAGGTCTGACGGGGGAGGAGGTTGCGCTCGAGGAGGCTCCGGTTGCGTTCGAGGTTCGTCTCGGCGAGCTTGAGGTCCGCTTCACGCTGACGGATCGTCGCTTCCGACACCTTGTAGGCGGCCTCCTGCTGACGCACCTGCTCGCGTATCTCACGGTCCTCGACCTGCGCGATCGGCTGGCCCTGGCGCACCGCGTCCCCGAGCTTCACGTGGACGGCGGCGAGCCGTCCGTTGACGCGGGGCACGGCCTCGACGGTCGCGGCGCCAATGAGGTTGCCGACGATCGTCACGCGTTCGACGACATCGGTTCGCTTGACCGGGGCGAATTCCACCGGCATGGGTGGACGAGCGCCGCGGCCGCCGCCGCCACCGCCGGGGCCTTGGGCCTCGCCGCTGCATGCCGCGGTCGCGAACGCGAGGGCGGCCGATATTCCCAGGAGGACGAATTTACGCATCGAGCACCGGTTATCGCGTGATCTGCACGCGCTGGAAGTCGACCAGCGCACGCTGGTAGTTCAACTGTTGACGCAGTTCGCTGTTGCGCGCGTCGTTCAGGTCGCGCTGCGCCTGGATGACTTCGAAGTTCGTCGCCATGCCGACGTCGAACTTGCTCTGCGCGGCCTGGTGCCGCTGCTCGGCGAGTTCGCGGGCGACGGTTGCGGCCTGCATGGCTTCGAGCGAGTTGCGGACCGCCAGGGCGGCGGAGGTGACTTCGCTCGCGATCTGCAATTGCGTGGCCTTGATCGACGCTTCCGTCTGGTTGCGAACCAGCCGCTGCCGCGCGACGTTGGCTTCCTGCGCGCTCGTGCCGAGCGGATAGCTGAACTGCATCCGGACGTTCCACGTGGGAGAGTCGAATGCGCCGACGCTCCGCAGCGCGTCGAAATAGCCGCCGGCGGGTGGGGTGATGAGATTGCCGGTGATCGGATCTTTCAGGGGGACGCTTACACCAGCGCGTCCAGCGAGATTGAGCGATCCGACGAGATCGAGCTGCGGCTTGGTCAGGTTTTCGAGGTTCTGCAGCTGAATGTCGGCGGACTCGAGGTTCTTCACCGTCGTCGTGAGATCGATGCGGCTGCTGAGCGCGTTGGCCACGGCCGCCTCGAGGTCAATCGGCTGGGCGGTCACGGTTGGCCGGTCCACCGGGACGATCGTCGCGCGCCACAGTTCGTCGTCGGTTCCGCTGACGATCAACCGCTTCAGCGCGAGTTCGTTGTTGCGAAGCGTCGCCTGCGCGTTCACGAGCTGCTGACGGCGATTGGCCTCTTCCGCCTGCGACTGGACGACGTCGATCGGCGCCATCGTGCCGATCTCCACACGGGCCCGGTTGTCGGCAACCTGCTTGGTGGCGAGATCCAGCGACTGCTGTGCGGCTTCGACGGCCTGCCGCGCGTAAACCAGTTCCCAGTACGCGTTGCGAACCTGCGCCAGGATGCTGACCTCCTGCGCCGTGAGGTTGAGTTCCGCGATGTCCTTGCCGATCTCGTTGGTCAGGATCGACGCACGCGTGTTGTCGATCCGGAAGTTGCGCAGCAAGGGCTGGGTGAACGACGCCTGAAGACCGGAGTTGAAGCAGGGGTTACAGGTCGAGTTCGTCGAACTCGTTTCGTTCCGGCTGTTCGTCCAGTTGACCGAGTAGTTTCCGCCGCCCCACCACATCTGCTTCGCGATGCCGGCCGACCAGCTCTGCTGATTGGAGGTCGTGCGCACGCCACCCTCGAACACGTTGCTGGTCGGCGTATTCGCGCTGTTGTTGGCAAGCGAGGATGTGAGATTGAATCCATACGCCGCACGCGTGGCGGCGATGGTGTAGTCCCATGTCTGCGGCGTGATGCGCTCGGAAATCAGCGTGAGATTTCGATCGGTCGCCCGCGCCACCGCCTCGGCCTCGGTGAGGTTCACCGTAGGACCGGCCGGTTGCACCAGCATGGCCGATGCCCCGGTGGCGGGGGAGGGAGACTGCTGCTGCATGGCCTGCGCGATGAGCGCCTGCACCTGTTCCTTCGAAGGCTCCTGAGCCTTTTGCTGGGCGAACGCAGGGAACGCCGAAGCGATGATGAAGCCGGCCGCGGCCAGCGTGCGTGCGGTCTTACTCACGAAACTCCTCCCACTGATGAACTGACGCTGAGACATGAAATGGAAAATGGTAAATGGCAAATGGTAAAAGGCTTGTAGTGGAGCTGGTTGCCACGACGGTGGCTGTTTACCATCTGCCATTTGCCATCTACCATCCGGCGGCACGCTAGTGCCGCCGGTCGCCGTCCCGACGGCGTTCGGCTTCACGCTTGTCGACCATGACCTGGAACTTGTTGTTCTGTTCCGTGTTGAGGACGAGGCGGAGCCGATACAACATTACGGCGCGCATCTTGTTCAGTTCCGCGCGCTTGTTTTCGATGCGATCCACTTCGGCGGCAAACGCCGCGACGTCCAGCTTCTGGGTTCGGATCGACTGATCGAGGCCTTTCTCGAGATCCTGCACTTCCTTCCGAAGCGGGACCGCTTTTTCCATGTACTTGGTGTAGATCCGGTCGAGACGGTCGATCTGGTCGTTCGTCAGCGTCAGCTCCGACACGACGCGCCGGTCGTGCCACCAGCCGCGGCGGTCACGGTTGCTGGACCTGTCTTGCTGTTGCTGCTGCTGATGTGGGTGTTCGGTCTGCTGCCGGCCGAGGTCGGCCGACAGCGCCACGCCGCCGATGATCAGGGAGGTGGCGAGAACCCACCCGAAATGCCGTGCCATGTGCTGCTATCTCCGGGTTTGAACAACGATGACAGGGCGTATTACGACAGCCCGGTGGACGCACGTTTACCGTGCCTGTGGCGCGATCACCCCTGTCTGCCGGAAACTGGGCTGGCTATCCTATTGATTATAAACCAGATCCGCGCTGGCAGCGTCATTGCACTTTCACCCGTCATCCGGCGATCCGCCGGATGGAGGGAGAAGGAGCAGGGCCGTGAAAATTGCGTGGACCGCCTGGCTCATGATCGCGCTGCTGCTGATCGGCGTCAGTATCGGTCGCGCTTATGAGGACGAAACGATCATCAATGTCGAAGTGAACTCCGCCGACCACGAACTGGTGGAAGGCTATTTCGCGCTGGGCGAACAGGGCACCGTCATGGCCAAGCCGGGGAGTCCGCTATACAACTTTCTCAGCCGGCAGCGAGGGCAGACCGTCAAGATCGTCCTGACGCAGGCTGATAAACGGGAGCTTGCGCGGTTAAAGCGGTGACACCGGACCGTTGGCAAACTCGTCCAGGCGCCGGATGACCTCGCCGACGATGTTGTTGGGGGTCGAGGCGCCCGCCGTCAGGCCGATGGTCAACTGACCGGCTGACGGCAGCCAACCCCTCGATTCGATTTCCGTATTCTTCGCGGTGGACGGCGGTCCCACGGGGCGATGTCTGATCGCGGACGCCGACGCCAGGCAGTCCGGCTCCGCGATGTGGAACGTCGGAACGCGTTCCGCACAGATCCTCGCCAGGTTGCACGTGTTGCTGCTGTTGTACCCACCAACCACGATCATCAGATCCAGCCGGTGCTCGTCGAGGAGCGCCACCACCGCATCCTGCCGTTCCTGCGTCGCGCTGCAGATCGTATCGAACGCGCGGAAGTGCTCTGCCAGTTGCGGCTCGCCGTACCGGTCGCGCATCGCGGCGCCGATCATCTCGCCGATCTCGAGCGATTCGGTCATCAGCATCGTCGTCTGATTCGCGCAGCCGACACGAACGAGGTGCTGGTCCGGGTCGAACCCCGGCGACGTGGCCTCTCCGAACCGGTCGAGGAATGCCTGCCGGTCGCCGCCGTTCCGGATGTAGTCACAGACGATCGCGGCCTCGTCGTGGTCCAGCACGACGAGGAAGTGGCCATTGGGAAACTTCAGCGCCTGCGACGCCGTGGCCTGTGTTTCCTCGTGCTTCACTTTGCCGTGGATGATCGACGTGAAGCCGTCCTTCGCATAGCGGATCACGTTCTTCCAGACGTTCAGCACCGAGCCGCACGTCGTGTCGACGAGCGTGCAGCCCTGGGCCGACAGACGCGCCATCTCGCTGACCGTCACGCCGAACGCCGGCAGGATCACGACGTCGTCGGGACCGAGCGCCGCGCCGTCTTCGCCGGGATCAGAGAGAAAACGGATTCCGCGCGCGCGCAACTGATCGTTGACGTGGGGATTGTGGATGATCTCGCCGGTCAGGAACACGTTGCGGCCGGGGAAGCGTCGTCGCGCCTGGTAGGCGTAATCGACGGCGCGGTCCACGCCATAACAGAAGCCGAACTCGCGAGCGAGATGGACGGTGAGCCGGCCCGAGACGTGGCGGAAATCGGCGGCGCGGACGCGATCGACGAGCTGGGAATCGTACGCCTGCGCAAGTTCACCCGCAACGGCCTCTTTCATGTCGAGGCCCTTGCGGAAAATCAGGGGTTGTGCTGATGCCAATGCTTACCTGGGTTGTAGGAGATCGGCCGCCCGCGGCGTGAACGTGTCGTACGCGCGCAGCGCCTCGTAGCGCGGGGCCGCCACCTCTTCGAACTCCGCCAGGAGGACGGCGGCTTCGTCGTTCGCGGTCGCCAGCGCCGGTACTGCTGCCGGTCCCGGCAGTTGCCGTGGGGCCTCCGCCATTCGATCCGAGAAGCTGGACGGCGTGGCGGGGCGGAAGTTCCAGATCTGCCCGAGGCCGACCCCGGTGATCAGGCCGGCGGCCGCCGCCGTCGCGATCCACCGGCGAACCGGGAACTTTCGGACGGACGCGGGAGAATGCGTCGGGAACGCAATGACACGCGCCGGACGTTCGGCCGCTTCGAGACGACGGAAGATCTGCGCCTGCTGGGCGGCCAGCCGCTCGGGTGACAGGACCTCGTCGGCCTCCGTCAGCGCCTCGGTACGCAGCTCCTCCATCCAGTTGGAAAACGACGTGAAACGCAGGCGGCACTCGGCGCATTCGCGCAGGTGCGGCTGATCGGCGGGTGTCTGTCCGTCGGCGAGCGCGTTGGTCCACATTTCGGCAAACGCAGCGTCGTCGAGATGGCTGGTGCGTCGAAGGATGGACACGTCTTTACTTCTCCCCATTTCGCCCGGCACCCTCGCCGAGCAGCACTCGTAATTTCCGGATCGCCCGGAACAGGTGCACGCGAACCGTCGATTCGTTCAATCCCGTCAAGGCGCTGACCTCGCGAGACGTGCAGCCCTCGTAATGGCTCAACATGAACACCGTCCGTTGCCGGTCGGGCAGTTTCGCAATCGCCTCGGCCAGCTGCTTCCGGCGTTCGCGGCTGAGGAGCTGATCCTCGGGCGACGGCCCGTGTCCGGGTGTCCGCTCCGCGAAGTCGCGTTCACCGCCGGGGCCGTCCGGCATCGAGGTGATCCACCTTTCGCGCCGCGTCCGGGCCTTGATCCGATCCAGGCAGCCGTTGATGAGGATCCGGGTGAACCAGACCTCGAACGGCAGTTCTTCGCGGAAGGTCGACAGGTGCGAGTAGGCCTTGACGAACGCGTCCTGTACGGCCTCGTCCACGTCGGCCGGATCGCGCAAGTAGTGATAGGCGATCCGGGCGGCCCGCCGCTGGTGTCTGTTCACCAATTCGGCATACCGCTCCCGGGCTTCAGCGTGACGGCCCTCCGCCTGGAGCGATTTGACCGCAGAAGCGGCCACGCTATCCGATTCCCGGCCCGCCGGGAGACCCGCCGCCTGTGCTCCTGCCATGAATACGCCCTGTATTCGCCGTCGTTTACAACAAGGTCATTGTATACGGAACACTACAATGGCCTCATGCTTTCTGGCCCTGTCGAGCCGCAGGGGCGCCCCCGGGCCTCGGAATTCGTGTTCGCGCGGCTTCGCTATGACTCCGGCGACTGGGATTACAACCCCAAAGTCGCCGCCAACGTGCTCAACTCAGTCATCGAGTACACCACGATCCGGGTCTTTCCGGAGGAGGTCGTGATCACTGCCGCCTCCGACGAACTCCTGGCGTTCCCGTTCCTGTTCATGACGGGCCACAAGCTGGTCAGGTTCTCGTCGAAGGAACGCGAGGGGCTGCGTGCCTTCGTCGAGAACGGCGGTCTGCTGTTCTCTGACGACTGCAACCACGACATCAACGGGCTGTACGCGCGCAGCTTCGAGCAGGAGATGCGCACGACGTTCGGCGAGGGTGGACGGCTCCCGAAGATCGCCAACGACCACCCGCTGTACCGCAGCTTCTTCCGCTTCCCGTCCGGGCCGCCGCAGACCTCGCACGAACTGAACGGGTGGGGGGACGAGCTGGTGCACGATTACCTCCGAGGCCTGGAACACCGCGGCCGCCTTGGCGTGCTGTACAGCAACAAGGACTACGGCTGCGAATGGGACTACGACTGGCGCAACAAGCGTTTCCAACGCGAGGACAACACCAAGTTCGCGGTCAACGTCGTCGTCTACGCCATGACCGGCTGAAAAAAGGGGACAGTCACCTTTTCCGTAAGTTGTTGATTCCACGGAAAAGTTGAGTGTCCCCGTTTTCATGAAGTACGATCAGCCGGTTACGGTCGTTTGCATTCATCCCGCAGGAGAGAGAACAGAAATGCCACAGGCGCAGCAGCAGGAAACCGGCCTCGAGGAACATGGCATCAAAAACGTGGCCCGGGTCTACTGGAACCTGAGCGTTCCAGCCCTGTACGAAGAGGCGGTGCGCCGCCGCGAAGCACTCATTTCCGTCGACGGTCCGCTGGTCTGCCGTACCGGGCAGCACACCGGCCGGTCCCCCAATGACAAGTTCATCGTCCGCGAGCCCTCGAGCGAGGACAAGGTGTGGTGGAGCAAGGTGAACCGCGCGATCGACGCGGCGCACTTCGATGCCGTCCACCAGCACATGCTCAACTACTGCGAGGGCAAGGAGCTGTTCGTCCAGGACTGCTACGCCGGCGCAGACCCGCGCTACCGCCTGCCCGTGCGCATCATCACCGAGCAGGCCTGGCACAGCCTGTTCGCCCGCCACATGTTCATCGAGGCTCCCGACGCCGTCGGCCGCCCGGTGCACACGCCGGAGTTCACGGTCATCGACATGCCCGGGCTCACGGCCGATCCGAAGCACCACGGCACGAACTCGGAGGTCTTCATCCTCCTGAACTTCGCCAAGAAGCTGGTGCTGATCGGCGGTACGAGCTACGCCGGAGAGATCAAGAAGTCGATCTTCACGGTCATGAACTACCTGCTGCCCCTGCGCAACGTCATGTCGATGCACTGCTCGGCGAACGTCGGCCCGGCGGGAGACGTCGCGCTGTTCTTCGGCCTCTCGGGGACGGGCAAGACGACGCTCTCGAGCGATCCCGAGCGGCAGCTGATCGGCGACGATGAGCACGGGTGGAGCGAGGACGGCGTCTTCAACATCGAAGGCGGCTGCTACGCGAAGATGATCCGCCTCTCGGCCGAAGCGGAACCGCAGATCTACGCGACGACCCGTCGCTTCGGGACCGTGCTCGAGAACGTCCGCATGGACGCCGGTTCCCGTCACCTGGATCTCGATGACGATTCGCTCACGGAGAACACGCGCGGCGCCTATCCGCTCGAGTTCATCGAGAACTCGGTGCCGTCAGGGCAGGCCGGCCATCCGAAGAACATCATCATGCTGACGGCCGATGCCTTCGGCGTGCTGCCTCCGATTGCGCGCCTGTCGCCGTCCGGCGCGATGTACCACTTCCTGTCGGGTTACACGGCAAAGGTCGCCGGAACGGAGAAGGGCGTTACCGAACCCAAGGCGACGTTCAGCACGTGCTTCGGCGCGCCGTTCATGGTGCTGCACCCGACGGTGTACGCCGAGTTCCTCGGCAAGCGGATCGCCCGGCACGATGCGAAGGTGTGGCTCGTCAACACCGGCTGGACCGGCGGACCGTATGGCGTGGGATCGCGCATGAAGATCGCGCACACCCGCGCGATGATCTCGGCCGCCCTCGCGGGGCAACTCGACAACGTCGAGTACAAGACGGATCCGATCTTCAATCTCGACGTCCCGCAATCGGTTCCCGGCGTGCCGAACGAGGTGCTCAATCCCCGGAACACCTGGAAGGACGGCGCCGCGTACGACGAACAGGCGCAGAAGCTGGCGAAGATGTTCGTCGAGAACTTCAAGACGTTCGAAGCGGAAGCGCTGCCCGACATCGTCGCCGCCGGACCTAAGAAGTTCTGATGCGTGTCAACTCCAAACTCCAAACTTCAAATTTCAAAAGTGTTTTGGAGTTTGGAGTTTGGCGTTTGGAGTTTCAGTGAGTCGTGTCTTACCTACCGACCATCGGCCTCGAAGTCCACGCGCAGCTGCTGACCGGCAGCAAGATCTTCTGCGGCTGCAGCGCGGCCTACGGCGCCGCTCCCAATACGCACGTCTGCCCGGTGTGCCTTGGGCACCCGGGCACGTTGCCCGTCCTGAACCGCAAGGCGGTCGAATACGCCGCACGCGCCGCGCTCGCGCTCGGCTGCACCGTTCATCCCGCATCGGTATTCGCGCGTAAGCACTACTTCTACCCGGACCTCCCGAAGGGCTACCAGATCTCGCAGCACGCCCGGCCGCTCGCGACCGCCGGCCGCATCGCGATCGATACGCCGGACGGCGTGCGCCACGTGCGCATCACGCGGGTGCACATGGAAGAAGACGCCGGCAAGTCGCTGCACGAGGCAGGAGACTTCACCGGGATCGACTACAACCGCAGCGGCGTGCCGCTGATCGAGATCGTCACCGAACCCGACATCGATTCCGCGGAACTGGCCGCGGCATGCTTCAGCCGGATCCGAGACATCCTGGTCGCGATCGGCGTCAACGACGGCAACATGGAGGAGGGGAGCCTCCGGTGTGACGCCAACGTCTCGGTCCGGCCGTCGGCGGACGCCCCGCTCGGCACCAAGACCGAAACCAAGAACATCAACTCCTTCCGCTACGTGCAGCGCGCCCTGCAGTACGAGATCGACCGGCAGATCGACATCCTGACGAGTGGTGGAACCGTCGAACAGGAAACCCGCCTCTGGGATAACGCTGCCGGCGTGACCGTCTCGATGCGCAGCAAGGAGGAGGCGCACGACTACCGGTACTTGCCGGAGCCGGATCTGCCGCCGGTTGTCGTCGACGACGCGCTCATCGCGGAACTCCGCCGGACGATGCCGGAGATGCCGGAGCAGCGCCGCGAACGGCTCGTCGCGCAGTACGGACTCCCGCCGTACGACGCCGGCGTCCTGACCCAGTCGCCCGCCCTGACCGCGTACTTCGAGGAGACGGCCGCCGCGTCGGGCAACCCCAAGGCCGCGAGCAACTGGATCATGGTCGAGGCGCTCGGACGGTTGAACGCCGCCGGCCTGGACATCAGTGCGATGCCGATCCCGGCGACGGAGCTGGCCGGCTTGATTCGATTGATCGACTCGGGCAGGATTACCGGACCGACCGCGAAAATGGTCTTCGAACGGATGTTCACCGAAGGAGGAACGGCCGAAAAGATCGTCGAGGCCGAAGGCCTGGCTCGGGTCTCGGATGACAGCGCGATCGAACGGCTCGTGAGCGAGACGCTCGCCGCGCACCCGAAGCCGGTCGAACAGTATCGCGGCGGCAAGAAGCAGACCTTCGGCTTTCTCGTCGGCCAGGTGATGAAGGCGAGCGGGGGGAAGGCCGATCCGGAGAAAGTCGCGACGTATGTCCGTAGATTTCTCGAGCAGACCTGACCGGCGGACCGGTCATCAACGATGATCGAAGCCAACGGAATCTCCAAGACCTACGCGCGCGGCGTCTACGCCCTCAAGAACCTCACCCTGAAAGTGAACAAGGGGGAGTTCGTCTTTCTGACCGGCCCGAGCGGCGCGGGCAAGTCGACGCTTCTCCGGCTGCTGCTGCGGCGCGACGTGCCGTCGGAAGGACAACTGATCGTCGGTGGACGCAATCTCGCCGATCTGAGCGCGCGACAGGTGCAGGCCTACCGCCGCTCGATCGGCTTCGTCTTCCAGGATTTCAAGCTGCTGCCCAACAAGACGGTCCTCGAGAACGTGGCGCTCGTTCCACGCGTGCTCGGAATGCCGCCCGCACAGCAGCAGCGGCGGACGTTCCAGGTGCTCAAGTGGGTCGGACTGCAGCACCGGATGAGCGCGTATCCGCTCGAACTCTCGGGCGGTGAGCAGCAGCGGATCGCCATCGCTCGCGCCATCGTCAACGATCCGATCATCATCCTCGCCGACGAACCGACGGGGAACCTCGATCCCGACCTCTCGCTCGAGATCATGAACCTGTTCCGCGAGATCAACGCGAGAGGGACGACAGTGCTCGTCGCCACGCACGATCGCGAATTGATCCGGCGCGTCGGACGCCGCGCACTGACTTTGAGCCACGGCGAAATCGTGGAGGTTGCCTAGTGCGCGCGCTGCAGTATTTCTTCACCGAAGCGTGCGCGAGCCTGTGGCGATCGCGTGGGGCCGCGACGGTGGCGATCGCGACGATCGCGATGGGGCTCTTCGTGCTCGGCGTCTTCCTCCTCCTGAACGCGAACCTGCAGCGCGTCGTCGATCGATGGAGCGAGTCGGCGGAACTCTCGGTGTTTCTTGCTGACGATGTCACGGCCGAGCAGTTGAAGGCGATCGACGAGATGGTGGCGGGCAGTCGACTGGCCTCGACTCGCGCCTACGTGTCGAAGACCGAGGCGCTCGAGCGGTTTCGCGCCGACTTCCCGGACCTCGCCGGCAGCGCGGCGTCGCTCAGCAGCAATCCGTTGCCTGCCTCGTTCGAGTTGCGCCTGCGGCCGGAGGCGCAGAACGCACCGACCGCCGTGGAGGGGCTGGTGACGTCCCTCTCCGGGATGGCGGGCGTGATCGACGTCCGCTACGACCGTGACTGGCTCGCGCGGCTGAACACGGTCGTGCGCGGGGCCCGGATCGCGGGAGCCGTGATCGTCGCGCTCCTCGCCATCGCGGCCGCCACTACCGTTGCCAACGTCGTCCGCCTGGCTGCTGCCGCGCGGCGCGATGAGATCGAGATCATGCAGTTGGTCGGCGCCCCGTTCGCCTACGTGCGAGGGCCGTTTCTGGCGGAAGGGATC
Source organism: Vicinamibacterales bacterium (assembly GCA_036401215.1). Taxonomy (GTDB): domain Bacteria; phylum Acidobacteriota; class Vicinamibacteria; order Vicinamibacterales; family 2-12-FULL-66-21; genus JACDCA01. The sequence goes on along the minus strand of DASWVN010000159.1, from coordinate 41,542 downwards.
CTCCAGGGAGGGATAGGGGCGGCGGTTGCCCTGGCCGTCCTCGCCGGCGTGTACGCGTTCGTTCGGATGAGGTTCGCCGGTGACCTGATATTTTTGTCCGTCCCTTTTGCGGGCGTCGTGCTGCTCGGAGGGATGGCGGTGGGGTGCCTGGGGGGGTATGCCGTCGCCCGGCGGGTCCGCTGACCGGCGGGGAGGACGATTGTTGACACGTGGGAACCTGCCGTTTACACTCGAATTATCCAACCCATGACGCACGCGAGGAGTCGCATGGCACGCGTCAACCCCATGAGGGTTTCCCACGCCTCTGTCTCGGTCCTCTCAGATTTCTATCGCAGTGAGTTCATCCGGCACCGAGAGTGTCTCGCCCGGCAACGCGAGTACTTCTCTGAGCGCGCCATCACGAACGCTGACGCGGCGCTCGCAAAGGTGCTCGGACAACTCGACCAGATCTGCCAGAAGGATGGGGCCGACCAGTTGATTTGCAAACTGCTGCGGCAGTTCAACGCCGTTACCGGTCTCTCCGGCTGGGCCGACACGAAGCAGTTTCACTGAGCACGCCTCTCGATCACCTGCAGACCGATGCGCGCGCGATCCTGCGCGCCGCCGTCGATGGTCTGAATCCGTACGCGCTCGTCAGCGCGGGTTTGCAGCCGCACCTTTCAAGCACAACAAGAGTTCGCCTGATCGCCGCCGGAAAGGCAGCCTGGCCCATGGCATGCGCCGCGGCCGGCCACCTCGGTGAGCGTCTGGTCGCTGGCATTGCGGTCGGGCTTCGGCCGGCTGAACGCCGGTCGGTGCCGTTCGAGTGGATCGATGGCACGCATCCGATTCCCGACAGCCGCAGCGTCAGCGCAGCGGCGCGTGCGCTCGCGATGGCGAACGACGCGCGGACGGCTGACGATGAATTGCTGGTGCTGCTCTCAGGCGGCGCGTCCGCCATGCTGGCGGCGCCGGCGGAGGGGATTGCACTCGAGGACAAACGGCAGGTCACGGCGGCGCTCCTCCGGGCCGGCGCGGACATCCGGCAGGTGAACTGCGTCCGTAAACATCTCTCCGCGATCAAAGGCGGACGGCTGGCGATTGCCGCGGGGCGATGTCGCACGCTGGCGATCTCGGACGTTCACGTCCCGCCCGATGATCCCGCAACGATTGGATCGGGTCCGACGGCCGCTGACGACACGACATACGCACAGGCGCTGAGCGTGATCGAGGAGTTTGCGATCGCCGTTCCGCGCGCCGTCCATACGCATTTGGAGCGCGGCGCGTCCGGTGAGATCGAGGAGACGCCGAAGCCTGGTGATCCGCGGCTGAAGGCGTCCACTTACCACGTGCTCGCGAATCGCCACACGGCGATGGCAGCTGCCGCGCGCGAAGCGAAACGCCGCGGCTACGTCGTCCGGGTCATCGATGGCGCGACGCGCGGCGAAGCGCGCGAGGCTGGACGCGCGTTGCTCGCGCTTGCGCTCGCGGCGGAACCGGTCGCGGGACGCCTGTGCACGATTGCTTCGGGTGAGACGACCGTCACCGTGAAAGGCCGCGGCCACGGCGGCCGCAACCAGGAGTTCGTGCTTGGCGCCGTCGCGGCACTGGCGCAGACATCCGGGCTCGTTGTCCTCGGAAGTGCCGGGACTGACGGGATCGATGGACCCACCGATGCGGCGGGTGCGCTGACGTCGTCGACGACGTTGTCACGCTTGCAGGCGCTCGGGATCGACGTGGACGACGTGCTCGAGCGGAACGACGCATATCCGGCGCTCGCGCGCCTGGGTGATCTGATCATCTGGGGCCCCACGCTCACCAACGTCGGGGACGTGCACGTCGTGCTCGGGCCCTTACAATGAGCCAATGACGCGCGGACGCATCCTGCTCTCGATCCTCGTTGGCCTGCTGATCTGCCTCGGTCTCGGTTACGCGTGGGGATCGTCGGGCCGACGCGCCCTCGAACAGACGCTGACCGAGTCTCGCCAGCAACTCGATCTGGCGGAAGCGCGCGGCGCGCTGCTCGATGCGCGCGTGAGCCTCTACAACAACAACTTCGGCGACGCGTCACGACGGTTCGAGGATGCGAAAGAGCCGCTGCGGCGGGTGCGTGAGCGCTACCAGGACGCGCGCCGCAACGATGCCGCCTCCAGCATCGATGCCGCCCTCAGGCACGTCGAAGAGGCCCAGCGCCTTTCCGCCAGGCTCGATCCGACAGCGAACGCGCGTGGGGGCGAAGCGCTGGAAGCGATCCGCGTCGCGACGGAAAAGTGATCTGGGAGTTCTCCAGCGACGTACTACTTCACCAGCGTGGCTTTCACCTCGATCAGAATCTTGCGGTCCGATCCGGGATCGGCGGACTCCGTCACGATCACGGGTTTGCCGGGTTCGACGATGGTCGAGATCTGCTGGTGGAGGGCCGATCCCTGAACAGGGCCTTCGGTGTCCGTCGCGAGCGGCACGTACTCGACCGCGAGCATCAGCCGGATCTGCCCCGACGGAAGGATCTTTGGACGTGCTTCGGCGCGGATCTGCACGCGTCCCTGGTCCTTCACGTTCCCCGTGTTGCGGATGGTGCCGCTCAGGCCGTCAGCCACGATCATCGACAACACCTTCTTCGTCGGTTCGCTCGCGCCCGTCTGGTCGGTGATGGTGAGATCCAGCTTGATGCTGACGGCCTGATCCGGGTTCGCTGGCGCTGCCGGCTTGCCGGCCGGCGTGGCTTGCGTGCCGGTTCCCTGGCTGGCTGGAAGGTTCGCGGCCGAGACCATCTGTGTCGGCTCGCCGAAAATCGATTCTGGCTCGCCCGTACGGTCCGGAGATGCCGTCCGAGCAGGTTCCTGGTCCACGGCTGGCGCGGCGACGCGGTTGCCGAGGTCGTCCGGCAGCGGCCCGCTGACGGGTGCGGGGGCCTCCGCGAGTTGCGACGCTACAGGCACATCTCCAGCGCCGCCCCGGAACAGTGCAACCCCCGAGACCATCGCGAGGACGAGGACTGCGGCCGCGAACGCCGGAGCTGTCCACCATCCGCGTCCGGTCGGGGCGGATGCGTCGCCGGACGGCAGGGCAATGCGCTGGCCGACACGGCCGCGCAGGCCCGGAGACGGATCGATGTTCATCATGCTGCGGACGGCGCGATCGATCTCCGTGTCGAACCGGCCGCGTGTTTCGTCAGGCATCCTGATACCCCATCGCCGCGAGCTTTCGCTTCAAGACCCGGCGCGCCTCGGCCACACGCCACTTCACGGTGCCGACCGGCGCATTCAGCATCTCGCCGATCTCGTCATAGGTGTGCTCGCCGGTCCCGGCGAGCAGCAGCGCGTCACGCAGCTTGCGCGGCAGCGTGCGAATCAGCTTGCGGATGTCGCGCTGCAACTGGGTCGATTCGAACGCGGCGTCCGGCGCCCGCTCGGTCGACGGCACCTGCTCGATGACGTCGAAGATGTCATTGCCGGCTTCGTCGCGCGAAGCCGACGCCGCGAGCTTCAGCCACTTGCTCACAGATTTCCGCCGATCGATGGCCTTGCGCCAGGTGATCGAGAGGAGCCACGTGCGGAACTGCGACTCACCGCGAAATCCCGACAGCTTGCGCCAGGCCGTCACGAACGCCTCCTGTGCGACGTCGTCGGCTTCGGCAGGGGAGCCCAGTGCGGCCAGCGCCGCGCGGAACACGGCGCGCCGATTGCGTTCGACGAGTTCGCCGAATGCCTCGGAATCGCCGGCCTGGGCCAGCCGAACCAGCTCGAGGTCGGTTACTTCCGCGGGCTGCGCTCCGGTCACACGCTTTGTAGACTCAGCGGCCCGGGCCACGGTTGGAAATTTGCCGGAAACGGCGAAGTAAGATGCCACGGATGTTGAATCATGAACAGCTCCTCCGGCTGATCCGTGACCGGATGGAACACCCTGCCACCGCGCGCGAATTGCAGCAACGTCTCAAGATACCGCGCGAAGAGCGGGGCACGCTCAGCAAGCTCCTGAAAGACCTCACCCGGCGGGGCGACCTCGTCGAAACCCGCGGCAAGCGATATGGCCTGCCCGACCTCATGAACCTGGTCGTCGGCCGCATCACCACGCATCCCCGCGGCTTCGGCTTCGTGGCCCCGGAACGGCCCGCCGGGGGAAGCGCGCGAGAACGGAAGGCGACCCGTTCGGGCGATCGACAGAAGTCCTTTGCGCGCAGCGAGAAAGCGGAAACGGTGACTGTCCCCCTTTTTGATGGGGATCTCTTCATCGCCGGGAACAACTTGAACCAGGCGATGCACGGGGACCGGGTGGTCGCACGCGTGGAGCGGATCGGGACCGATGGACGAGCGGAGGGCCGGATCCTCAGGATCCTCGAGCGCGCCTCGTCGACGATCGTCGGACGGTTCGACGAGGACGAGCACGGCTACGGCTTCGTCGTCCCCTTCGATCGGCGGCTGATCATGGACGTCCAGATCCCGGACGGCGAGGAGGGCGACGCCACGCCCGGAGAGATGGTGCTCGTCGAGATCACCCGCTGGCCGACGCCGACGCGGGGCCCCTTCGGGCGTGTCACGGAGGTGCTCGGCGACATCGACGAACCAGGGGTCGACACGGAAATCATCATCCGCAAGTACGGCATTCGCGACGAACACACGCCAGAAGCGATCGAGGAAGCGACGAAACTCGGTTCAGTGGTCCACGAGAAGGACGTTCGCGGCCGCACCGACTTCCGCGGCTGGACGACCGTCACGATCGACGGCGAGCATGCCCGCGACTTCGACGATGCGATCTCGCTGGACCGTCTCGACAACGGCAACTACTGGCTTGGCGTCCACATCGCGGATGTCGCCCACTACGTCCAGGAAGGCAGCGCGCTCGACGAGGAGGCCTACGAGCGCGCGACGTCGGTCTACTTTCCGGAGCGCGCGGTTCACATGTTTCCCCCGGAACTCTCGACCGGCCTGTGCAGCCTGAACCCGCGGGTGGATCGCCTGGTGCAGTCGTGCCTCATGGAGATCGATCGTCAGGGGATCGTCGTCCGCTACGAACTGCACGACGGCGTGATCAACAGCAACGAGCGGATGACCTATACGGACGTCAACGCCATCCTCACCGATCGCGACCCCGCGGTGATCGCCCGTTACGAGCCGCTCGTGCCGCTGTTCGAGCGGATGCGGGACCTGTTCGAGATCCTCAAGCGCCGCCGGCGCCGCCGCGGGGCCATCGACTTCGACATGAAGGAACCGGAGATCGTCCTCGACGACGAGGGGATGGTCGAGCGAATCGTCGCGCTCGAGCGGAACGTCGCCCACCGGCTCATCGAAGAGTTCATGCTGGTCGCCAACGAAACCATCGCGCAGCATCTCAGCGACCACGACATCCCCACGCTCTACCGGATCCATGAAGAGCCGGATCCGATGAAGGTCGAGCAGTTCGAGGAGTTCATCAGCACGCTCGGCTACAGCCTGAACGCGCCGCCCGACGACGTGTCGCCGCGCCATTTTCAGAAGCTGGTCGAGCGGATGCAGGGGACGCCGGAGGAGAAGCCGATCGCGTTCCTGATGCTCCGGACGATGCAGAAGGCGAGGTACGATCCCGAGAACCTCGGACACTTCGGCCTCGCCGCCGACAGCTACACGCACTTCACCTCGCCGATCCGCCGGTATCCCGATCTCGTCGTCCATCGCACGTTGCGCGAGTCGCGGCACGGGCGGATGGACCGCAACCGGCGCGACCAGCTCGAAGAAGACATGCCCGAGATCGCGCGCCACACATCGGAGCGCGAACGGCGCGCGGATGATGCCGAGCGTGAGCTGGTGCAGTGGAAGAAAGTCCGCTTCATGGCCGACAAGGTGGGCGACGAGTTCGAAGGGTACGTGACCGGCGTCAGCGCGTACGGGCTCTACATCGAACTCATCGAACACTTCGTCGAAGGGATGGTTCACGTCTCGACGATGGCCGACGACTACTACCGGTTCGTCGAGAAGGCGCACCTGCTGAAGGGGGAGAACACGGGCAAGACCTATCGCCTCGGAGACCGGGTCCTCGTGCAGGTGATCAGGGTCGACATGGAACGGCGGCAGGTGGACCTGGGACTCTCGGAGATCCTCGATCGCGTGCGAGAGTCAGAGGAGCATCGCGGGCCGCGCCGCAGTCGCGCCCAGCCGAAGCGCGAAGCGCACCTCAGGAGCGCGAAAGGCGGTCAGAAGAAGAAGGGACGTCCAGGGAAGCGGGAGAGGGCGAAGGGAAGGAATCACTGATCACTGATCGATACGATCAGTGGTTCTCTTCCTTGGCCTCGTCGCGAGTGGATTCCTTGAAGTTCTTGATGCCCTTGCCGAGCCCACGGCCGATCTCCGGCAGCCGGCTCGCGCCGAACAGCAGCAGGATGATGACGAGGATGATGATGAGCTCAGGGATTCCAATATTGCCAAGCATGTGCGCTCCTGGGAACTGTGGCGATTCTATCACTTCGAGGCGGATGGTCCTGACTTCCATCCTGCTGATCCTGGGGGTGTTGTCGCCCGGCGCCCACGCGCAATTCACGTCGTCGGTCAACCTGGTCGAGGTTTACGCCAGCGTGGTGGACGAGAAGGGGCAGCCGGTCCGCGGGCTGACCGCCGACGATTTCGAGGTCCTCGAGGACGGCGAGCCGCAGAAGATCTCGGCATTCACGGCCGGTGAGTTCCCGCTGACGGCCGCGCTGGCGCTCGACACGAGCTTCAGCATGGCCGGTAAGCCGATGACGATCGTCAAAGGCGCGGCGCGAGCATTTCTGAACGCGCTGCGGCCGACCGACGAGGCGGTGATCGTCGGGATCGGCAGCCAGGTGTCCGTTCTTGCGGACGCCCGGAGCACGCGCGACGAGCACCTTGCGGCGATCGATGGCCTCACCGCGTGGGGAACGACGCCGCTCTACGACGCGATCATCGCCGCGATCGACACGATCGACGGCGCACGAGGACGCCGGGCACTCGTGATCCTCTCGGACGGGGACGATCGCTACAGCGAGTCGACCGCCGCGGGTGCATTGGCCCGTGCACGCCGGTCGAACGTGATGGTGTATCCGATCGCGCTCGGCAAGACGCGTCCGCCGTTTTTTGCCGAACTCTCGACCCTCACCGGCGGCCGCTCCTTCCACGCGCGCAATCTCCAGGGGCTGGAGGAGACGCTCACGAACGTCGCCGCGCAACTTCGCGAGCAGTACCTGCTCGGGTATTCACCGACGCGCCTGCCGAAGAGCGGAGCGAACGAGTGGAGGTCGATCACGGTGAAGGTCAAGAAGGCGGGGGTTGAGGTGAGGGCGAGGGATGGGTATTTCGTGAAGTAAAGAAACTCCGAACTATGAACTCCGAACTATGAACTCCGAACTATGAACTTCGAACTATGAACTTCGAACTATGAACTTCGAACTATGAACTTCCGGGGGACTTCGTCCCCCGGGCCCTCCACACGCCCTCTTTCGGAGTTCCGAGTTCTTAGTTCGAAGTTCCGAGTTCTTAGTTCGGAGTTCATAGTTCGGAGTTTCTCAGGCGGGTCAGTCCAAACAACTCGAACATCAGCCGCCACTCGAACGTGGCTATGAGCCGGCGGCGCAGCGTGCTGTACGGTTGTTCGCCGGCGACGAGATCGGCCATGATGGCGCGGATCCGCGCACTTCGTTGGAGGGCGGAAATCAGCAACGCCATGAAGTGAGGGCGGTAGAACCGCGCCTTCAAACGCGCGGCGAGGATCAGTTCGGCGTAGATCGTGTCGCGCAGCCGGGTGGCGTAGGCGGCCGCCGGGTCGCGGTCTTCGAGGATGCTCGCGGCCGCGTATTCGCCCGAGGTGAGCGCGAAGAAGATGCCCTCGCGGGTGATCGGGTCCACCAGGCCGGCGGCATCGCCGGCGAGCAGCCATCCTTCGCCCGACGGGCACTCGCGTGCGAGGGTCGAAGCGCGAAGCGAGGGGATCGGCCAGCTGTAACGCTCGCGCGATCCGCCGTCCACGTGCCGATCCAGCCACGCTTCCGTGATCCGTAGAAGATCGGCGCTCGTCGTTTCGTCGGCCTGGGCACAGGTGCCGACCGCCAGATGATCCGGACGAGGGAACGACCACAGATAGCCTCGCGGACTGTCCTCGAAGGCGATGTCGATCCGACGCGACGTTCTGCCGTGCACGTAGTGGCCGGCCGCGATCGAGAGATCGGCCCGTTCGAAGGGGGTGGAAACGCGCCTGCGAACCAGGCTCCCGGGACCGTCGGCGCCGATCACCCACCTCGCGGTCACGTCCGCGCCACGAGTGGTCACGCGCCAGTTGTGACCCTCACGCCGAACGTCGACGGCGCGGGTCGTCAGCACCCGTGCGCCCGCGAGCGACGCGCGCTCGACAAGGTGACCGTCGAAGACTCTCCGCGACACGACCGCGAGACGGAAGTCAGGCCCGGACTCGTCCAGCGGCATCGAAATGACGCGACCTCGATGCTCGAAGGACGCAGACTCGATGGGGACCCCCTGGGCCAGCGGTCCGGCAGAGCCGCCGAGGAGGGCGAGCGCGCGCCCCGTGACGCCGCCACCGCAGGGCTTTTCGCGCGGATGACTGCCATCGATGAGCGCCACTGTTGCGCCTCCCGCCGCCAGGCAGGTCGCCGCCCACGCGCCGGCCGGACCGGCGCCGATGACCGCTACATCCACCACCTTCGAGCCACCCTTTGCGTCCATTTTTCACCAGAAAGCGTCCAAAGTGGATGACGCCCTGATCCGGCGCAATTCACTGAAATTTCACGGCCGTTCGCCACCGGCTGAGGCATTCTTATTGCAGCCTTGCAGTGAGCGGCGGAAACGTCCAAAATGGCAGCAGCCTCGCAACCACAATCCCAGACGATGAGTCAAGACCTTCACGACGGCGCCAGCCCCAATGCGCGATTTCTCGCGGGAGAGGTCGAGTCCTCAAAGCTCGACGCCAAGCGGGCAGGGGAGGCGACGCTGGTGTCGGCCTTGATCCACGGCGGGTTCGTGCTGCTGGCGATCCTGGCGATTGCGAATCCGCCGCAGGCGCTCACGAGTTCACGCGACGAACTGCCCCGAGACATCGTCTGGCTCGATACGCCGGGGCCAGGTGGGGGCGGTGGCGGCGGCGGCAATGAAATGGAGGAGCCGCCGCGCAAGGTCGAGCTCAAGGGGGAGGAAAAGGTTTCGGTGCCGGTCGCCAAGGTGCCGAAGATGGAGATCGTCAAGGAAGAGCCGCCCCCGAAGCCTCCCGTCGAGATCACGATCCCGGCACAGCAGACGGCTACGGGCGTGATGGAACTTCCCGGGATGGTGTCGAACGCGCCAACCGTGATCACGCCGTCGCAGGGCACCGGATCGGGTGGCGGAGCGGGAACCGGCAAGGGGACCGGCATCGGTTCCGGGCAGGGTTCAGGCTTCGGTGAGGGCTACGGCGGCGGTACCGGCGGCGGCGCCTATCGACCCGGAAACGGCGTGCTCCCGCCAGACCTGATCTACGAAGAGAAGCCGCAGTACACGTCCGAGGCGATGCGCGCCAAGGTGCAGGGCATCGTCGAGGTCGAGGCGGTGGTCAACGAGGACGGCACCGTGGGCCACGTGCAGATCGTGCGATCGCTGGACGACCGCTTCGGGCTCGACCAGAAAGCGATCGAAGCGGTGAAGCGGTGGCGGTTCCGGCCGGGCACCCGGATGGGCAAGCCGGTGGCGGTGCTGGTGAACATCGAGCTGACGTTCACACTCCGGTAATCGTCAGACCAGAAATAGAAGGGCCGGGCCGCTTCCGCGGTCCGGCCCTTCGTGTGTACCGATGTCAATGCTGAATGCTGAATGCTAAATGCTGAACCTCGTTCGGAAATCATTCAGCATTCGTCATTCGTCATTCAGCATTGATACTCAATCAGCGCCTCTCCGTCAGCGCCGCTTAGGAAGCACCGCGTAATCCACCCAGCACAGATCACTGGGCGTCGTCACGTCGAAGATCGAAGCCTCGTCGGTGAGATCGGTGGTCGATCGTGCGGCTGTGGCCTGGAACGTCGGATCCAGCGCGCGGGCGATCTGCTGACGCAGATCCTCGACGTGCAGGGTCGTCGCGCGATCGGTCGAGATGCGCGCATTCTGCTGCAGATCGGCCTCGAGGGCCTTCAACTCACCCCGGAAGAACGCACGGACGTCGTCGGACTGCGCCTGGGCGCCGTTGACGCGGTTGCTCAGCGTTTCGACATACGCGCGCTGCAGATTGCGGCGATACGGATCGATCGGCTGCACGGTTGCGCCGTAGACCTCGCTGAACACGCCTTTCCGGATGTCCTCGAGGAAGTCGAGCGGTGCGTACGCCGCCGGACCATCGACCGCTTCCTGCTCGACGAGGCGGTTGATCCGGCCGCTGCTCAGGAGCGAATTCAGAACCCGCGTCTGCGCGGATTCGATGCGATCGAGCACACCGACCGGCTCGATCCTGCGGAGAATCTCGGGATTGAGCGCCCATCTCGGGGCGTGGAACGCATTGTCGACGAGATACGTGACCGCAGACTCCTGCTTCGTCTTCGGGATCAGGTTGAAGCGGACGCCCTCCTGCCCGATGTGCTTCTGCTGGGAGTTGTAGCCGCCGACGATGGCCGCGACGTGGTTCATCTCGAGCGACCACTGGCCGAGCATCCGTCCGTAGACTTCCGCGAGATCGTCGAACGGTTCGCCGGGACGCGTCGTCGTGGCGCTGAGCAGCATGGTCGCCACGCGCTCGAGGTTCTTCATGCCGAGCGTCGTCGCCTGCACCGCGTTCTCGTCACCGACCGCTTCGGTCAACTCACCCGGGTCCGTGCCGGCGGAACCTTGCGTGGAGAACCGGAGCCACGAGGTCTTGTCCTGCTGGCGCGCCCACTCGTCGAGCGTCTTCTTCTCGGCTTCGGGCGACGTCGCTCCGGGGATCGGTTTGTAGCCCCACATCGTTGCCCACTTGTCGTACGGACCGATCTTGGGGATCAGGTCTTCGACAGCGATCCTGTCCTCGGGCTGCGCGACGTAATTGAAGCGCGAGTAGTCCATGAGGGTCGGCGTGTGTCCGTTCTCCTTCACCCACTTGGCATCCCGCACCTGGGCGAGCGTGTACATCGAACTCGCCTTCATGTTGTGCTGGAAGCCCAGGGTGTGGCCGACTTCGTGCGCGGCGACGTACTGCACCAGCTTGCCCATCAGCTCGTCAGGCAGCGGGAGCTTCTGCGCGCGGGGATCGAGCGCACCCACCTGCACGAAGTACCAGTTGCGCGCGAGGTTCATGACGTTGTGGTAGAACTGGATGTCGGTCTCGAGGATCTCGCCGCTGCGCGGATCGTGAATGTGCGGACCCGACGCGTTCTCGATCGTCGACGGCAGCCACCGGATCACCGAGTAGCGCGCGTCCTCCGGGCTCCAGTCCGGGTCCTCCTGCGGCGTCGGCGCGTCCTTCGCCACCACCGCGTTCTTGAATCCCGCGGCTTCGAACGCCTCATTCCAGCTCTCGACTCCCGCCTTCAGATACGGCACCCACTTGGCCGGCGTCGCCGGATCGATGTAGTACGTGATCGGCTTCACGGGTTCGGAGAGCGCGGCATTCGGGTCCTTCTTCTCGAGGCGCCAGCGCGTGATGTAGCGGCGCTGCGGGGCCCTGTGCTCGTCGGCGCTGTAGTCGATCTTCGAGGTCGAGAAATAGCCGACGCGGTGATCGTAGAGCCGCGGCTGCATGGGCTTTTCGGGCAGCAGCACCATGCTGTAGTGCATCACCACGGTGTGGCTGCCGGGCCGCAGCGACTGGCCGCGTCCGCGTCCGCCACCCGGCGCGTTGCCGCGCCCCCCGGCTTCGGCCGGCGGATTGTTGTACGTGTGCGTGGCCTCGACTTCGATGTTCTCGGGGAAGGAGACCGCCCGATCGATGAAGGACCGTGAGGCGTCGAAACTGCGGGCGCCCACACGCGTGCGTCCACTGAACTCGGTCACGTCGGTCGTGAAGAGGCGGCTCACGTCGATGACGGGGTTGCCATCCTTTTCGGCCTCCACATTGAACGCCATGATGATCGCGTCGTTGTTGGCGGCTTCGACGGCCTTCGCAATCGGGCTCGACGGATCGGCGACCACGTCATACGAGACGGAGCGAAGAAGGATGCGGTCGCCACGACGCTCCCACCTGACGACCCGGTTGCCCGCCGCCTGGCCGCCGTAGCCGGCGCCGAGCGTCGTGCGTGCGATCTGGCTGACCCAGAGCAGCTCGCGTCCGAGTTTGTCCTGCGGAATTTCGTAAAACAGACGGTCACCGATACGATGAACGGTGAACAGGCCCTCGTCGGTCTTCGCCTCCTTGGTGATGACCCGGTCGTACGGCCGTATCTGCGGCTCGCGCGATTGCTGGCCGCCGCGGCCGCCGCCACCGGCAGGCGGATCCTGCGGGGGTTCCTGGGCGAAGGCGACGTATGACGCCATCGCCAGCGAAAGCGCAACGGCGAATGTGCGCATCTTCATGGACTGCATACCTCCTGATGACTTCCTGCATGCCGCCGATGCGAACGCGCCGGCGATGAGTCAGGGTTATACCATCGCGGGGGCGACTTGTGGGACGGAATATGCCCAATAGCCTCGGCGGGCGCGTGCTGGCGCAGATGACGCTGGTGGCGCTCGTCATCGGGACCTCGTTGACCGCGTCCGCGACCGAGCGCGTCACCGTGTCGCTCGTGCTGGCTGGTGCGATTGGCTGGAGCTTCGTACCGGTCCTGCAATTGCTGACCGGGTTGTTCCTGATCCGGGGCTCGGCGCCCGCTCACCGGCTTCGCCTGCTGGATCGCTACTTCGCCACCGGCTGGCCCTGGGCGTTGTGGATTCTCGCCGTCCACGCGACGTTCCTGCTCTGGCCGGCGTCGCGCCGGGCGGGCCACTTCGTGCTCGCAGCGGTGGCGGTGATCCCGATCCTGTGGACGGTCAAGCTGCTCGTGACGTACTGCCAGCAGGAACTCCAGCTGGATCCTCACCGCGCTCGCATCCGGGTCGTGCAGCACCAGGCCGTCACGTACGGTCTCTTTTTCGTCTACGTGTTCTTCGCGGTTTCATTGTGGCCGCGGGTCGTCGGACTGTTCGCGTGACGGTTCGCACCCTGCTGGGGCTGATTCTCTTTGTCCTCGCGGTGCTGCTGGGGACGATCCTGGACCGGCGCTGGACTCCGCCTGCGCCGCCGGACCCGACCGTGATGGTCGCCGACCTCCATATCCATCCATATCCGGGCGACGGCTCGCTCCCTGTGTGGGAGCTGCAGCACGAAGCGCGGCGTCGCGGGTTGAATGTGATCGGAATCACGGGTCACAACAACCGGTTGGGATTGAAACTCGGTGAGTGGCTGCGCCTGGACTCGGGCGAGGCGATGGTGATCCCGGGGCAGGAGATCACCGCGCCCGATTTTCATCTAGTGGCGATCGGCACTCGTGACCCCGTGGACTGGCGATTGAAGGCGGTCGAGGCGATCGAGGCGATCCAGGCGCAGGGGGGAGTGGCCATCGCCGCGCATCCGGTTTCGAGATCGTGGCGTCCGGCCGATCACGACACGCTGGCCGCGCTGGACGGCGCGGAAGTCGCACACGGCCCCACGAAGCGCCCGTACGATCCCGCGGACGACGAATATCTACAGTTCTTCAGCAAGGCGCAGATCATTAATCCTGGTGTCGCGCCGATCGGCTCCAGCGACTTCCATATGACCGCGCCGCTCGGGTTCTGCCGGACCTTCCTGTTCGTCGAGGAACGTTCACCAGCCGCCGTTCTCGATGCGGTTCGCCGGGGCCGCACGGTCGCACTCGATCCGCAGGGCAGGCTGTTCGGGTCGGAAGAGGATATCGAGCGGGTACGAGAGTACCTGGCCGCGACTCCCATACCCGGCGTCTCTGGTCTTGAACGAATAAGTGCGGTCTTCGCCCTCCTCGCGCTTGCGGTACTCGCCTACAGCCGCTGATCGGTTCCTTGAGGTTTGCTGATGGCCGGGTACTGAAGTTTCCGCGCGGGAAGACGCATCAAAACCCCAGTGAATTGCGAGCCATGTGAGTCGGCAGGCGCAGCGGTGCTCGCTTCGCTGTCAACTGTGGCTGTCGTTTTCGGTGGGGTTTCGAGCGTCGTCAGATCGTGATTGTCAAAAACAGGCCTGAAAACGGCTGGCATCGCCTGTGCTCCAGTGCGTTCCGGTATGGGTGGGGCCTCCCGGTTCAATGTTCTCTCGGACCAGGCGCTGCTGACGGAGGCGGCGGAACTGGCGAATCACGAACGGATGGCCACCGTAGACCTTATTCTCGCGTTGGCGGTGATCGACGAGCGCAAGCTGTATCTCGGCCAGGGGTGCTCGTCGATGTTCACCTACTGCACCCAAATCCTGCAGCTTTCAGAGCACGCGGCATACGACCGCATCGAAGCGGCACGACTGGGGCGGAGATTCCCCATTGCAATGGAGCGTCTTGCCTGCGGTGCGTTGACGCTCACGAACCTGCGGCTTTTGGGACCGCACCTCGAACCGGAGACGGCCGACGCCCTGCTGGACCAGGCGGCATTCAAGAGCAAATACGAGGTCGAAACACTGGTTGCGGGCTTGCGCGCCGATCCTGAGACGGGCGAGGAGACTTACACGCTGCAGATCACGATCTCAGGCGCCATGCGGGAGAAGCTTCGAGAGGCGCAGGATCTGTGGCGCCATGTCATACCCGATGGTGACGTCGTGAAGATTCTGGACAAGGCCCTGACGCTCCTGGTCAAGGCAGGGAAGCGGCAGAAGGCAGGCGCTACCGACCATCCTCGGCCGGCCCGGCCGCCGAACGTCGATGCTCGCCGACCTTCGGTGCAGGTGCAGCGTGAGGTGTGGGCGCGGGACGGAGCGCAGTGCACCTTCGTTGGGCCGAACGGCCGCTGTCAGGAACGCGGGTTCCTCGAGTTCCATCACCTTAGACCCTACGCGGCCGGGGGTAAGTCGACGACACCAAACGTCTGTTTGCGCTGCCGTGCCCACAATCAGTACGAGGCGAGTCTCTTCTTCGGCCAGGACATTCCCGCGCCGGAGGCCGTCTCTACTTCGCCGGAGGTCGCACCTGCATCGCCGGAGGTTTCGTCCGCCGCGCCGGCGACTTTGTCCACACCGGAGGCCGAATCCGCCACGCCAGACGTCTCGCCTGCATCCCCGGAGGTGTCGTCCGCTACGTGGGAGGTCAAATCCGCTACGCCAGCCGTCTCGTCTGCCACGCCGAAGGTCTCGTCCGGCACCCCCGAGGTGTCGTCCGCTACGCGAGAGGTTACGCCGCTTTCACCGGACATCTCGTCTGCCGCCCCAGGAACCGGACCGGATCCGCCGGATGAGTGAACTGGTCCCGGGACCAGTTGAACCCTCGTAGGCCAAATTCAGGCGGATGGTGGTGAGGTAGGAGGTACGACACCGGGCGGTATCGACGACGCCAAAGGGCGTCAGACAGGAAGCGGGTCGGCAGCAGCGTGCCGCTGCCGACCTCGCCACGATGCCCGTCTCAGGGGCGGCCCACGATGCTCAACGGCATCTCCGTCGGTGCCATCACCTTGAAGATCGGCACGTACGGGACCTGCGGCGCGCCACCACGGCCCTGACCGCCGCCACGGCCTCCGCGACCCGGGCCCGCTCCGCGGCCGCGCCCGACCTGCGGAGCCTCATCATCGGGATCCGCGGGGCCGGTGGTCGCGACCCGCGGCCGCGGCACCCAGGCGTCCATGCGGTTCCAGTAGATCACGTTGTCCGTCGTCTCCGGCTCGAGCAGGTGGACGGCCACGCGGCCCTGCATCTGTGCCGTCCGGACGATGTAGGTCCCGGCGGGGAAGGTCCGCTGAATGTTCTGGACTTCACCCACCTTGATGGACGTCGTGGCGGCGTGGTTGTACTGCGGCGCGTGAGTCACGTCGGCGACGGTGTATGCAGCCACGGTGAGCTGTGTCGGCTCGCGAAGCGTCTCGACCGTGATGTTGTGCTGACGCAGGAGGTCGACGGCGTCCTTCGCTTCGCGTGGCAGCACGTAGGCATACGGGCGCGGGCGCTCGATCGTGGTCACGGGCTTCTTCATCAATTTGGCACCCGTGACCTCGACGATCTTCCGGTTCTCGCCCTGGCCCTCACCAATCAGGTAATCGACGGGCGTGTCTTCGGCCTCGTATCGGACCGCCAGCGGAACGTTGTCGCCCGGCTTTTCGCCCATTTCGACGGTTTCGCGGCGTGCGCGGTGCACGACCTCCTTCAGCTTCGCGGCGTTGTCGCGTGACCATTCAGCGACCGCCTTGTACCCGAGCAAGCCGCTCTTCACGCCGGTTTCCATCGGTTGGCCCGGCGACTCGAACAGGATCGCGACGCTATTGGCAAAGGCGCCGTAGTTGCGGCCGATCCGGGGCTCGGAGCCGCCCACAATCCACTCGGTCGCGTTGCCGCGCTGGTAGTACCAGGCCTTGAAGCCCTCCGCCTCGAGCCGCTTGTTGATGGCGGGGAAGATCTCCTTGTCGCAGGTTTCCGTGATGCGACGGTCGGGCGCGTTGTGGCTGGCGCACTGGTAATTCAGGTTGTACGGGAACGAGCCGCCGTTGTGCCCGTCGATGTAGAGGTGCGGCGCCCATTTGAGGATGACGTTCTGAACGTAGCCGGCGATCTCCGGCTGTTCCAGCTTCATGTAGTCACGATTCAGATCGATCCCCCAGGTGTTCCCGCGGGTAGGGTTCGGCTGTGCCGAAAAGCCGTCGGGATTGATCTGGGGTACGACGATGATCACCAGATCATCGAGCAGCTTGTTGGCGTCCGACGATCGGTCCGCCAGTTCGCGGACGTAGAGCAGCACCGATTCGCGAAGCGTTCGTTCGCCCCCGTGAACGCCCGCGGCGAGCACGATGATCGGCTTGCCAAGTGTCCACGCTTCCCATGGCTGCGTGACCGCGGGCCGGCTGAAGATTGCGTAGGGCAGTTCACGGCCGTCGTGTGTCGCGCCGTAGGTGCCAAGCCGCATTTCGAGGCTCCGGGCCTGCACCGCTTGCAGGTACCGCATCATGTTGTCGTAGGTCGTGTACTCCGTGAAGCCGGATTCTTCGGCTTGCGTGCGGATGGCGCCCGGCGATTGCTGAGCGCGAAGCGCCACGGGTATGGAGATCGCCAGAAGCGCACAAATGGCGGCACGGCGGATCCATCGATTCGTCGAGATCATCAAACATCCTCTCCGTAGGGATTTTTGTGTGTGTCCGCCCATTCTGGCCCGTGGGGCGTCGACTGGCAAGGCACGTACGAGTCTGGCTGCGGGTTCCGGCGGCGTCGATCCGCTACAAACGCATCCCGCGCTGGAACCAGGCCACGTCCCAATACCTGCCGAACTTGTAGCCGACTTCCGCGAAGTCGCCGACGTGGGTGAACCCGAAACGTTCGTGCAGCGCTCTGGACGCGTCGTTCGGCAGCGTCATCCCGGCGACGATTCGATGGACGTTTTCAGTCGCCAGCGCCGCAAACAGCGCGTCATACAACCGTGTTCCCACCCCACGGCCTGTCGCATCGTGCCGGCAGTAGACGCTCGTTTCGACCGTCGTGTCGTAGGCGGCTTTCGGACGCCAGCGGCTGGATGTCGCATATCCCAGGACCTCGCCGTCTTGCTCGGCCACCAGCAGCCGATGCGGACCGGTTTCGGCGTGCTGGTCGAACCAGACCCGCCGCCCGTCCGGACCGTAGGGTTCGAGGTCGAACGTAACCGGCGTGTTGAGGATGTAGTGGTTGTAGAGATCGGTGAGGGCCGGGAGGTCGGCCTGGGTGGCGGCTCTGACGCGGATCATGCGTCAAAAGTATCTCAGCGCTCCCCGCAGGACGCGAGCGGACCCCATAAACGCGCGAGAGCCGGTTAGGATCGCTCCCGGCCGGCTCTCGCGTTTGCCCGAGAAAAATGTGGAGGGTACCCTATCGCCGCCGGCGGCGCACGATGGCGGCCGCGCCACCAACGCCGAGCAGGAGCAGGGTCGCCGGTTCGGGAACGTCTGTCGTGGGGCCCCCGTTGTAGAACGTGATGTGGGAGAGGCCCTGCATCGACGGCGTGGACCAGGTGCCAGAGCGGACCACGAGCGCCAGATTCAGACAGCTGAGGGTGTACGCCGTGTCGCAGGCGGTGCCCACCGTCGAACTCTCGACCATCCAGTGGAGCTTGAATCCCTGGTTGCCTCCCTTGGCCACCCAGAAACGAACACCTGGATCTTCGGCGCCAGGAACGTACGACCACGTGCCCGACCCGCCGCCTCCATTGATGGTGAACTCGCTGCCCGTGATGCTGTCGTAGGCTGGATTCACTTCCCAGTCGTCGTCGTCCGTGTCGTACTTCGCGATCCACGGGGAAACGGGCGTTGCGGGATCCAGATAGTTGCCGACGTCGCAAACAGTGCCCTTCTTGCCGCCGAACAGACCCGCACAGTCGTTATGGTTGCCTGGTGAACTCCAGGTCATGAGAATCGGTGCCGCGGTTGCCTGGGACGCACCCGCCACTAGGAACACACCAGCGGAAACAGCCATGAGGATTCGCTTGAACATAGTCTCCTTGTGCACTTGTTTCCCATTGCAAGCGACATACCCAGCTCTGCCGCAGCGGAAGGGGGAATTTTATTCAAAGTTTTTGCGCAGGGTGAATTCATGCCGTCCGAAAAGTCGGGGCAAAGGCAGACTTTAGGCGGCGCAGCTCATCAGGAATCCATCTGCACGTGAGTTGAAGTATGGTGGGGTATATGCCCACGATCGTCATCACCATCCTGCTCGCGGCCGTCCTCGGGATGCAGGATGTTTCCAAAGAACCGATCGAAGGTGTGCGGAATTTTGCGCGACTCGGCACAACAGTCGCGTGCGCGGGTGCCACCTCCGCCGAGGCGCTGCCGGCGATCAAACAGGCGGGGTTCGTGTCCGTGATCAATCTGCGTCTGGCGTCGGAACCCGGGGCGGAGGTCGAGAAGGAAGAAGCCGCCGCAAAAGCCATCGGACTCCGCTACTTTCACGCGCCGTTCGATGGCAAGCCGGATCCCGCGGCGGCGGATCGGTTCCTGGAAGCGATCACGACACCGGGCGCCGAGCCGGCCTTCATCCACTGCGCCGGCGGCAATCGTGCCGCGACGATGTGGCTGATCAAGCGTCTCGTGGTCGATCGCTGGGATGAGGAGCGCGCCGTCAAGGAAGCGGTCGCCCTGGGGCAGACGAGCGAGACGCTGCGCAAGTTCGCCATCGAGTACGCCGCAGCCCGCAGGAAGTAACAGTCGCCCGATCAGGATCCGGCGATGTACCGACACGACTACATCCTTCGCCTGATCCAGCATCTCGGCGCCGCACTCATCACGCTTCGGGACAGGATCCTGCGTCGCGAGCGCGACGAGATTGGGGTTCGGGAAGAAGTCGGCGAGATCGCGCGGCAGGCCGGCCTGGACCTGGAGGTCGCTCGCAGCCTGCATCCGCAGCAACTGTTGATGTGGCTCGCGCCGGTTGGGGAACCGGATCCCGCGAAGCTGTGGCTGATGGCGGAACTGCTGTACCTCGAGGGGCTGCACGCACATGGAACCGGCGCGCCAGGCTGGCGTGCGGATCTCGAACGGGCCCTGGCCATCCTGACGCATCTTTCCGGCGATTGGCGTCCCGATCGACCATTCGCCAGTGCCGGGGAACGACTCGCCGAGATCCGCGCACTCCTGGACTCCGCGCCGGCATGATGTCCCGGCCGCGGGATCAGAGCCGAAGGCTGGAACCGGACCGAATTCGACCCTCGATCGTCCTAAGGCCATGCGGCAGCCAGCCCAGTTCGCCAGCGGGTTCGTCCTCCACCTGGCATGCGGGGCGCTGTTCGTCTTCTTTGCGGGGGCACATCTGACCCCCGTGCCCTCATCAGCGGTGCAACCCCTCGTCTGGGCCTCGCAGCCCGGTTTCGCCGGCGGAGGACTCGGAGGCGATGGCGTCAAGGCCGCACCCGCCGCACCCAGACCAACACCGAAAACGATCGAACGCTTCAAACTGCCACACGTCCCGACCGTCCTGGGCGCGCTCGAACTGCCGGGCACGGTCGCTGTACTGAGCGCGGCGAATGCGGTCGGGACCGGAAGCGACGACGGTCGCGACGCTGGCAGGGGAGGAGGCGGCCCAGGGCCTGGTTCCGGACCGGGCAAGGGCAGCGGCGCCGGGCCGGGCGAGGGCCCGTTCGATGCGGGCGCGCCTGGCGTCATTCCGCCTCGCGTCGTCTTCGAGAAACGCCCGGAGTACACCGCTGCCGCGATGGCGGCAAGGATCCAGGGGGCGATCCTTCTCGAAGCAACCGTCCTCGCCGATGGCTCTGTCGGCCCCGTACGCATCGTCCGTTCGCTGGACGATGTGTTCGGGCTGGATCAGAAGGCGATCGAAGCGATTCGCGCCTGGAAGTTCCGGCCTGGCACTTACCTCGAGAAGCCTGTCGCCGTCCGCGTTCTAGTCGAACTCTCCTTCAACTTGCGCTGAGCGACCAACGTCGCCTCGGTGCGGGTGCTGCCCTCCACGCGCTCGATCACGTATCATTCCGTCACCAGATCCCGATCGATGAGGATCTGCGCCGTCTTTTTTTCCTGAGCAGCGAGAGGAGTCATGTTGATGAAAGTGCGGACTATTGCGGCAGGAGCCATGGCCTGGGCTCTTGCGTTCGCCGTCATGCCGGCCCAGGAGCGGGAGGACCGCACGTTGCTGTCGCACGACGAGATGCGGGCGATCGTCAACGAGGCCTCTGGCGAACGCGCCATGCACACCCTCATGGAACTCGTGCCGTACACCCGCGTTCGACCGGCATCGGAGTACCAGGGGCCTTTCCGCGAGAGCGAGGTGATGGCACGCAAGGCGAAGGAGTACGGCTTCACCAACGTCCGGATCGAGTCGTTTCCGAGTGGTCCGCAGTGGCAACCGAGCGTCGGAGAACTGTGGATGACGACCCCTGTCAGCCGCAAGTTGTACGACATCCACGACGTGGCGCTCGCGTTGGGGCAGGGGACACCGACCGGCGACATTACCGGTGAGCTGATCGACGTCGGCGCCGGCCGCGCCGCCGACCTTGCCGGCAAGGATTTGAACGGCAAGGTGCTACTGAGTTCGAGCGGACTCGGCCCGTTCGCGCAGGCCGCGGCACAGGGAGCGGTCGGCATCATCGGCTACACGGCGCTTCGTCCGAACGACTATCCGGACCAGATTCCCGATACCCGCTTCAATCCGCCGCAGGGCATCGATCGGCCGACGTTCGGATGGGCCGTCGAGCCGCGCGTCGGCCGCGAACTGGCGCTGCGCCTCGGTCGTGGCGAGAAGATCACGATCCGCTCGATCGTCAAGGCGGAGATGATTCCGAGCAAGGCCGAAGTGGTCCACGCCGAGATCGCCGGCGATGGCAGCACCACGCAGGAGGTCGCGGTCAGCGCACACTTGTACGAAGGAGTCATCAAGCAGGGGGCCAACGACGACAACTCCGGATGTGCGCTGACGCTGGAGATGGGCCGCGCGTACATCAAGCTCATAAACGAAGGCAAGCTGCCGCGCCCGAAGCGGACGATCAACTTCCAGTGGGGCGCGGAGATCAGCGGCACACGCGCCTGGCTCGCGGCGCATCCCGAGAAGCAGAAGGCGATCATCGCGGACCTGAACTTCGACATGGAAGGGATCCGCCTCGCGCTCAGCCGCAGCTACTGGATCCTTCAGCGGACGCCGGACACGTTCCCCTCGTTCCTCAACGACATCGGACAGAGCATGATGGAGTGGGTGTCGGACGTGGCCCGCGAACGGGTCCGCTACCGAGCGCAGGGCTACGCACCGAGTCTCGAGGTGGTTGCGCCGACGGGCAGCAAGGACGCCTTCTACATCAAGATCGACAAGCATTACGGTTCGAGCGACCACGTCACCTACATGCAGCACGGCATTCCGTCGGTGATGTTCATCACCTGGCCGGACATGTGGTACCACTCCTCGCAGGACACCGTCGACAAGATGGATCCCACGCAGTTCAAGCGCGCGGCCGTCGTGGGCGTCGGTGCGATGACCGTGCTGGCGGCGGGCACCGACGCGGTCGCCGGACGCGTCACGTCCGAGAATCTTGGCCGAGGCGCCGAGCGGATCGGCGATTCGATGCGCAAGGCTTCGGGATACCTTGCCGATGCCACGGACGCGGCCGCGCTCGTCAAGGCGTATCGTGACGCTCGCATCACGGTCCGCCACCAGGCCGACGTCGAAAAGGCGGTGGTCCGTTCATCGTCGGTCCTCTACGAGGATCCGGCCGGTGCGACGAAGCGTCTGGCGCCGCTCGAAGCGGCCATCGACAAGACACTGGTTGCGCGGTACGAGGAGCTGCGGACGCTTTATGGCGTTCACGCGGCGCGATTGCAGGCGCCGGCCGCTCCGGCCGGGGATCCGCCGCTGACGGCGGCTGAGCGCGAGGCCGCGCAGCTGCTGGTGCAGTGCGCGGGTGAAGCGACCCGTTCGGGATGCGCGTCCGTTGGAGGCCGCGGCGGCCGCGGTGGACGCGGGGGCGGACGTGGCGGCGGCGGTGGCCCGGCGCTGCCACAGCACATGAACGCGGAGTTCACGATCCTGCTCGGCCAGGGGAAGACCGCGCTCGAAATCCGCGACTTCCTCTCCGGCGAATTCGAGCCGATCCCGGTTGAAGATGTCATGGCCGTGCTGCAGGCGCGCCAGGCCGCGGGGACGATCAAGCTGGCGCCGCGGGCAGCCGCGGCGAAGTAGGGAAAGAGTTGTTTTGATGAAGACGAGACTGGCTTCTGGAGGATCGAAATGTCGTTGAGTCGGATGTATCTCGGGGCGGTAATCCTTGGCGCGGCCGTTGTCGCGGTGGGCGCCCAGCAAACACCACAATCTGGACAGCGTGCTGGTGTTGGACCTGTGGTCACACAGCCGCCGGATGATGTGCGCACACTCGTCAGCCGGCTGGAACTCGAACGGTACAAGGCCACGATCAAAGGGCTGACGGCGTTCGGTGACCGTCGTGAGGGTACCGAGCGAAATCGCAAGGCCGTCGACTGGATCGAGGCGCAGTTGAAGTCGTACGGGTGCGAGACTGGCCGGGTGACCTACGATCCCACGGAACCGGTGCCCCGACCACAGGTCTCGGGCGATCGCGGCGGTCGTGGACGTGGAGGACAGGCACGCGGCGGTAGGGGACGCGGCAGGGCGGCCGACCGTCCGACGCCTGCCGGCACGCCGGAGGATCCCGTTCGCCGCGGCGCGGGAGGCAAGGGATTCGGCGGTCCGACCGGCGTCAACAACGATCCCATGCGTCAGCCGGACGAGACGCTCCGCGCGCTCAACTCAGAGCCGATCATTCCCGGGCCTGTCGACGAGGTCTACTGCACGAAGTGGGGAACGACGCGGCGCGGCGAGATGTACATCATCGGCGCGCACATGGACGGGATCGGCTACGGCCAGGCGGTGAACGACAATGGATCCGGCACGGCGATCGTGATGGAACTCGCCAGGATCTTCAACTCACCCGATGTCACCACCGACGTGTCCATCCGCTTCGCCCTGTGGAATGGTGAGGAAGGCGGCTTGAAGGGGGCGCGCGCGTACGTGTACCAGCGCGAGGCGCTGCAGGGGAAGGAAGACCCTCCCGGCTCCGGCAAGTATCCTGAACCGAAGTGGCTCGGGATGGTCCAGCACGACATGATGATGTTCGACCACGGGATGCCTGGTCCGGACGGCAAGCTCTCGCCCGAGCAGCGGCGCGAAGCGGACGTCAACGTCGAGTTCCAGCAGAACTCGAAGATGGCAGCAGAATCCCAGAAGCTCGCCTGGCTCTTCAAGGCGGCCAACGAGCGGTATGCGACCGATTATCCGGCCAACGTCGGCAGCCACATGCAGAGCACCGATTCGGTGCCGTTCCAGGACATCGTTCCGGCGATCTCGATGCGTGAGAACGAGCGCCGGGACCACACGGGGTTCGGATGGAACCCGCACTGGCACCAGCCGACCGATGTGTTCTCGACTTATAGCGACAAGGACTTCCGTCTCGGCCTGAATTCGGCGCAGACGACCCTCGCGGCGATCGCGCAGCTCGCGGGGGCGCAGGTAAAGAAGTAATGCGATGATGGCGCGCCTCGTGCCCGATGAGGGCGAGAGGCGCGCCACTCGATCAAGAGTCCGGAGGACGATCGCCCAGGGCTATGCGAGGGCGTGCGCGCGATCGTCGCCGCTCTGTTCGGAATCGGCGTCGTCGGTCATGACCGGCACGATCTCTGCCGTCGCGAGGTCCATCAGATTCTCGGCTTCTCGCGCGACCGCTTCGAGTCGCCTCTCGTGAGCCGCGCAGCGCGCCTCGGCGTGGTCCAGGCGCGTTGTGAGTTCCTGCCGCATCCTGTCCCACTCAGCGAGCGCGCGCGTCCCGGCGGCACGCAGGCGCGCAAGTTCTGCAGCGATGTACTCCGCCCGCGCGTACTCCTGGTCCCGGCGGGCCGTCTGCTCAGCGAGCAGCCGTTGAAACTCGACTTCCTGCGCGTTGGCCACGTCCATCAGCTCGGAGACGAGCGCCTCGTACCGGGCTCGCGTATCGGCCAATACCTGCTGATGCGCCTGTTCGCGTTCTGCCAGGGCCTGATCCAGCGCGGCAGCTCTGGAGAGCGCATCCGCCACTTCCGTCTCGAGTCGCGGCTGGGCCGCTCGCTGCCGTTCGAGTTCGAGTTCCGCTCGCAGGCTGCTCCGCTCGGCATCGGCGGCCTCGAGTTTCGCGACGAGTGCCTGCTTGGCAGTGGAGTGTTCGGCGATCCGCGACATCGCGGCGGCAAGCTGCTCCCGAAGATCCCCATCGGACGCATCGGCGAGGTTCCATGCAGGTTCAGTCCGCGGGTGGGGGGCCGCGTCAACTGGAGCCGCCTCGTTCGATTCAGTGCTTGCAGCGTCAGCCGGCTGCGCCTGGTCAACCGCCTCGGGTATCAGTCGAGGCTCGGTACCCTCATCAGCCAACAGCTCCAGATCGTTGACGCCGGTTGCCGCTTCGAAGTCGTCGATCGGCGCGTCGAACGTGAAGGCGTGCAGGTAGCTGATCCGCATGTCGACGATGGACGCGACCTGCGCCCACGACACTTTGGCGGTCTTCACGGTCACCGCACCTGAGGCTCGGGTGAGCACCAGCTGGATGGACGAACGCATCGGATACCGCGACGGCGATTCGCCGAGCGCCCCGCCGCGCGACAGGTTCACGAGTTTCAAGGCCGGTCCGCCGACCACCGACGCAGACAGACCGGTCAACTGTGATGCTGGGATCCGGGGCCATTGCCTCCGGTCGCGTCCGGATGGTTCCACTAGTTCGTCCTTCCTGGGGCTGACACTGTCAACGGAAGGCTCGCCGGAGCAATTGAAGCGCCGTTCCGCTGGTCCGGGAGGCATCTGCCAGATCCGTTGATTTGGACCAAAATATGGGCGTCGGAACGCGTCCCGCTCCGGCACGTGTCGCGCGGCAGTGTCAAATTTCGCCAGTCTCTGACGATTTCGTCATGGGTCGTCAAATTCGGATCCCTGCGGGCACGAAAGGCGTCCGGGTTTCTGAGTTTCTTACGAGGAGATCATGATCGACCGACGCGAGTTTCTCCATGCGACCCTGGCCGGCGCCGTCGGCCTGACCTTGACGCACCAACTCGATGCGATGACGCTGGCGGGCGAAGGTCAGGCGGCCGCCGGCCGCGAAGCCGTTCTCGCGCGGATCGCGCCCCAGCATCAGCAAACCGTGCGGATGTTGCGCGACTGGATCGCGCGGCCCTCGATTGCAGCCGAGGATCTCGGCTATCCGGAGGGAGCCGAGTACATGGCACGCCTCGCCCGCGAGGCCGGGTTCGGGCGTGTCGAGGTCGTCGCGACGAAAGGGAAGCCAGGCGTCTTCGCCACGCTCGACGCCGGGGCCGACACGACGCTCGGCGTGTACTTCATGTACGACGTCAAGCAGTTTGATCCGGCGGAGTGGTCCTCGCCGCCGCTCGAAGGACGGCTCGTCGAACGGCCAGGAGTCGGGACCGTGATGGTGGGGCGCGGCGCGACCAATACCAAGGGACCGCAGGTGGCCTTGCTCGCCGCACTCCACGCGTTCAAGGCTGCCGGCCGCACGCTCCCGGTCAATCTGGTTCTCGTGTGCGAGGGGGAAGAGGAAATCGGGTCGCCGAACTTCTCGCAGATCGTCTTCCGGCCGGATGTCGAGGCGGCGTTGAAGCGGTGCGCCGGTGTCATCATTCCCCTCGGCAATCAGAGCCCGAACGGCAGCGTCGAGATCAATCTCGGCGCCAAGGGAATCATCGAGTGCGAGCTGGTCTCGACCGGCCAGACGTGGGGCCGCGGTCCGTCCGCCGACGTCCACTCGAGTCTCGCCGCGCACATCGATTCCCCTGTGTGGCATCTCGTACAGGCGCTCAACACGCTGATCAAACCGGACGGCCACACGCCCGCGGTCGAAGGCTTCTTCGACAAGGTGCGTCCGCTCTCTCCGGAGCTGCAGCGAATCCTCGAAGAGGCCATTCCGAAACGCGACGAGGCGGCAGCCAAAAAGGCGCTCGGTGTGCAGCGGTGGATCGAGGACGAGCCCTGGGACGTCTCGCTGCGACGGCTGGTCACGCAGCCGACGATCAACATCGAGGGGTTGGTTGCGGGCTACACCGGTCCTGGCGGCAAGACGATCCTGCCGCACCGCGGAGTCGCGAAACTCGACCTGCGGCTGGTGCCCGACATGACCGCGAAGGAGACGCTGGCGTTGCTGAAGCAGCACCTCGCGAAGCATGGCTTCGGCGACATCGAGGTGAACATGACCGGCGGGTACGATCCGACCCAGACGGACCCAAATTCCCGACTGATTCGGGCGCAGCAGGCCGCCTATCGCAAGGCGGGGATCGAGCCGGGACTGTGGCCGCGGCTCGCCGGATCCTGGCCCGGGGTCACCTTCACCGGACCGCCCCTGAACCTGCCCGCCGGCCAGTTCGGTCTCAATTACGGAGGCGGCGCCCACGCGCCGGACGAGTTCTTCGTCATCAAGTCCGCGAACCCGAAGGTCGCAGGTCTTGACGGTGCAACCGCATCGTACGTGGACTTGCTGTATGCGCTGGCCGAGGTCCGCTGAGAAGAGCAGGGACGACGAAAGCCGGGATCCGACCTCGACGTGACATCAACGATCAATCGCTGACACGCCGCAATGTCAGCGGCCATTCGCGGATGGCACCCAGCCAATCGCAGGTGAACGCGCGCTGGCCGTCGGTGCTGAACGCCGCCGACACCAGCCCCGCGTCGTGCCCGTGGAGAACGTACTCACATCGTCCGCTCTCCACGTCCCAGATCCGCGCCGTCCCGTCGTGAGAGGCTGACAGTGCGTACTTCTCGTCCGGACTCCAGACAACGGTGCGAATCACCGCGCTGTGCCCCCCGAAGACGCGCAACAAGCGTCCGCTCTCCACATCCCAGAGACGAATGTCCATCGAACTGGAAAGCAGGCGACGGCCGTCCCTGCTCCACGCGACGCTGTGCACGTGGTAGGTGTGCCCGGTGAGCGCACGCAGCGTAGCGCCCGACTCGACGTCCCAGATCCTGATCGTCCGATCTCGCGAGCCTGAGGCGGCGCGTGTCTCTCCATACCACGCGATGGAGTAGATGCCGTCGCGATGGCCGTCGAGGATGCGGAGGCACGCGCCGCTCTCGAGGTCCCACAGCCTGATAGTCGTGTCGCGATGACTGCAGCCGGTGAGTGCGCTCGTGCCAGCGTCATTCGTGGCGGCCGCGCGCGGCTGACCCCCGTGATGACCGCGAAGCGTCATGACAGACTCGCGGCGTTCGATCTCCCAGAGTTCGATCGTGTTCTGCTGCCGCGAGGCGACGAGCACGCAGGTTGGGTGTGGCGTCCACTGCGCCAGCCAGGCGTTTGAGGATCCCGCTCCGAGTTCCAGCACTCGCTGACCCGTCTGCGCGTCCCAGATCCCGACGGGATTGCCCTGCGATGCGACGAGTGCCAGCCGCCCATCGCGTGTGAGCGAGCAGATGTTGATCTCCGGCGTGGAGATGTCGAGTCGGACGACGCGGCTGGATGGGGCGGACAGGCGAGTTGTCTCTGGCTCGGGCGGCAGCCCGAGGGCGTCCCTCATGGCCGCCTCTACACGAACGCGTGCGAGGACTTGCGGATCGAATCGATCGAGGTCGGGCACCGCTCCGGCCTCAATCAGGAGAGATGCGACCTGTTGCCCGCGGGAGCGGCTGTCCTCCGCGTCAGCATTTGCCCACGCGTGCACCATCCAGTCGAGTGGGGTAGCGCCAAAGCGCCGGTCGCGTGCACTGACGTCCGCTCCGGCACGCAGGAGCGCGCGCGTCACTTCCACATGAGGGCCGAAGGTTGCCCAGTGCAGCGGCGTCTGACCCGCGTCGTCCGACATCGAGGGGTTCGCACCGCGATTCAGCAGGTATGTGACGACGTCAGCGTGCCCGTATCCGGCGGCGTACTCTAGCGCGGAATCAAGCTCGGACGATGGACTCGGCTGACGTCGGCCGTCGTTCTCATCGAAGCACGCGCGGACGCGATCCAACAAGCCCACTCCGGCGGCTTCGACGAGCGACAGCGGCGCGCCGCGGTCCGCGAAGAAGCGGGCGGCGCGCGGCTGGCCGTTCGCGAGGCAGCCGAGGACGAGGCCACTGCGGTTACCGGCCTGCTCTCCCTCGATCCGCGCGCCGTGCCTGAGGAGCGTCTCGAGCAGCTCGATCTGCACGCCGGCTTGTTCGGGATGGATGCTGGTCGCCGTCAGCCCGAGCGCCGTCGCGCCGCCGCCGTATGCGTCGGACGCGGCGTTCACGTCCGCTCCAGCCTCCAGCAGCATCTCGGTCATCGCGACAACGTTCTTTGGCGTCACCTGGCGGAAGTCTTCGACGCCATTGGCAGAGATGTAGTGGAGAAGGGTAGAGCGGTGGTCGCGCGTGGAACGCGCGCGTGCGAGTTCGGGATGAGTCTGCAGCAGGCGTTTCAGTCTCGCAGCATCACCGCTGACGATCGCGTCGACCGCCGCCTCGAAGATCGCCACCGGGGACGTGTCCTGTGTCAGCGCGTCGATATGAGCGGCGAACGCCGGCCAGCTGGCGAATCCGTGTGCGCGGGCGATGAAGAACTGTGCGTCCGTCAGTTTGATGGCATGCGCACGTTCGGGAGCGCGGACGAAGTCGCGCCATTGGCGCTCCACGCGTTCGGCCTCGCGGGCGATAGCCGCGAGCGGATCTGCGGCGTCCGCAGGCGCGTTCGCACTGCGAAGGCGCGCGAGCGTCTCGAGCCATCGTGAGGCCCACCGACGGAACGCGTCTGGCTCGGCGGAGCCTGCCGCGCGCTGCAGCTCGCGCGCGAGTTTCTTGTACTGATCGAGGTCAGGCCGCGGCGGGAGCGGAAGGGCGTCGGACATACGAATCTCCTTTCAACGCGCCTGGAGTCCGCACTGATCAGGCTGAAAGAAGGTTCGTATTCTTCGTTCGACGAATGGGGGTGGGCACGGCCCTTTCCGCGGACTGGAGGCGCCCCGCGCGCAGGGCCCATTTTATGCGATCTCACTCCTTCCAGTTCATGGCATCCAGGCGGTTGCGCGTCGCCATGATGTCACGCTCGAGACGGCGCACCATGTCGGCGACGAGATCCTTTCCTTTCGCGGACGCCTCGTCCACCATCAGTTTCAGCCGCCCGAGCGGCGTCTCCTTCAGCGCGGCGATCTGATCGTCGCAGGCGGCAAGCTCCGCCCGCACCTGCGCCAGCTGCCGGGAGAGCCGCTCGCGCATCGCCTCAGGACCGTAACCCTGCACCGCCTCGGGACTGTTCTCCCATGCGGCGAGGATCCGCTGCAGCTGGTCGAGATCTCCCGTGGCATAGGCGCGGTTCGCTTCCACCATCAGGACGTGGCGGCGATCGCGTGTGTGTGCATCACGCGCGAGGTCCGGATGGATCGTGCGGGCCACTTCGCGAAACAGCTTGCGGACCGCGTCAGACGTGTAGCGGGGCGCGGGATCCGGAATGCGCTGATCGGCGGCTGCGGACGACGACGCGTACCCTTCTTCCTTCAGGCGATCCGATAGCTCCTTCAGCTCGGCCTCCGCGATCGCCTCCAGCAGCTCGTCGAGTTCCTCGTGCAGCCGGCCGACATCCCGGCGGTAGCGGATCCGAAAGGTGTCGAGGTCCGCGCGCGCCTGTGCCAGCTCCATCGTCCGCGCGGCGAGCGCCGCATCGAGTTCGACGAGCGCCGCCTGGAGGTCTTCGATATGGCTGTCGGGCTGCTGGGAGCGGACGAGTGGCATCGAATGGATGATATCGACAAAAAAAGGCCGGCCAGGATCTTCTGGCCAGCCTCAACTTGCCGAACGCTACGTGCTCCCCCGGCCCTACTGACGGCGGGGCATCCTCTTGCGCGCGGAACGAAACACACCTGCCGCCGCCAGCAGGAAGAGAGCCCCTGTTGCCGGCTCCGGCACGGTTGCCGGGTCCGGCACGGTTGCCGGGCTGGCCACGTCGGTGCCACCGCTGCCCGCTGCTGTCGGCACGTTCAGAAAGCGAACGAAGACTGCATTCGCGATCTCCGCTTCGGTCAACCCGGCGAAGGCTGCGCCGGAAACTACAAACGAGGCACTCTCGCCGGGCAGGAGTCCATCACTGACAACTCCGCCGCCGAACGTCGCGTCGGTGAGAAAGGCGAAGTCGAGAACTGCCGTACCGAACCCTGGGACAGTGCCCACCGACCCATCGGAGAAGGCGAAGCTGGAACTGAGGCTGGGCGCCTGCGCGCCAGTGAATCCATTCAAGCCGGACGCGCTGACGTTCCCGAGTGGCGGAAGGTCGAAGCCGAACGCCGTGATCGTGGATGTCGATCCGGGATGCGTGATGGCCGAGGTATTCGTGCTCGTAAACGTGAACGTGTTCGTCTGTGGGTTGAAATCAGCAACCAGGGTCGCGGAGGAAAAGGCGTTGCTCGCGAGACCGATGATGGAAATCGTGGTTGCGTCCGCTCGCCCGGGCACGCAGACCAACAGACCGAGAGTGATGGTCAGCAGCGACATGAACGCTGCACCTGACTGTTTCATTGCACCTCCCTGGTTATGTCGAATCGGAAATGTCTTCGGGAGGTATGAGGCTGCATACCATGTACCTGAGATTGAGGGGCAGCGGCTCTCGAGACGAGCGGCTGGAATTGCTGAGACATCAGAGGTTAGGAGATCCGGCGGTCATCCAGCGCTCAGACTTCAGACTTCCGGAAGGGGAGAAGTCCGCCGCTGTGCGGATTTATGTCGGCGTCTCATCCCGTGCCAACAAAAAAAGGCCGGCCCGGATTCCTCCGAGCCGGCCCCTCGACTCACCCGAATGCCTTTCGGCATTCAGCATTCGTCATTCGTCATTGACAGGCGAAGCTTAGTACATCCCGCCCATGCCGCCGCCCGGCATCGCCGGCGCTTCCTTCTTCTCCTCCGGGATTTCACTGACGAGCGCCTCGGTGGTGAGCAGGAGCGAGGCGATCGACGCCGCGTTCTGGAGCGCCGTGCGGACGACCTTCACCGGGTCGATGACGCCGGCCGCGACCAGGTTCTCGTACTTGTCGGCGCCGGCGTTGTAGCCTTCCTCACCCTTGGCGTCCTTCACCTTCTGGACGACGATCGAGCCTTCCTGGCCGGCGTTGGTCGCGATCCATCGCAGCGGCTCCTCGATGGCCTTCTTGATGATGCCGGCGCCCACGGCCTGATCACCTTCGAGCTTCAGCGAGTCGAGTGCCTTGCCGGCGCGGAGCAGCGCCACGCCGCCGCCCGGGACGATGCCCTCCTCGACGGCGGCCTTGGTCGCGTGCATCGCGTCTTCGACGCGCGCCTTCTTCTCCTTCATCTCGGTTTCGGTGGCCGCACCGACCTTGATGACGGCGACGCCGCCGACCAGCTTCGCCAGCCGCTCCTGCAGCTTCTCGCGGTCGTAGTCCGAGGTGGTCTCCTCGATCTGCGTGCGGATCTGCTTCACGCGGCCCTCGATCGCGCTCTGGGCGCCCGCGCCCTCGACGATCGTGGTGTTGTCCTTGTCGATCGTGACCTTCTTGGCCTTGCCGAGGTCCTCGAGCTTGATGTTTTCGAGCTTGATGCCGAGGTCCTCAGTGAGGGCGCGGCCGCCCGTCAGGACCGCGATGTCCTCGAGCATGGCCTTGCGGCGGTCACCGAAGCCCGGCGCCTTGACGGCCGCGGCCTGCAGCGTGCCGCGCAGCTTGTTGACGACCAGGGTCGCCAGCGCCTCGCCGTCGACGTCCTCGGCGATGATCAGCAGCGGACGGCCCGCGCGCGCCACCTGCTCGAGCAGCGGCAGCAGGTCCTTCATCGAGCTGATCTTCTTCTCGTGGATCAGGATGACGGGGTTCTCGAGCACCACTTCCATCCGCTCCGGATCGGTCACGAAGTAGGGGGAGAGGTACCCGCGGTCGAACTGCATGCCCTCGACGACCTCGAGCGAGGTCTCCATCGACTTGGCCTCTTCGACCGTGATGACGCCGTCCTTGCCGACCTTCTCCATCGCCTCGGCGATGATCGTGCCGATCGTCTCGTCGCTGTTCGCCGAGATCGTGCCGACCTGCGCGATCGCCTGGCCCGAAACCGGCTTGGCGAGCTTCTTCAGCTCGTCGACGATCACGTCGACGGCCCGCTCGACGCCGCGCTTCAGCTGCATCGGGTTGGCTCCGGCGACGACGTTCTTCGCGCCCTCGCGGAAGATCGCCTGGGCGAGCACCGTCGCCGTGGTGGTGCCGTCCCCGGCGATGTCGGACGTCTTGCTCGCGACCTCGCGGACCATCTGGGCGCCCATGTTTTCGAGCGGATCCTTCAGGTCGATTTCCTTCGCGACGGTGACGCCGTCCTTGGTGATGGTGGGGGAGCCGAACTTCTTGTCGAGGACGACGTTGCGTCCCTTGGGGCCGAGGGTGACCTTGACCGCATTGGCGAGGGCATTGACGCCGCGCAGGATCGCCTGACGCGACTCCTCACCGTAAATGATCTGCTTTGCCATAGTTCTTCAATCTCCGTTGCGCTGATTCGAAACGTGTTCAGCCGGAGTGATGCTCCGGCGCTCCGAGCTGGCTGCGCGGCACCCGCCGCGGGCATCCGCTAGGTCGTGATGACGCCGAGGATCTCTTCCTCGCGCATGATCAGGTATTCCTCGCCCTGGAGCTTGATCTCCTGGCCCGAGTACTTGCCGAAGAGCACGGTGTCGCCTTCCTTCACGTCGAGCGGCGTGACCTTGCCGTCCTTCTCGACCTTGCCCTTGCCGACGGCGATGACCTTGCCCTGCTGCGGCTTCTCCTTGGCCGAGTCCGGGATGATGATCCCGCCGACCTGCTGCTCGCCCTCTTCGATGCGCTGCACGATCACCCGGTCGTGCAGGGGGCGGATTCCGACTGCTGATTTCGTAGCTGCCATACTGCTCGTCACTCCTCAAACAGTGGTTCTAGTGGTTTTTGGGTCCAAAAACCTAGGAAAACTGATGCTGGCGCCCTGGGCAGTAGCACTCAGGGGGCCCGACTGCTAAATCTAACGAAGGTGGCCGGGGGATGTCAAGCAGTCGCGGGGCGCGACTGCTAACTCCCAACTTCCAACTCCCAATTCCCAAAGGCCAAAGGTTCAAAAGGGCAACGACCCGGGCGTGTGAGTTGGCCCCGGCGATTTGGGTTGGTCGTTGGACCTTGGAAGTTGGGCGGTGGAAGTTGGGACCTGGCGCGCGAGGCCGTCAGGCGGAGCGCTTGATGCGGTATTCGGTGATCTTTCGCGCGACCGTGTTGCGATGAATCCCCAGCATCTCGGCGGCGTCGCCGACGTTCCCCCTGGAGCGCTGCAGCGCCCGCGAGATGAACATCTTCTCGAATTCGCGCCGGGCGTCTTCGTAGAGGATCCCCTTGTCGAGCATCTCCTGGACGAGTTTGTCGAGCTGATCCCGCACGTTCGTCTTTCGTCTACTGCAGCTCGCGCCCGCTCAGCAGACGGAACGCCTCGACATACTTTTCGCGGGTTTTCAGCACGACCTCCTCGGGCAGCGACGGGACCGGCGGCCGCTTGTTCCACTTGATGTCTTCGAGGTAGTCGCGCACGAACTGCTTGTCGAAGCTCGGGACGCCGTGCCCGGGAGCGTACGACGCCCGCGGCCAGAAGCGCGACGAATCAGGGGTCAGCACTTCGTCGATCAGGACGATCTCGCGGTCGCCGATCAGATTCGGCGATCCGCCATCCGCCTTCGCGCTCTGCGCGCCGGCGAGGCCAAATTCAAACTTCGTGTCCGCGATGATGATGCCTTTCGATTCGGCGTGCTCGCAGCCGCGGCGGTAGATCTCGAGCGTGAGGTCCTTGAGCCGCTTGATCAGGTCCGTCCCGACGATCCGCCCGGCCTCTTCGTAGCTGATGTTCACGTCGTGGCCCGTCTCCGCCTTGGTCGCCGGCGTGAAAATCGGCTCGGGGAGGCGATCCGACTCCTTCAGCCCCCCTGGCAGCTCGATCCCGCAGACGGAGCCGCTTTGCTGGTATTCCTTCCACCCGGATCCCGAGAGATAGCCGCGCGCGACGCATTCGACGGGGATCGGATCCGTCAGCCGCGTCAACATCGTCCGTCCGCGCAGCACATCGGCGTACGGCCGCGCCGCGGCGGGGAACGCGTCGACGTCGATCGAGAGCAGATGATGCGGAACGAGATCCCCCATCCGTTCGAACCAGAAGGCCGACAACTGCGTGAGGACCTTTCCTTTGTCTGGGATGCCCGAGCCGAGGACGTAGTCGAACGCCGAAATGCGGTCCGTGGCCACCATCAGCAGCGCCGGCTCGCCGGAGGGGAGCGTCACCTCGTAGACGTCGCGCACTTTGCCGCGCCGATGCAGCTTCAAACGATCGAAAGAGGTTTCCAGGACCGGGGGAGTAGAGAGCACAGCGTAGCCTCGCGAAAAGACGAGCAGGTTACAACGTCAAACGCCAAACTTCAAACCGTTTGGCGTTCGGCGTTCGTAGTTCGGCGTTCGTAGTTCGGCGTTCGCAGTTCGGAGTTCGGAGTTCGGACTTCGGAGTTCGGCGTTCGTAGTTCGGAGTTTCACCGCCCGCGCACCACGATGTCGCCGCGCGTCGCACGCAGGGTGATCGGAGGACCCCCGCCGCGCACCGCTCCACTGACCCTGACTTCCTGACGCGCCGCCGCCCGCTCGCTGTCGTGCTCGCCATCTCCCGAGGTTTCCCGCTTGAGACCGAGACGCTCGAGGGATTCGTCGACGGAAACCTCGCCCTCCACCGCGGCGGCATCGAGCGTGAATCCGCGCGACGGCACCGTGATTTCGATCGTCTCGTCGCCTTCGTTGTAGACCGCGAGGGGAGCGCCGCCGGCGTGGTCGATCCGGATCTCGCTGCGCCGGCCATCGATCCGGGTGTCGGCGGCCACACCGTTCAGGACCAGCTCGCCGAGGGCGGCATCGATCCGGATCGGGCCCTTCGTCTCCCCGAGTTTGTCGAATTCGACCTCCGCGTTCCGCGATTCGACCTCGATCGCGCCGCCGATCGCCTGGGCCCGCAGTTCTCCGCCCTGGAGTTTGAACCGGGCGTCCCCGCGGACCTTGCTGACGACCGCTTCGGCGCCCGTCACCGTGCTCAACGTCAGCGATCCCACGTCGGTGATGGTGATTTCGTTCCCGCGTTGCGTGACGGTGACGGATCCCTCGATCCCGGAGATCGTGGTGGCCCCGCGGCCGGAGCCGATGAGGACGGACGCCACGTTCCTGATCTCGGTCGAAGACGCCTTTTCGTCGATCCGGATGCCGAGCCGTCGGGGCACCTTGAGGTGGAGCGCGGGCGTCTGCCGTCCTTCGACCGGGAACTTTCCCTCGATGATCAGCAGGGTGCCGGCTTCGTCGAAGATCAGGTGGGAGGCCTTGGCCAGTTTCTCCGCTTCTTCGGTGTCGTAGCCCGTGGACCGCACGTGCATCTCGGCTTCGACATCGTCGCGATCCTCGCCCGTGATCCTGATCGCGCCGACCGGGAAGACGAGCCGGATCTCGCTGACCGTCCCGGAGATCTCTCGCGTCGACGCGAATGTCGTTTCCGCGCTGGCCCGCTGGCCGCGGATCTCGCGCCGGATCTCGTTGACGATCTTGCCGACCGAAAACCCCGTCTCGGACGGGTCGCCAGGCGGCGCCGTGACGTGGTACACGGCGAAACCGATCAGCACGATCGCCGCGACAATGACTAACTCACGTTTTCCCATAGACTTGGCGTCGGTGTTATAGGATTCTAGTCCGAACCTCAACTACATTCACGCATGCGCTCACGGGTTCGAACCGTCCTTATTGTCGCGGTGACAGTCGCCCTCCTGGCGTTTTTCTTTCGCGACGCCGATTTCGCCGAGGTCTGGGCCGAGACGCGCCGGGCGAACCCATTTCTCCTGATCGCCGCCGTCATCGTGACGTTCATCACCCATGCATTGCGGGCCTGGCGATGGCAGTCCCTTCTCGCTCCGATCGGTCCGACGCGCTTCGGCGACTCGTTCCAGACCACGGTCATCGGGTTCGCCGTCAGTTTTTTCGTGCCTGCGCGCGCCGGTGAGGTCGTCCGTCCGTACCTGCTGGCAAAGAAGGCCGGATTTCGGCCCAGCGCGGCCTTTGCGACCGTCATCCTCGAGCGACTCTTCGATCTTGCCACGATGCTGCTGCTGTTCGGCTTCTTCGTCTTCACCGTGCCCGCGAGTGCGCTGAGCGGCGATGCCTCACAGTTTGCGCACGTGAAGTTCTGGGGTGGTGTCGCGGCGCTGGCGGCGGTGCTCGGCCTCATCTTCGTTTTCGCGCTGGCCGGACACCCCGAGCGGCTCGGGACCGCTGTTCGCGGCATCGAACGGGTGCTGCCCGCCAGAATCGCGCAGGCCGTCGCCCGTTTCGTCGAAGCCTTCGCGCAGGGGCTTGCGATCATGCGTCAGCCGCGGCGGCTCGGCATCGCCCTGCTCCAGTCATTCCCGGTCTGGCTGTCCATTGGTTTGGGTATCTGGCTGACGTCGCGGGCCTTTTCTATTACGTTCCCGTTCTCGGGTTCGTTCCTCGTGATGGCGCTGCTGACCGTCGGCGTGGCGGTTCCGACCCCGGGGCAGGTCGGCGGGTTTCACGCGGCCTACCAGATCGCCGTGCAGACCTTCTTCAACGCACCCGACGATCGGGCGGTTGGCGCCGCCATCGTGCTGCATGCGATCTCGTCGATCCCCATATCGCTGCTCGGCGTGATGTACATGGCGCGTGAAGGGATGACGTTCCAGAATGCCCAGCAGCTGGCGAGTTCAGAATCCTCATGAAGTGCCCATATTGCGCGCATCTCGGCGATAAAGTCGTCGACTCGCGGGAGAGCAAGGAAGGGGAGGTCATCCGCAGGCGCCGCGAGTGTCTGGGGTGTGGCCGGCGGTTCACCAGCTACGAACGGATCGACGAGATCCCGTACATGGTGATCAAGAAGGACGGCAGCCGCGAGCGGTTCGAGCGGCAGAAACTGCTCGCCGGGCTGCTCAAGGCGTGCGAGAAGCGTCCCGTGAGCGTGGCGGCGCTGGAGGCGATCGCGGACCGCGTCGAGAGCGCCTTGCAGGAAAAGCCCGAGCGGGAGATGAGTACCGAAGAGGTCGGCGCCTTCGTCATGAACGAGCTGCGGGGGCTCGACAAGGTGGCCTACGTCCGTTTCGCATCGGTGTACCGTCACTTTCGGGACATCGGCGAGTTCATGACGGAACTCAAGGATCTCCTGAACGCGAAAGAATAGGCAGGTCCGTAGATCCGTGGGTCCTTAGGTCTCCTCGCAATGTCCAACGTCAGCAGAGAACCCGTCAGGCCGGCGCCGCCACGTCAGGCAACGGTGCCTGTCCCCGCCGAGCGGCGCCCTCTTCGCGACAATCCACGCCTCATCCTCCTTGGCATCGTTGCCCTCATCGCCGCGCTCGTCGCGATGACGATGCTCGCCGACCAGTCGGCCGAAATGAATCCCGACTTCCTCACCGAGGTGGTCGTCTACGCGCTGTCGGCCGGCGTGCTCATGATGCTGATCGCGCTGGCATTCGTGCTGGCGCGCAACATCGTCAAGCTGATCGTCGAACGGCGACGCGGCCTGCCGTTCTCGCGGTTCCGCGCCAAGCTGGTCCTCGCGCTCCTCGGGCTGACCATCGTGCCGTCTCTGCTCGTCCTCATCGTCGGAGGGCAGCTCATTCGCAACAGCACCGCGCGCTGGTTCGCCGAGCCTGTCGAAACCATTCTCAAGTCAGCGAACGCGGTGGCCGTGGAGTATTACGCGGATCAGCAGGCCGAAGTCGCCGCGCACGCGGAGCGGATCGCCAGGGAAGTGCCGGTCGAGGCGGTCCGCGCCGGCAACGTCGCCGCGATCCGCCGCGCGATCGAGAACGACGTTCGCCGTGGAAGGGTGGCGCTCGTCGAGGTCTACCAGGTGCGGCCGGACGATGCCCCCAGGCCCATAGTGGCGGTGGAGTCGCCGGAACTCGCGCGCGTCCGCAATCGCGTGCAACCCGATTACCTCGCCGCGCGGATCGCCTCCGGCAGCAGTGACGTGACGGCGCACGATCCTCTGGATGGCGGTGGAGACCTGGTCCGCGCCGGGACGCTGGTGACCGATGCCGGCGGCACCCCGGTGGGCGTCGTGATCGCGAGCGAGATGCTGTCGGGCACACTGGCGCAGCATTCCCGTCGCATTACCGAGGCGTATCAGGGGTATCAGCAGCTGCTGGTCATGAAGCCGGCGCTCGAAGGCGTGTATCTGTCGATCTTCCTGATGATGACGCTGATGATCCTCATCAGCGCGACATGGATCGGCATGTATCTCGCCAAGCGGATCACGCGGCCGATCCAGGCGCTGGCTGCCGGGGCGCGCGAGATCGGCGCCGGGCGCCTGGACCACCGCATCGAGCCGGAAACGCGGGACGAGTTCGGCTCGCTCGTCGAGGCGTTCAACAACATGGCCGGCGAACTCGCCGCCAGCCGGCGCAAGCTCGAACGCTCGCGTCTCGATCTGGAGCGCAAGCACCTCGAAGTCGAGGAGCGCCGCCGCTACATCGAGACGGTGCTCGAGCGGATTGCCACGGGCGTGATCTCCATCGGCCCGGAAGGGCACATCGAGACCGTGAACACCGCCGCGGTCCGGCTGCTCGGGCTCGATCGCGTCGTCGTGGGGCTCCGTGCGGAGGACGTGTTCGACCTCGAGGACCTGCGGCCGTTGCAGCAGATCGTCCGGCGTGCCCAGGGGCGCGCCGGGGAAGCGACGGTCCAGGAGATCGCGCTGATTCGCGATGGACGTGAGTTGCACCTGACCGCGGCCGCCACGCAGTTGCCGTCCGAGGGAGGCGCCCCCGCCGGGACCGTGCTGGTGTTCGACGACGTGACCCCCCTGATACGGACGCAGCGCGTCGCAGCGTGGCGTGACGTGGCCCGGCGGCTCGCGCACGAGATCAAGAACCCCCTCACGCCGATCCAGCTGAGTGCGGAACGGCTGCGGCGGCAGTTCTCGAGCGCGCCGCCCAGCGCGCGGGCGCTCATCGATGAGTGCACCAGCACGATCGTCACGGAAGTGGACTCGCTCAAGCAGCTGGTCGACGAGTTCGCGCAATTCGCCCGCATGCCCGCGCCGAAGACCGTGCCGGCCGACCTCAACGCGGTGCTCGACGAAACGCTTGGTCTGTACGCGGGGCTGTTCAGGCACATCGTGCTGCAGAGCCGCTTTGCTGACGATCTGCCGGCGGTGCGGATCGATGCCGAGCAGATCCGGCGCGTGGTCATCAATCTCGTCGACAACGCGGTGGAGGCGCTCGGCGGTGCGGTGGCGGGTCCGCGTGCCGACGGATCGCTGCCGTCCATCGAGGTCACGACCCAGCACGATCCGGTCAACGGCGTCGTCCGGATCACGGTGAGTGACAACGGTCCGGGTATTCCGCCAGAGGACCGGGAGAAGCTGTTCCTGCCGTACTACTCGACCAAGAGCCGCGGCAGCGGGCTTGGTCTCGCGATCGTCCGGCGGATCATCGCCGAGCACGGCGGGGCCATCGACGCCGGCGAAAACGCTCCATCGGGTACCATCTTCAGCATCGACCTGCCATGCTGAAGTGGTGCCTGATCCCATGAAACCCACCGTCCTCATCGTCGACGACGAAGCCGGCGTGCGGAGCGCGTTGAGCGGAGTGCTCCGCGACGAGGGGTATAGCGTCGACGCCGTCGACAGCGGCGAAGCGTGCCTGGATCGTCTCGCCCGTGCGGCGTACGACGTGATCGTCCTCGACATCTGGCTCCCCGGCATGGACGGCCTCGCCACGCTGGCCCGGATCCGCGATCGGCGCGTGGATGCCCCCGTCGTGATGATTTCCGGCCACGGCAACATCGAGTCGGCCGTCCGCGCCATCAAGCTGGGCGCCTACGACTTCGTCGAGAAACCGCTATCGCTCGAGAAGACCGTGCTCGTGATCGGCAACGCCGTGCGCCAGCGGCGTCTCGAGGCCGAGAACCGCGCCCTCCGCGCCAGCGTGGACCGGCGGCTCACGATGGTCGGGGAGAGCTACGTCATGACGCAGCTGCGGGAGCAGATCGCCATGGCGGCGCCCACGAACGGGCGCGTGTTGATCTTCGGCGAGAACGGGACCGGCAAGGAACTCGTCGCGCGCAGTATCCATGCCTTGAGCCGCCGGCGGAACGCCCCGTTCATCGAGTTGAACTGCGCCGCGATCCCCGAGGAACTCATCGAGAGCGAGCTGTTCGGGCACATGAAGGGCGCGTTCACGGGAGCGGTCGCCGACCGCCGCGGGAAGTTCGAGCTGGCCGATGGCGGCACACTGTTTCTCGACGAGATCGGCGACATGACGCTCAAGACGCAGGCCAAGGTGTTGCGCGCGCTGCAGGAGCAGGTCGTCGAGCCGGTCGGCGGCGCGTCGAGCGTGAAAGTGGATGTACGAGTCCTCGCCGCGACGAACAAGGATTTGCCCTCGGAGATCCGCGGCGGAAGGTTCCGCGAAGACCTGTACTTCCGGTTGAACGTGATTCCCGTCTACGTGCCACCCTTGCGGCACCGCGATGGCGACATCCGGCTGCTCGCGGAGCATTTCG
Source organism: Vicinamibacterales bacterium (assembly GCA_036401215.1). Taxonomy (GTDB): domain Bacteria; phylum Acidobacteriota; class Vicinamibacteria; order Vicinamibacterales; family 2-12-FULL-66-21; genus JACDCA01. The sequence continues at coordinate 527 of DASWVN010000159.1, read as the reverse complement.
TCAACGAGCTTGCGCGCGAGTACGGCCGGCGGCCCAAGCGGTTCGATGCCGGGGCCGCCGCGCGCCTGAAGAGCTATCCGTGGCCCGGCAACGTCCGAGAACTGCGGAACGTCATCGAGCGGCTGATGATCATGGTGACCGGCGAGGTGATCACGCCGCACGACCTCGCGTTCCTCGAAGGGGGAGCGGTGCCAGAGGCCGGTCCTCCCGAGGAAGATCTCGGCCCCCTGCACGAAGCCCGCGATCGATTCGAGCGCGACTACATCCTCAAGGCGCTCTCGGCGCAGCAGGGCAACATCTCCCGAACCGCCGAACTACTGGGCGTCGAGCGCAGCAACCTCTATCGCAAGATGAAGGGCTTCGGCATCACCCCGGCGCGCGAGGGAGATGGGAAATGGTAGATGGTAAATGGTAAAGCGCTGGATCAGGAAGGCGTTGCCGTCAGACGGCTGCGTACGTCGTCCCGAATTCGACCCTTCCGGGTAAAGCGCTGGATCAGGAAGGCGTTGCCGTCAGACGGCTGCGTA
>DASWVN010000158.1:0-17119 GCA_036401215.1 Vicinamibacterales bacterium | reverse complement strand
GTGCCGGTGAACCGCAGGTACGCGTTCCAGTCGACCTCGCCGAAGACGAAGTGGTTGTGGAGAAGGACGCTGATCGAGACGAGGATGTACCCGAAGACCCGAAGCTTCGGGACCGTTACGGTATTGAGGCGTACGACACGTTCACGCTTCCGCCGTTTGGCCTCGTCGACATCGACGACGAGCTGCCAGGAGTCAGACGCAGCTGTCGCGCCCTTGAAGAAGCGCGTGAGCATTACCGGCTTTCGGGGAGTGTGCGGGATTGTATCAGAAATTGGGCGCGGCCGAAAACGTGCGACGTGCGGGGTGCGACGTGCGACGTGCGGGGTGCTGCGTGCAGGGTACTGGTGCCGGAGCGTGGAATTCGCGAGCGGAACGGAGCGACCCGAAGCGAGGCGCCGGAGGGAGCCGCGGCGCCGAGCGCCAAGAATGGAGCGGGCTACGGGGATCGAACCCGTCTAACTGGCTTGGGAAGCCAGGGCATTACCACTATGCTAAGCCCGCATATACGACGCGGGCCATTTTATCATGCGGCCCGCGTGTTCAATGCTGAATGCTTCGGTTCGCGGCTTCGCCGCGTATCAATGACGAATGCTGAATTGCGAGAGGGTGATCCATTCAGCATTCAGCATTGACACGCGAAGCGCCACCGAGCGGCGCTAGCCGCGAATCAGCGCGAGCACCTCGTCCCGCTTCTTCTCCATCAGCTCCGGCGTCGTTGCCTCGAGATTGAGCCGCAGCATCGGCTCGGTGTTCGAGGCGCGGACGTTGAAGTGCCAGTCGTCGTACTCCGCCGACACGCCGTCGAGCGTGTAGACCCGGCCGTCCGTATAGTGCGCCGCCAGCTGATCCAGTTTGGTGGGGATCAGGCTCATGTCGTCGAGCCTCGTGTTGATCTCCCCCGAGATGAAATACTTCTCGCGGAAGGGGGCGAGCAGCTCGCGCAGCGTCTGCCCCTTGATCGACATCAGTTCGAGGATCAGCAGGGCAGGGATGAAGCCGTTGTCGGCGTAGTAGTAGTCGCGGAAGTAGTAGTGGCCGGTCACCTCGCCGCCGAAGATCGCGCCTTCCTCGCGCATGCGCTGCTTGAAGAAGGCGTGGCCGACCCGGTTCATGAGCGCCGTCCCGCCGTACTTCGCGGCGGTGTCCTTCACCGCATAGCTGGCGCGGACGTCGTAGACGATCTTCGCGTTCGGATGCTTCAGCAGGAACGATTCGGCGAGCAGCGCCGTGATGAAGTCGCCGGCGATGAACTCGCCGCTGCCGTCGATGAAGAAACAGCGATCGGCGTCGCCGTCCCACGCGATCCCGATGTCGGCCTTGTCGGCGATGACGCGCTCGACGATGTCGCGGCGGTTCTCTTCGATGAGCGGATTGGCTTCATGGTTCGGGAACGTGCCGTCGACCTCGAAACAGAGCTGCGTGGTTTTGACTGGCAGGTGCTCGAAGAGCTTCGGCGCGACCATCCCGGCGATGCCGTTGCCGGCGTCGAGCACGACGTTGAACGGCTTGATCTTCGACACGTCGATGAACGACAGGACCTTCTGCACGTAGTCGTCGACGATGTCGGCGGTCGTGACCGTGCCGCGCGTCGCGGCCGGCGGCGGGATCTGGCCGCCGTTGATCATGTCGCGGATCTCTCCGATCCCGGCATCGCCGCTGAGCGGAAACGCTTCCGTCCGCACCATCTTGATGCCGTTGTACTCCTTCGGGTTGTGCGATGCAGTGATCTGCACCCCGCCATCGTGGCCGTCGCGCGCGACCGCGAAGTACATCATGTCGGTCCCCATCATGCCGTAGTCGACGACGTCGGCGCCCTGTTCGGTGGCGCCATCGATGAAGGCAGCGGCGAGCGAAGGGGACGACAGCCGCATGTCGCGCGAGACGGCAATCCGCTTCGCACCGAGATAGGCGACAAACGCCCGGCCGATGAGGCGGGCGCCGTCCTCGTTGATCTCAGAAGGGTAGAGGCCGCGAACGTCGTAGGCCTTGAAGATCGCTGGGTTGATCGTCATAGCTTGCTGTAATCCGTGAGGACCGTCTTGTCGCCGAGCACGACCGGGCTCTCGACGGTCGAATTGCGGCCGACGTGGCAGTTGCGTCCGAGGATCGAGTCGCGAACGACGGCTTCGCGGCCGATCCAGCTGTTGGGCCAGATGATGGAACTCTCGATGACCGCCCCCTCATCGACGTGCGTCTGCCGGCCGATCACCGAGTAGGGAAGGACCTTCGCTCCAGGCTTCAGCACGACCCCTTCGTCGATGAAACACGGCCCCTGCACCTCGACGCCGTCTTCGACGCGCGCATCCGGCGCGATCCAGGGGGCGTCGCGGTCGAGCCCGGCAAACGGCGGAGCCGAATAGCGGCCGTCCATGATGTCGCGATGCACTTGCAGGTACTTTGCCGGGGTCCCGATGTCGATCCAGTAGCCCCGGTCGACGTAGGCCACGAAGGTTTCCCCACGCTCGATGAGCGACGGGAAAAAGCTGCGCTCGATCGACCAGGCGGTGTCTTTGGGGATCCGGTCGAAGGTGTCGGGCTCGAGCACGTAAATCCCGGCGTTGATCGTGTTGCAGGTGATCTCGCTGTCGCCCGGCTTCTCCAGGAACCGCAGGATGTTGCCCTCGGCGTCGGTCTCGACCAGGCCGTAGGCGCGCGGGTTTTCCACCGGCGTCAGCACGATCGTGGCCTTCGCCTTCCGCTCGCGATGCAGCGCGAGGACGGCGTTGACGTCCACCTGCGTGAGTACGTCGCCGTTGAAGACGATGACGGATTCGGTCAACTGGTCGCCGGCGTACCGGATCGCGCCGCCGGTGCCGAGCGGCTGCGGTTCCACGACGTAACGCACGCGCACGCCGAGCCCTTCGCCTTCGCCGATGATCTCCTCGATCCGGCGGGGCTGGTAGTTCAGGCTCAGAATGACTTCGTCGACCTCCGGTACTTGCCGGAGCTGGTCGAGCTGATAGTAGAGAAACGGCCGATTGAAGATCGGCACGATCGGTTTCGGTGTGTGGACGGTGAGCGGCCGCAGGCGCGTACCTTTGCCACCGGCGAGGAGAATAGCCTTCATGTCAGCAGACGATTGTACCCTCCCTCGCGCTGCTGAAGTAAAGTGTTCCGACACCCGGATGAACCTGCCGAATGCCATCACGCTCGCCCGGATTTTCCTCGTCCCGTTGCTGGTCGTCGTACTCCTGACGAAATTCGAGGGGAAACAGCTGCTGGGCGTCCGCCACGAACTGGTCGGCGCCGCCATCTTCGCGATCGCGGCGCTCACCGACTGGCTGGACGGCTATCTCGCGCGGCGGCGCAAACAGATCACGACGTTCGGACAGCTGATGGATCCGCTGGCCGACAAGCTGCTCGTGACCGCCGCGTTCGTGTCGATCGTGCAGATGGGGCTCGCGCCGGCGTGGATGGTCGCGATCATCCTTGGACGCGAGTTTCTCGTGACCGTGCTCCGCAGCATCGCCTCTTCACGCGGCATCGTGATCGCGGCCTCGCCGCTCGGCAAGCTGAAGATGGCCGCCGAAGTCACCACGATCCTCGCGTTGATCCTCGGCCACGAATACCTCCCGCCGCTCTTCATCGTCGGGATCGTCGCGTTGTGGCTCTCGCTGATTACCGCAGTGGTTTCAGGCGTCGACTATTACAGAAGGTTCAACCAGCTGCTGTCACAGAGATAACGCCAAACTCCAAACCTCAAACTCCAAATTTGAACGCCACACTTCAAACGGCGAATCGGCACCGGGCCCCGTTTCCAGTGCCGTTTGCAGTTTGACGTTTGGAGTTTGCAGTTCGTCAGCGGTGAATCGCGACCAGATCGCCGACCAGCACCGGCTCCCGCGATGACTCGATGCGGACGAGCGACGTCTCCGCGTCGGTCTTGGCGACAAACGCCGCGCCGATCGTGACCACCGGACCATTCCCGTCGAGCGCGCGGCGAAAGATGGTCAGGCGCTGACCGGGGCGAAGGCCGTGGACGCTGCCGCGGTCCAGGAGGAGCAGCGATCCTTCGCCACCCAGATGGCGGCGATCGTCGGCGAGAATCAGGCGGGCCGGACGCTCGAAATCAGGCGTCCCCGCGTCGACCGGCGTCGCGACCGGAGTGAGCACCAGTTCCTCGAGGTAGTCCCCTTCGATCACACCATCGCACGATTCCGAGACCCGTGCGCGCGAGACGTCCGCCTGTGCCTCGATGATCGTGATCCAGCCGCCGGTGTGAATGCTGCGCGGCACCGCCTCGGTGGTCTGCACGGCGAACCGGTCCTCGACCACGCGGCGCGCGTAATAGTGCTGCCCCTCTTGAACCCCCTGCTCGCGGCCGGCGTTGACGAAAACGACGTCGCCAGCGGCGAAGAGCCCCTTCGCCGGTTCCGCACCGCCGATGATCCGCAGCGACTGCGTGGGGACCGTCAGCGCCGCCTGCGGCGCGCACACGAGATCGATCGGCACGTCGCGGGTTTCGGCCGGGCGCCGTTCCTGGGCAGATGACACGGCGCCGCACGTAACGACGACGATGGCGGCCAGGAGCAGGGACGTTCGATTCTGAGACATTTTCCTCCTCAATCGGCAGGAGCGGCTATTTCTTGATCTGGGCGTCCATCTGGGCCTTCAGCTCGGCCAGCTGGGATTTTGCCCGCTCGAGATACTCGCTCACCTCGAACTCGCTGACCAGGCGGTCGAGATACGGGATCGCCGCCGCCGGCTGGCCGATCTGCACGAGCGCCTGGGCCATGTGGTAGTAGACCTGGTCGCGGCGCGTGTACTCGGGATCGGTCTTCAGGATCGAGTTGAAACGGTCCAGCGCCCCGGGGATGGACATCCGTGAGCGGAGATAGAACAGGCCGACGCCGAAGTTGTGATCGCTCAGGCGATCCTTCGCCTCGCGAAGCCGCTGGCGCCCTTCCTCGATCAGCGGACTGGTCGGATACCGCTCCACGAACGTGGTGAGTTCGCGGATCGCTTCCCTCGTCTCGGTCTGATCGCGAGCCGAGTTGGGCATTTCATAGTAGTGCGCCATCCCGAGCTTGAACTGCGCGTAGTGCGCGTACTCGCTGGTGGGATAGAACGACAGGAACTCCCGGAACTCGTTGATCGCGAGCACCTGCGATTCCGCGCTGCCTTCGCCGAGGAAGCTGTCGGCAATCCCGAGCTTCGCCGACATGCGGTAGGGGCTTTGCGGGTAGCTGTCCATCAGCTGCCGGAAGAATTCCCGCGCGACGAGCCAGCGCCGTTCGTTCAGCGCCTGGTAGCCGTGTTCCCAGAGGAACTTGTCCGGTTCCTCGGCCCCGACGGGCGGACGCTTGGGGCCCGACGCGCACGCCGGCACCAGCGCGGCGAGCGCAACCAGGCAGAGGAGCCGCACGGCGATCAGCCGCGCGCGTGAACTGACGAAAGCCATCGATACTCCGCTTCAATACCCTGCTCGAGCGTGACGCTCGGCGAAAACCCGAGATCGGCGCGCGCCAGTGTCGTGTCGGCGTAGGTGTCGCGCATGTCACCCTTCTGCGCCGGTTCCCGCCGCACGTCGAGCGGCCGTCCCGCGACCCGGCCGATGATCTCGATCACCTGGTTCATCGAGACGCGGGAGCCGCCGCCGACGTTGTAGGCCCGCCCCGGAACACCGCGATCCCCGGCCGCCATCGTCGCCGCTACCGCATCCGCCACGTACGTGAAGTCGCGCGTCTGTTCGCCGTCCCCGTAGAGCGTGATCGGCGTCCCTTCGAGCGACGCACGGATGAAGCGATGGAACGCCATGTCGGGCCGCTGCCGCGGCCCGTAAACCGTGAAGTACCGCAGCGCCGTGGCCGGCACGCCGTGGTTGACGAAATACAGGTATCCGAGCTGCTCGGCGGCAAGCTTGGTCACGCCGTACGGGGACACGGGCTGGGGCAGCGCGTCCTCGCGCATGGGAATCGGTACGTTGTCGCCATACAACGAGGAACTCGACGCATAGACGAACCGATGGATCGTTCGTCCGACGCAGGCCTCGAGCAACTGCTGCGACGCGTCGATGTTGTTGCTCGTGTAGACCTGGAAGTCGCGCCCCCAGCTCTTACGCACGCCCGCCTGCGCCGCCAGGTGGAACACGTGGGTCACGCCCTCGAGCAGGCGACCGAGATCGGCGTCCTGGATGCGGACCTCTTCGAACGAGAAGCCCTGGCGCGACAGGTTCGCGGCCAGGTTCGCTTCCTTGATCGGACGCGGATAGTAGTCGGTGAAGCAATCGATCCCGACCACCTCGGCGCCTCGGTCGAGCAGCGCCGCCGTCAGGTGCGAGCCGATGAAACCGGCGGCCCCGGTCACCAGGGCTTTCATGCGAACACCTCCCGGATGCGCACCGGCAGCCGGCACGGACGGCCGTCCGGATCCACCGCGGCGTGCAGGGTGTAACCCTGGGCCGATATCACGGCGTCGGCGCGGCGAACGACGGTGTACGTGAACTTCATCTTCACCGGTGACAGCATCTGGCCTTCGGTCCTCACCTCGATCTCGTCATCGTACCGTGCCGGCCGCCGATACTCGCAGTGCGCCTCGATGACCGGCAGGCTGACACCGGCGGCTTCCATTTCCCGGTACGTCCACCCCAGCGCCCGGAGCAGGTCCGCGCGCGCCACCTCGAACCAGACGAGGAAGTTGGCGTAGTAGACGACCCCCATCTTGTCGGTTTCGGCGTAGCGTACCCGGAGGGTCGTGATCGAGGCCGGCACGTCAGCGGGCCGCCGCCATCGCCGCCGCCCGCAGGTCCCGGGTGGCCGCCGCGGGATCCGGCGTGCCGAAGATCGCCACTCCGGCCACGAAGATCGACGCGCCAACCTCGGCCAGCCGGGCCACGTTCGTCCGGTCCACCCCGCCGTCCACTTCGATGGGAGCGGGATTGCCGGCGCGATCGAGCAGCGCGCGGACGGCCTGAATCTTAGACTCGCTGCGGGGGATGAAGGTCTGCCCGCCAAACCCGGGGTTGACCGACATGACCAGCACGTGATCCACGTCCCCGGCGATCTCTTCGAGCGAGCCGACCGGCGTGGACGGATTGATCGCCACGCCCGCGCGGGCGCCGAACGACTTGATGTACTGGATCGTGCGGTGCAGGTGGGGGAGGACCTCGAGGTGGACCGACACCATCGCGGCCCCCGCTTTCACGAAGTCTTCGATGTAGCGATCCGGCTCCTCGATCATCAGGTGCACGTCGAGCGGCACCGTCGCCACCTTCTTCAGCGACCGGACGACCGGCACGCCGATCGTGATGTTGGGCACGAAGTGGCCGTCCATGACATCGACGTGTATGAAGTCCGCGCCGCCGGCCTCCGCCATCCGGATGGCGTCACCGAGGGCCGCGAAATCGGCGGCAAGTATCGAGGGAGCGATGAGGATCGGTCTCGGCATCGGCACACCGCGCTAGCGGCTGATCTCCAGCGAGATGGTTTCACCCGGCGAGATCTGGAACCCGGCCTGGGGATTCTGCCGCAGCACGACCCCCGCCGGCACACCAGGATACGGATGGTCCCCGACGACGGCGACCCGGAAGCCTCGCGTCCGCAGCACGTCGGCGGCCCGATCGCCGTTCACGCCGATCAGATCCGGCATCACGTAGGTCATGCCGCTTTCGCCGCGGTTGACCAGCAGCGCAACCTCGCCGCCGCTGGCCTTCGCCGCCGGCGTCTGCGCCACGACGGTCCCGGACGGATAGTCGCCCGAGCGGACCTCCGACGCCGCCACGAGCTGCAGGCCTTCCTGCTCGACGCGCAGCTGCGCCGTCCGCTCGGATTCGCCGACGAACGACGGGATGACCGTGGCGCGCGGACCGGCGCTGACCCAGACCTTCACCGACCGTTCGCGGCGGGTCTTGATCCCGGCCTGAGGGTCCTGCGACAGCACGTGCCCGGCAGGGACCTTCGGATCCACGCGGAGCCCCTCTTCGAGCCGCAGGTTCAGCCCGTTGTCGGCCAGGATCGCACGCGCCTCGTTCACCGTGCGGCCGGTCAGTGAAGGCACCGCGACCTCGCGGGACTTCAACGCCAGGCGCATGGAGGCAGCAGCGAACAGGACGTAGGTCAGCAGCAGGGCGCCGCCCAGAAGCAGCAGCTTGCCTGCGCTCCAGACGCGCGTCTTGAGGGCCATGAATCTCGAAAGTTTAGCGCAAGTGCCGAGCGCTCACCAACATGGCGGCGAAAAACGCTTCAAGCCCGTCGCGAAAGGGAAGGGGCCGGAGCAGGTCCCCTTCCACCGTGAATTCAGGATGCCGTGAAGTGAAGCCGTCCACAACCTCGTCGTTCTCCTCGGGCTCGCTCGAGCAGGTCGAGTAAACGATCACGCCGCCGGGTTTCACGACCGCGGCGACCGTCTCGAGCATCCTCAACTGGGCGGCCGCGAGCGCGGGCAGCTCGGCCTCCTGCCGCCGCCACTTGATGTCGGGATCACGCCGCACCGTCCCGAGCCCGGAACACGGCGCATCGAGCAGCACCCGATCGAAAACCCGGCCGAACGGCAGGGGAGTCGTGACGTCCGCCTGCACGATCACGATATTCGACGCGCCGGACCGGGCGATGGTTTCGCGCAGCAGGTGCACGCGGCGCGGCCGCACGTCGGAGGCCACGATCAATCCGTTCCCCTTCATGCCTGCCGCCATCGCGAGCGTCTTGCCCCCGGGCGACGCACAGGCATCGAGGACGGTTTCGCCAGGCCGGGCATTGGCAAAGCTGCCGACGAGCTGCGACGCTTCGTCCTGCACGACGAAGAAGCCCTGGTCGTGGAGTGCCGATGAAAGCGGGTTGCCGGACCGGGCGATCAGCCCGTCGCGGGCGCGCGTCGTGCGCTCGCATTCGATCCCCTCGTCGCGGAGCCTCGACGCCAGTTCGTCTCGGTCGACCTTCAACGTGTTCGCCCGGAGCGTGAGCGGAGCAGGGGAGTTGTTGAACCGCGCCCACGATTCGGCGTTCTCGAAGCCGTAGCGATCGAGCCAGCGTGAGACCAGCCAGGCGGGATGAGAAAGCGTGACCGAGAGGTACGCCACGGCGGCCGTCCTGTCTGACGGATCCGAAGGACGCGGCGGCAGCGGGAGACGCTCGCGTTCGCGGCTGACACGGCGAAGGATCGCGTTGACCAGTCCCGCGGCGCTGCGCTTGCCAACCTTCCCGGTCAGGTCGACGGCGTCCTTGACCGCCGCCGAAACCGGGATCCGCTCCAGGTGGAGGATCTGGAAGATCGTCAACCGCAGCACGTCGAGCACTTCGGCGTCGAACTTCTTCAGCGGACGATTCGCGAACGCCGAGATCACGTGATCGAATGCCCCCTGCCAGCGGAGCGTTCCGATCGCGATCTCACCGGCCAGCGCGCGATCCCGTTCGTCCTTCAGCGCTTTACGGTGCCGTGCGAGTGCGGATCCGAGGTCCGTCCGTCCCGTGCGGACCGCCCGGAGCACCTCGTACGCTGCCACGCGGGCCGGCGCGATCACGTCAACCGCATTCCCGCCTCGACCCGTCGTCCCGCAAGAAAGTCGCGCGCCGACATCACGCGCTTGCCTTCGGGCTGCAGCTCGAGGATCCGCAGGACGCGCCCGTCGGCCGTGGCGACCGCAAGGACGCCGTTGGCGGCGGTGACGATCGTTCCCGGTTCCGCCGACGAGCGTTCATCGGTGACGGCCGTGCGATGGAGCAGGATCCGGTGGCCGTCGAGCGAGGCCGAGACGAGCGGCCAGGGCTGGAGTCCACGGACCAGATCGTGGATGCGCGCGGCAGGCAGCGACCAGTCGATCGTCCCTTCGTGGCGTTCGATCTTGTTCGCGTAGGTCGCGGCAGCGTGGTCCTGTGGGACTTCTGTCGCCGTCCCCTCGGAGAGCTGGTCCACGACCTCGACGACCAGCTCCGCGCCCGCCTGCGCCAGCGCGCGTTCGACGTCCGGCGTCCGTTCGTCGGGGCTGATCGGCACGCGCGCCGTTGCCAGCATCGGACCGGCATCGAGTTCCGTCACCAGGCGCATGATCGTGACCCCGGTTTCGGAGTCGCCGCCGATGACCGCCCGGTGCACCGGCGCGGCGCCGCGATACTTCGGCAGCAGCGACGCGTGGATGTTGATCATGCCGAGGCGTGGCACGGCGAGGACGACATCCGGGATGATGCGGCCGTAGGCGGCCACCACTCCGAGATCAGGGGAGAAGCTTCGGAGCGTCTCGACGAAGCTCTCGTCCTTCAACCGGGTTGGCTGGAGGACCGGAATCCCTGCCGCCTCCGCCACGGCTTTCGTCGGTGTGGGTTGCAGTTTCTGCCCTCGACCTTTCGGCCGGTCGGGTTGCGAGACGAGCGCGACGACTGGATGCCGCGATTCGATCAGGGCGCGCAGCCCGGGGACGGCGAACTCGGGCGTGCCGAAGAAGACGATCCGCAACGGAGGCATGCGCTCACCACTTCCCGGAACGGCGCAGCTTCTGCACCTTCCGCACGATCACGTCGCGCTTGATGCCGCGGAGGCGATCCACGTAGAGCGTGCCGTCGAGGTGGTCCATCTCGTGTTGCAGCGCGCGCGCCAGCAGGCCCGTGCCTTCGATCGTTTTCGGATTGCCGTGCCGGTCGACCCCTTGCGCAACCACGCGGGTCGGCCTCACGACGGTGGCGTTGAATCCCGGAAGGCTGAGGCAGCCCTCTTCTTCCATCTGCATGCCTTCGCAGCTGACGATCTGCGGATTGATCAGCTCGTGAAGCTCACCGGACGTCTTGCCCACGGTGATGTCGATGACGAAGACGCGCAGCGGCACGCCGATCTGCGGCGCCGCGAGACCGATCCCCGGCGCCGCGTACATCGTCTCGGTCATGTCCCGCAGCAGTGTGTGAAGCTCCTCGTCGAACGATTCGACCGGCCGGGCCGGAGCATGAAGCGCCGCCTCGCCGTAACGGAGAATCGGACGGATCATTCGCTGTGCGGTTGAAAACGTGCCCGCGTCGCCTCCGCGGCCGACGACATCGCCCTGGCGAGCGCCGTCATCGAGTCCCCGCCGAACCGGGCGACGAGCGCGTTGGCCAACACGAGCGCCACCATCGCCTCGCCGACGACGGCCGCCGCCGGCACGGCGCACACATCGCTGCGCTCGATCGCCGCCGCCGCTTCCTTCATCGTCGTCAGATCGACGGAACGCAGCGGTTTCATCAGCGTCGAGATTGGCTTCATCCAGGCTGACACGCGAAGGTCTTCGCCATTGGTGACCCCGCCTTCGAGCCCGCCGGCGTTGTTCGTCGGACGCGCGACCCCGGTCACGTGCCTTGTCGCGGGATCCGGAACGATCTCGTCGTGCACCCGGGACCCGGGACGAAACGCGACTTCGGGTCCGAGACCGATGCCCACGGCCTTGATGGCAGGAATCGACATCATCGCCTGCGCGAGCAGGCCGTCCAGCTTCCGGTCCCACTGCGTGTAGCTGCCGAGCCCGGGCGGGACACCGGTTGCGATGACCTCGAAGGCGCCGCCGCGCGTATCGCCGGCCTCGCGCGCGGCATCGACCTCGGCGATCATCTGCGACTCGACCTGCGGGTCGACACACCGAAACGGACCGTCGTCGGGGAGGGCGGCTGCCTGGTCGAACGACACCACCGTACCGTCGGCGAGCCGTGCGGAGCCGACGGCAAAGACGTGGCTGGTCAAGCGGATCCCTGCGGCCTCGAGGAACTGTCTCGCGATCGCACCCGCCGCCACGCGCGCAGCCGTTTCGCGCGCGCTCGCGCGTTCCAGTACATCGCGGACGTCGGCGCGATCGAACTTGGCGACGCCGGCAAGGTCCGCGTGACCGGGACGAGGACGCGTGACCGGCGCCCGCTTCGCGCCACCGGCGTCTTCCGGCGGATCGGGTTCGACGCTCATCGTGTACTGCCAGTTGACCCAGTCGCGGTTCCGGATCGTCATCGCGATCGGTCCGCCGATCGTCTCCCCGCGACGCACGCCCGACAGGATCTCGGCCGTGTCCGACTCGATCGCCATCCGACGCCCGCGGCCGTAGCCGCCCTGACGCCGGCGCAGTTGATGGTCGATGCGGCTGGTATCGATCGAGAGACCCGCGGGGATGCCTTCGAGGATGACGACGAGCGCACGGCCGTGCGATTCACCGGCAGTGAGAAAACGAACCATGAAGGGTTCGATTGTATACGAAGAAACTGCGTCCCTTCCGGCCGCCACGCGCGGTTTCCGGCCTGAAAACGCGTTTGATCGCGCGGTGATCCGCTTGCACGTGCGCTCGCGGGAGGTACCTGCGATGCAATGGATCGCCGAGCGTTTCTTCACCAACGGTCACGAATGGGTCGACGCGGCATCGGGCACGGCCGTGTCGCTTCACCTGTTCCGGTCCGATGACGACGAGGTCGAGTGGGACGAGGAGTGCGCGCGGCTCGCACGCGTGCGGCACCCGCTCCTGAACCCGCTGATCGATCACGGCATCGGCCCGAACCGGTGCCGGTTCGAAGCGTACGAACGGCTGCCTCCTGTGATGGTGGAAGCTGGCAGAAGCGACGGCGCAATCGACCGGCACCTGAAGAAGTTTCTGCAATCCCATCATGTCGAGCTGAACGCCGCGCGCCGCCTGATGGCACTCAGGCGACTCGTGATCGGCGGCAGCGCGCCCGGGCGGCCACTGGGCATCATGCTCCAGCCGCGGCGGGCCCTGGACGCGGTCGAAGAAACGCTCGACCGGTTCTCGCCGCCGGGTCCGTCGATCGTCAACGTCATCGGCGTCCCGAACGCCGGTCTTCGGACGTTCCGTCCGATCGTGGCGCGGGCCGCGAGGTTGCGAGGCTTCGTGCCGGTCGCGCCGCGAACCGTGCGGCGATGGCCGGCCTTGATCGAGACGCTGCGCGACCGTCACGTGTGCCTGCTCGACGACATCCATGAGATCAACCGGTCCGCCATGGTGGTGTCGCGCACCATCTCGGCGCTGGCGTCCGGAAGTGCCCGGCGTCATGTGATCGTGCGGTTCAGGCGCGATGCGGTGACAACGGGCGTGGCGCTGGAGCCGTTGAGCATCGGCGCACTGGTGCGAATGGTGTTCGCGTGCACCGACCTCGATCCCAGAGAAGATGAGCTGATGGATGCGGCGCGGGCCGCCGACGGCCTGCCCGGCGTGTTCATCGAACGGCTCTCGGGCCTGTACACCCACTCGTCGGGCTCGATGGTGATTCACGAGACCGCGCCGGCCTATGTCGTCGAACCGGTCCATGAACCCGAGCCACCAGCCATCGGCGGGCGCGTCCTGGGCGCCGCGCTGCGGGCTTCCGACCGGGCCCGTCGCCTGGCGGCGGTTGGACGGCATGCAATGGCGCTCCGGTTGCTCGGGCGCGCGGTTCGCGTGCTGCGCGGACGCGATCGCACGATCGAAGGGGCGCGCTGCGCGATCCAGCTTGGATGGCTGTCGCTCGACCGCGGCCGTCCCGCTGCCGCCCGGCAGGCGTTCGACACCGCGCGAGAACTCGCCGGTGATCATCCGCTGGCGCTCGACGCCACGATCGGCGCCGGCATCGCGCTCACCGACGACGGACGCCTGGTCGAAGCCGAAGCGATGCTCCGCGGGGTCGTGGCGGCGGCCACCACCATCGATCGCGCCCATTGCGCGCAGGCGGCAACCGCCGCGCTCGCCAGATGCCTGTACTGGCAGGACCGCTTCGAGGATGCGCTGGCCCTGACGTCCATGAACGCCGGCGGTCCGCGTGATCCCGTCTCGTTCGCGCGGCTCCTCTCCGTCGCGTCACGCGCGCAGGTCAGCCTCGCCCGGACGGCCGCCGCGGTGCGGACCGCACGCGAAGCCCAGCGCCTTGCCGCGGGCGGAGAGGGGCGGATCCAGATCGCCGCGGAACTGGCGCTCGCGGAATCCCTCGGGGCCGCGGGCGATATCCAGGGCGCTCGCGCGGCCCTGACACGCGCCACGCGGCTGTCGCGGTTGCACCACCTGCCGCTCGCGCGGGTCCGGGCCATGCTCGTTGCAAGCGCCCATCAGGACCCGCGGGTATCGACGCGAACACTCGCGCGTCTCCGCGCCCTGAAGCTGCCGCCGCTCCTCGCCGAGCGCGTCCAGCGTGCGATCTCCACACCAGCCGGCAAGCGGATCGAACCGGTCGCCGAGGTCGAGGCGCTGCTCATGCTCTCGCAGCGTGCGATAGACGATGCGACGGCTGCGGCCGAAGTGTGCAAGACCCTCGCCTCGAGGGTCGGCGCCGTGACCGTCGCGATCTTCAGCCACGACGATCAAACGCTCGCGATACACGGCCGTGGGTGGCCGTCCGTTCCGACGATCGTTCGCCAGGTTGCCGCGCAGCGCGCGCCGATCCGGCCCGACGGTCCGCTGGAACCGCGTGAAGCCGCCGAGCCGCTCCGCTATGGCGGTGACGTGATCGCGGTCATCGCCGCACGCTGGGTCGCGGGAGCAACGATCGACGTCGAAGGCGCATCCGTCCTCCTGCGCGCGGCCGCTCTCGCCCTCGCGCCGAACGTCCGCGCGCTGCTGGATCGCAGCATCGCGCCTCTCCCGAGCCGGTGGGGCGACATCCTGGGGCAGAGCGAACCGGCGGTGGCGCTGCGGCAAGCGGTCGCACGGGCCGCGCGTGCGCCGTTTGCCGTCCTGATCGAAGGGGAGAGCGGATCGGGCAAGGAGCTGGTCGCCCGCGCGATCCACCGGTTGAGCCCCCGGCGCGAGCGGCGCTTCTGCGCGCTGAACTGCGCGGCGCTCAGCGACGAACTCGTCGAGGCCGAACTCTTCGGCCACACGCGCGGCGCGTTCACCGGCGCGGCATCCGACCGCATGGGGCTGTTCGAGGAGGCGCATGGCGGCACGCTCTTCCTCGATGAGATCGGCGAGCTGTCGGGCCGTGCGCAGGCGAAGCTGCTGCGCGTCCTGCAGGAAGGGGAGGTGCGCCGGGTCGGCGAGAACTTCTCCCGCCACGTCGACGTCCGCGTCGTCGCGGCCACGAACCGCCGGCTGGAGCAGGAGGTCCGCGACGGCCGGTTCCGCGCCGACCTGCGGTTCCGGCTCGACGTCGTGAGGATCCAGGTGCCGCCGCTTCGCGAGCGCGCGACGGACGTGCCGCTCCTCGCGGCGCACTTCTGGCAGGACGCGGCCGAGCGGGTCAAATCGCGCGCCACGCTCACACCGGAGGCGCTCGCCGTGCTGGCCCGGTACGACTGGCCGGGCAACGTGCGGGAACTGCAGAACGTGATCGCGTGGATGGCGGTCCAGTCGCCGCGGCAGGGACGGATCGGTCCGTCGGCGCTCCCGTGCCATGTGGCACAGGCGTCGGTGTCGGCGATCGGCACGTTCGAGGCGGCGCGACAGGACTTCGAGCGGCGCTTCGTCCGTGCGGCGCTGGCGAGCGCACGCGGTCAGCGGGCCCGCGCGGCGGAAGCGCTGGGCGTGACGCGGCAGGGGCTGGCGAAGATGATTCGGCGGCTGGGGATCGAGGGGTAATCCGCGGTGCGCGGTCCGCGGTGCGCGGTCCGGGGGGTGCGGGGTGCGCGGTGCGGGGGTGCGCGGTGCTCGGTCCGCGGTGCGCGGTGTGCGGTCCGGGGTGCGCGGTCCGGGGTGCGCGGTCCGGGGGGTGCGGTGCGGGGTCAGGAGGTGTCGATGCTCACCGACATGAAGGCGATCGATGCGCTGTCGTTTCGGACGATCGGCTGTGCCATCGCCGTTCACAAGGCGCTCGGACCGGGCGTCCTCGAGATGCCGATCGTGCGCGCGCTCGCGCTCGAACTCGCTGCGCACGGGATTCCGTACAGGCGCGATGTGCCGATCGATCTCTGGTATAAGGGCCAGCCGCTCGGCTGCGGATATCGGCTCGACCTCCTCATCGACGACACGATCATCATCGAGGTCAAATCGGTGAAGCAGATCGCCGACATTCATCAGAAGCAACTGCTGTCGTACCTGAAGCTCACCGGCCGTCCGCTCGGGCTGCTGATCAACTTCAACGTCCCGATCCTCCGCGACGGCATCAGCAGGACGATCAACAGCGTCCCACGCGAAGGAGAGGCCATCGGCGTCGTCCGTCCACTGGACCCGCCGCCCGAGGCGCTGGAGGACGTTTATTCGTGAGACCAGCAAACGTCGGGATGAGGAAAACGGCAGCCGGAACGCCGGCCGCAAGGCCGGCGCAAAGCCGGGCGTAGCGCGGGGTTCCGGCTGATCGGCATGGTGTGAATCGCACGGCTACCCGGTACTCGGCGCTCGACACGTGACAACACCAGCCGGAACGCCGGCCGCAAGGCCGGCGCAAAGCCGTCATGAAGCGGCGTTCACGAGCCGCTCACGATCACGTGCGGTTTGTGGGCGCCGCTTCGTGGCGGCTTCGAGCCGCGCGTAGCGCGATTCCGGCTGGTCGACATCGCAGCGACCGAGTACTCCTCCGCGACCTCCGCGCGCTCCGCGAGATCGAACCAGGAGTGGCTGTCGCCACAAGTTCCGCGGAGGGGCTGTCGTTGTTCCGGCAGTGGGGCTGTCGTTGTTCCGGAACTGGGGGCTGTCGCCCGCTAACGCAGCTTCGATCTCAGTGCGTGGGCGGCAGCGTTGGAGGGGTCCTTGGCGAGTGCGGTGGACAGGGTGCGGCGGGCGGCTTCGTGGTCTCCCAGCTGCAGGTGTGCATCGGCAATGCGGACGAGCAGCCACGCGTCGAGCGTATCGGACGGCACCAGCGCGGCGTAGTCGAGCAGGGCCCGGTCCGCGGCAGGGCCTCGTCCGCGGCTCTCGAGGACACGCGACAGATACAGAAAGGCGGACGGCTCGACGGGGAAGCGCACGGTCGCCTGTTGCAGGACCTGCTCGGCGCGTCCGAGATCGCCCGAGAGGATCAAGGCTCGGCCGAGAAGCGTGAGCGCTTCGCTGCTGCTTTCCGGTCCGACGACCGTGTTGAGCGCCTCCAATGCCTTGTTGACTTCGACCCGGCCACCGTGGCCCGCACGCTGGAGCCAGAGCCGTCCGAGCGCGACATACGTGGCACGATCCTCGGGATAGCGCTGCGCGGCGTTGGCGAGCTGCCCGACGGCGCGCTCCAGGTTGCCGGCGCGCGCATAAGCGAAGGCGAGCGCGCGTTCGCGCGCCGGAGCCGGCTGCAGGGCGACGAGCGCTTCGACGTGGGGGAGGCGCGCATCGAAGCGGCGGAGC
>DASWVN010000157.1:0-3153 GCA_036401215.1 Vicinamibacterales bacterium | reverse complement strand
ACCGCCATCACGATCAGCCGCTGTCGAAGTCGAATCATCGTCGTTCTCTCTAGCTGGCGCGGAGTGCGTCGGCAGGACTGGTCCGCCGCAGCCGCCAAGACGCGGCGAGGGCCGCGATCGCGGTGCACCCGAGCGTGGCGACCGCAACTCCGACGTAGGTGAGCGTGTCGAGCGCGCCGATACCGACGAGCAGTGACGTGAACAACCGGCTGACGAGCGCGGCTGCGAACAGTCCGCATGCGACGCCTGCGAAGACCGGGATGAGCGCGGCGGCGAGTCCGCGACGAACCAGGTGGCCCATGGTCGCGCCGAGCGCCATCCGGACCCCGAACTCTTTGTGCTGCGACTCGGCAAGATACGCCACCAGTCCAAACGCGCCGCCGACGCCGAGCAGCAGCGCGGCAAGGCCGAACCCGGTAAAGAACCAGGCGCCGAGTCGCTGCCGTCCGATGTCCCTGGCGACGACCTCGCGACCCGTCGTCGCCGTGACGACCTGCCCCCTGATCGTGCGGGTGATTGCCGCCGCAACCGCCGAGGGCTGTTCGGTGCGAACGACGAAGAAGGAGGTAATACCGTTGATGACTGGTTGAGCGGTGACGACGGCGCCGTCGCCAGGATCGGCGAGCGATCCGAACGGGAAGTCACGCGCGATCCCGACGACGACGAAGGGGCCGTATCGTGATACTGGTGCGCGGAGCGGCTGGCCAAGCGGGTCGCCGTCGGGCCAGAGTCGACGCGCAAGCGACTGGGTGATGACGGCAGGGTACGGGCGGACGTCGAGATCCGCCTGCGTCAGTGACCGCCCTCTCAGAATCGGCACACCAAGCGTGGAGAGCAGTTCCGGGCTGCCGCGCAGTTGTGCGGCCGAAACGTCATACTCGCGGTCCTCTGCCCTGAGCTTCTTGATGACGAACCGGCTGGCAGGACCAATCGGCGCAACACCATCGGCGACCTCCTGCACGCCACGCACGTCCCGCAACGCCTCGCGCAGCCGGGCGTTGCGCTGGGTGATCAGATCAGGCCGGTAGGCGTTGTCGTTCCCGGGTCGCGTCCATGGTGAGTTCTCCTGGATCGATACGAATACCGTCCGGTCCACATCGAATCCGGGACCGCTGCCGAATCCATAGACGACCGCTCGCACGAACAAGCCCGCCGACACCAGGACGATGATCGTGGCGCACACCTGGAGCGCAAGCAACGCCTGCCGGACGCGCTGTGACGCCAGCGTGCTCGACGAGGTGTTTCCGATCAGTTCGCCCGCCAGACGCGGACGTGTGGCTCGCGTGATCGGCAGCACCGCCGCGAGCCCGAGGGTGGCGAGCGTGGCGCCGAACGCCACCGCGGACACTCTCCAGTCGATCGAGAGGTCGAGCCGTCCGATGTCGACGCCGCCCGGCAGGCTCATGGCCGGCACGACCCGGGTGCCAATCGCCGCAACCAGGAGTCCGCCAGCGCTGCCCGCGAGTCCCACGAGGGAGAGGTCTCGCAGCAGCTCACGAATCAGCCGGCCGCGTCCAGCGCCGAGCGACATCTTCACCGCGAGTTCTCCGCGCCGCCGCTCGTAGTGCACCAGCACCAGCGCTGCGATCGTCGCGCAGCCGCCAAGCAGAACGAGGAACGCGAGGCCGGCGACCACCAGCGCGGCAGCGCGTTCGTTGACCACGAACGTGCGGGTATCCGGTGTGCCGAAGACATCGGATACCGAAACGACCCTGGGACGCCGCTGCATTCGAATGTCGAGCTGCTGGAGAAACTCGCGCTCCCGCGGATCCGTCAGGTCCCAGAATCGTTGATCCGCCATCGCCACGGTTTGATCGGCTCCCAGGCGTCCGATCGGCATCAGAATAAGGGGCCTTCCTTGCCAATCCGAAGGCGCCAGATGACGGACGAGGCTCGTCGGGATCCAGATGTCGGTCTGCTCACCACGCCGCGCCCCGAAGAAGTCGCGCGGCGCGACGCCGATCACCCTGATGGCAACAGGCTGCGTCGGCAGCACCGAGCCAATGATCTCGCTGCGGCGATCGAAGGCGCCGGCCCATAGGCGATCGCTGATGATCGCCACCGGCTCCGCCCCTTCGCGATCGTCGTCGGGCGTGAAGTCCCGGCCGCGAACTGGCACCTGCAGCACGTTGAAGTATCCAGACGTGACGCCCAACGTCTCCGGGAATCGGCCGGCGATCTCGATGTCGGGCCGCAATCCCGCAAGAGTCTCGGTCATGTCCACCTGACCCGCGACGCCGCCGGCGAAGATCTGGAGCTGAGGATCGTCGAGCCGGCTCCAGCGAGTCAGGCTGTAGGTGATCGTCGCCACCTTGTCGGGATCCGGAAACGGCATCGGCCGGATCCACAGCGCGTTGACGATCGTGAAGACCAGGAGGTTGACGCCGACCGCGACCGCGAGCACGAAGATCGCCATCGCGAGATACCCGGGATGACTGCGGACGAGCGAACGGGTGCCGATGCGAAGTCCGCGCAGCGAGTCCGCGATGTCCGGCAAGCGCCAGCCTCGCGTGGGAACGAGCGGACGAAGACGCGCGACCACGATAACGCCAGCGACGACGGCCAGTTCCCGGATCGCTGTGAGGGTCAACGCGAACCAGCCACGCCGCGCCGCGGCCGCGCACACGGACGCGAAGGTCGCCTCGGCGTCTCCAGTCCGCAGGTCGTCAGCTTCACCGCGCGCGAGCCGCACCACGATCCGGAACGCCCGCACCCAGAGCGCGATCCTGACCGCCTCAACCCGAGCGTCCGCCGCGCAGCCGCGACGACGCTCTGGAGCCGCAGGGACTCGGCTTCGACGACGGCTCGCCCGAGCTCGGTCAGCCGGTAGTAACGCCGCCGCTCATCATCGTCGTCCGACCGCGGACGCTCCTCGGTTTCCTCGATGAGTTGCTGGTCCAGGAGCCGCCGCAACAACACATACAGCGTGCCGGTCTGCAGCACGATGACGCCCTCGGTGAGGTCCCGGACGGCGAGGATGACGCCATAGCCGTGAAGGGGTCGCTCGGCGAGTGCCAGCAGTACGTGATAGACGCGTGGCGTGAGCGGAAGAAACGTTCGCGGATCGCGTGTCCGGCCGGCGTGTGTGGGCATCTCGCCTCCCTGCGAGATGCGTATATAACATACGCAGAGGCGCTGGTGTCAAGCCGCGCG
>DASWVN010000156.1:0-14619 GCA_036401215.1 Vicinamibacterales bacterium | reverse complement strand
CAGTTCGCAGTTCATAGTTCGTAGTTCGGCGTTCGTAGTTCGGCGTTCGTAGTTCGGCGTTCGGCGTTCGTAGTTCGGCGTTCGTAGTTCGGAGTTTCTGAGCCGCCTCCTAGTGTGTCTGCGAGCCGTCGAGCGCGAAATGCTGTTCGCGGCAGACGCGGTGAACCGTGGCGTGGCTCACCCCGACCGCGCGCGCCAGGCTTCTGACCGTCCAGCGCTGCCCCTGGCTCGGACGTTCGCAGGTCTTCGCGCGGATCTTCTCGATGATCTCCCGGTTCCGGCCCGGCTTTCGGCCCCGCCCGGGCGCATCGACGAGCAGCGCCGCGCATCCTCCATTGATGTACCGCGACCGCCACAGAGCCACCGTTCGACGGGTGACGCCCAGCGTCGCCGCAATCCGCGAATCCGACCATCCCGCGGACGCAAGCAGCACCAGCGCGCTTCGGACCGTCACCCGGTCCTGCGTCGCGGCCGACCGCAGGCGGCCCAGCAGTTCCTCCCGATCCGCCTCGGAGAGGATCACTGCCGCCGCCGTCCGGGTTGGGGTCGATCTGACGGGTCTGGCCGTTCCTTCCAACGCCGTAAGTACAAGTGTCAGCAATTTGAACCTCGAAGTCCCTGAAAGGCAGACTAATGTCCGCTCGAGGCGCGCATTTCCGCACTTCAGATGACTCTTTGCGACAGAAGCGCGCTCTGTCTCAGATAGCGGGAACGGTGGCCGGAAGGGGCCACGCCGGCTCGAGGAAAGATCGAAGGCCTACTGGTTCTGGGAAAGGTGGGACATCTCGCGCCGTAGCCACGCCCGGGCAAGCTGCCAGTCGCGCTTGACGGTGCGCGGCGAGGCGCCGATCACGGCTCCGGTTTCTTCGACCGAAAGACCGCCGAAGAACCGCAGCTCGACGATCCGGGCCTGGCGATTGTCGAGGGACGCGAGGCGATCCAGGGCCGTGTCGAGAAGGACGACGTCGACCGTCGGCGTCGGATCGACGATCGGGAAATCGAGTTCATCGAGAGCGCCGACGTACCCGCCTCCCCGCTTCAACGCGTTGCGGGTGCGCGCGTGATCCACGAGGATCCGGCGCATGGCCCGCGACGCGAGCGCCAGGAAATGCGTGCGGTCCTTCCAGGCATTCCCCGGGATGTCCACGAGGCGAAGGTACGCTTCGTGGACGAGCGCGGTCGGTTGCAGGGTGTGGTCGGGACGTTCGTTCCGGAGCGCACCGGCGGCCAGGCGGCGAAGCTCGTCGTAGACCCGTGCAAACTGCGCACGCGCATCCTCTTCTGGAGTATCGTCTGCCGAGCCTCGTTCGTCCGTTTCCTCGTTCTTCACCGCCACTCGCCAACTCATCTGCACACCTGAAGCTTGTCCTGCAGGCGTTCGAGGATCTCAGGCGTAGCACAAGGGATGCCGGACCGCGCGAGCGGCTCGAAGGCCGCCAGGCTCGTTTGCCACGAGGCGCACGCGTCGGCTGACGCGGCCGTGAAGTCGCCGACCTTTTCCTGCAGGCGGGCCGTATCGCACCGTGCCTGCATGTTGTTGCGGTCCAGCGCCGCGAGCCTCTGCTGAAGGCGCGCCGATTCCATCAGTTCGGTCAGACCGGCGCTTTGCGCGCCAGCGGCGCGGTGCGCATCGGCCAGGTGTTCGCGGGCGATCGCGACCGATCGCATCGCCGTGACATTCGACGGATCGGCGGACGCCAGCTTCTGAAAACCGTCCAGGGCGCTGCGGTAACTCCGGACCGCCGCCGCGGACCGTCCCGAGAACAATTCCACGTTTCCCATCTTTTCAAATGCGACCGCGAGATCGCGCTGGATGTCGGTGTGCAGCGGCGCCTCTACCGCGAGCGCCCTGCGCACCTCGAGTGATTCTCCATAAGAGACGGCCGCGGACTCCCAGTTTCGCGCACGCTGATGCAGGGTGCCGATCCGTTCGAGCGCGATGCCGATATAACGCCGGATCCGCTGGTCCGCGGGGGACGCGGTCAGATCCGCTCGAAGCGCGTCCAGCGCCGCCTCGTACAGCGGCATCGCCTCATCGTAGCGGCCAAGATTGGGAAGGTTCGGGTTGCCCAGAACATCCCCCACCTTGATGTCACCGATGAGGGCCTGGAGGCGATCTTCGCCGGTCGCATCCGGCATCGCGGCAAGGGTCCGGAACTCCTGGCGTGACCGCTCTCCCTCGACGAGCGCCGCATCGAGTTCCCCCGTCCATGCGAGCACGTCCGCGTTGCGGCGGTGTGCAAGGGCGAGCGTGCGCTGTGCGCCCAGGTCGCCCGGGATCGCTGCCAGGACCGCCTGCGCGGTGGCAATCGCCTGCTGATAGCTGCGGCGCGCGGATGCGGTATCCCCGAGGTTGGCGCTGTTGGGATGCCCCTGCGCGTCACCAAGCTTGACGAAGGCCGCTGCCAGTTCGCGTTGCAGCTCGACGTCGTTCTCTGCCTCGCGCAGGAGCCGCTGCACGTACTCGCTTCCCGTGCTGACGAGCAGTTCCCGCGCGCGGGTGGAGCCGGGCAGATTGGCGATCTCGTCGTGGACGTCGAACATGAAGGCCCGCGCGAGCTGTCGCACGTCCTCGAAACGCCGTTCGGCCCGCGACTGTGCGTCAGCCGCAATCGACGCCTGCCACAGCACACCGGCAACCCCGGCGGCAATCACCAGCAGGATCGTCGTCGTCACGGCGGCCGCGAGTGCATGTCGCTGCAGAAAGCGGGTGACGACGTACCACGGATCACGTCGGCGCGCGAGCACGACCTCGCTGTGACGATGCCGCTCCACGTCGTCGATCAACTGCTCGACGGTGGGATACCGCGCGCCGGCGTCGCGGTTGGCCGCCCGCGTCACGATCGCATCGAGATCACCGGTCAGCCGCCGCGCGAGCTGTCGCGGGGTGCTGGACCTGGCGCTGGCGCGCTCGTCCGCGGTGCCTCCCACGCCAAAGCGCGAGCTGGGCGGGACGAACGCCGCTGCCGACAGCTCGCTCTGCAGGCGCTCGCGGGTCGTGCCCGCCAGCCGGTACGGCCGCTCGCCGGTCAGCAGCACGTGCAGCAGGACGCCGAGCGAATACACGTCGGTCGCGGCCGTGACCGCACGCCCGGCCATCTGTTCCGGGCTGGCGAAGTCGGGTGTCAGCAGCCACGTCGACTCGTTCGACGAGTCTTCGTCGCGCACGATTGCCGCTGGCGAGAGCAGCCGCGCGATCCCGAAGTCGAGCAGCTTCGGCACGCCGTCGCGCGAGACGAGGATGTTGTCGGGCTTCAGGTCGCGGTGGACGACGAAGTTCTGGTGCGCGTACTGAACGCCCCGGCAGATCTCGAGAAAGAGCCGGAGCCGTTCGTCGATCGACAGGCGGTGCTCGTCGCAGTAGCGATCGACCCCGATCCCATCGACATACTCCATGACGAAGTACGGATCTCCGTCGGTGGTCGTGCCGCCGTCGAAGACTCGCGCGATGTTCGGATGATCGAGCGCCGCCAGGGTTTCGCGTTCCCGCCTGAAGCGGCTTACGATGCCCTGAGCGTCGACCCCCTGCCGGACGACCTTGATTGCCACCTCGCGCCTGAACGCATCGTCGGCGCGTTCGGCGCGGTAGACCATGCCCATGCCGCCGTGTCCGATGACGTCCACGATGCGCCACGGGCCGAGCGACTGGCCGATGAGCGGATCGGGACGATCGAACGCGAGGTTGGTCACTCGCGCGATGGGGTGCTCGAGGAACGAGACCGAATCGTCGTGCCAGGAGAGCAGGGACCGGACCTCGGCGAGCAGCTCGGCATTGCCTCGGCACGCCTCGCTCAGGTAGGCGTCGCGCTGAGTGGGGTCGACCGCGAGCGCCTCGTCGAAAATCCGCGTCGCATCGCTCCAGAACCCCGGGGTCATCATGGAAGCCGGCATTATAGCGCCGGACCGAGGAATCCAGCTGTCGAGTGCCGACTCAGATTGACACCGTGATCGTGACCGGCGTTGCCGGAAGCGGCAAGAGCACCGTCGGCCTGGCGCTCGCGGACCAGCTCGGCTGGCAATTCCGCGATGCCGACGATCTTCACGATACGGAGAGTGTTGCCCGCATTCGCCGGAACCAGCCCCTCGAGGATGCGGACCGCCTCCCCTGGCTGATGCGCGTTCGCGGCGTCATCGAAGAGATGAAGGACGCGGGGACGCCGGTGGTCATCGCGTGCTCTGCGCTGAAGGAACAGTACCGGCGGGTGCTGGCCGAGGGACTGCCCGGAATCCGGTTCGTCTTTCTGACGGGAGACGCGGCCCTGCTGCGCGACCGGCTCGCAAGGCGTCGCGGTCACTTCGCCGGTCCGGGGCTCCTCGCGAGCCAGCTCGCGGACGTCGAACCGCCCGACGACGCGCTGTGGATCGACGTGTCGCTTCCTGTCGAGACGATCGTCGATCGGATCCTGACGGACCTCGGTCCGCGTGCCGCGCCGGCGCGTTAACGCGGGCGGCGCCCGCCCGTTTCGTTCTGGCTCTCCGGCTCCTCCCGTTCCAGCGCTTCGTGGAGATCGGGATTGGGAATCGTCGAGAGCGGATCGCTCGCCGGGAACGTGCCTTCGATCGTCTCGTCGAGCGCGGCCTCCCGGATCTTACGCTCTTCCTGCGGTGTGTGGTCGTGCTCTCCCCTGTTCGATACGCTCATTCAGCTGTCCCTTCCCGCTGCAGCAGGCGCCGCTTGCGATCGACGCCCCAGCGATAGCCCGACAGCGATCCGTCCCTTCTCACTACCCGATGGCAGGGGATCGCCACCGCAATCGTGTTGGCCGCGCACGCGTGCGCCACGGCCCGTGCCGACGATGGAGCCCCGATCCGGCGTGCGAGTTCGGCGTAGCTGACCGTGGTGCCGGCCGGCACCTGGCGCAGCGCCTGCCAGACCCGCTGCTGAAACGCCGTGCCGCGGATGTCGAGCGGCAGGTCGAGGCCGGCCGATGGTTTCTCGACGAACCCGATCACCCGCGCCACCGTCCGCTCGAATGCACGATCGCCTCCAATGAGCGATGCGCGTGGAAACCGGTCCTGGATCTCGCGCACGAGCGACTCGGGATCGTCACCGAGCAGAATGGCACAGACGCCCTTCTCGCTCCGCGCGACGAGAATCGAGCCGAGCGAGCACTGCGCCACGGCAAAGCGGATTTCCGCGTCCGTTCCACCCGCACGGAACGCACGCGGCGTCATGCCCAGCGTGTCGGCCGCGGTTTCGTAGAAGCGTCCGCTCGAGTTGAATCCCGCTTCGTAGATCGCTTCGGTGATCGACCGTCCGTTCCGGCTGAGTTCGTCACGGATGCGGCGCGCCCGATGCGCGGCGGCGTACTCGCGCGGCGTGACTCCAGTGGCCGCCTTGAACACCCGGTGGAAATGATGCGGGCTCAGACCGGCCTGCCGCGCGAGCGTTGCGAGACGGGGCGTCGCGTCGGCCGATTCGAGGAGACGGCAGGCCCGTTCGACGCCAGCGAGATACGCGCGATTCTCCGCCGGCCGATCCGGACGGCACCGGCGGCACGGCCGGAACCCCGCGCGTTCGGCCGCCGTTGCACTCTCGTGGAAGGCGACGTTCTCGGGCTTCGGCCGTCGCGCGCCGCACGAGGGACGGCAGTAGACGCCGGTCGTCCGCACCGAGTAGACGAACGCCTCGTCGGCGCGCCGGTCCCGGGCCACGATGACCGCCCACCGCGGATCGTCCTGGATGTCGGAATGACGTTCCGCCTGCGCCCGACCGGCATTCATCGTCGTACTCCCGTTCGTCTGCAAGTATGTCATGCTCCCAGTCTGACGCTGCGGCGCGGGAGGTTGCACTCCGCTGCTTGCTGTGAAATTCCGGCCACGGAAGAAACACAGACGAGACTCAGGACCGAAGCCTGTTAGTCTGACGCCGAGTGACGATCCCCCACACGACACGGGGCAAGGCCCGGGAACGCACCTCTCTGGCTGAACTCGCCGTGCTCTTCGCCAAGCTCGGCACGATCGCCTTTGGCGGACCGGCAGCACATATCGCCATGATGGACGACGAGGTCGTCCGGCGAAGAGGGTGGCTGACGCGCGAGCGGTTCCTCGACTACGTCGGGGCGACCAACCTGATTCCCGGACCGAACTCGACCGAACTCGCGATCCATATCGGGCATGCGCGGGCCGGATGGCCGGGCCTGATCGTGGCCGGAGCCTGCTTCATCTTTCCCGCCATGCTGATCGTCGGCGTCATCGCCGCGTTGTACGTGGAGTACGGCACGCTCCCGGAGGTCGCCGGCATCCTCTACGGTGTCAAGCCGGTCGTGATCGCGATCGTGGCGCAGGCCCTGTGGGCGCTCGGCCGCACGGCGATCAAGACGCCGCTCCTCGCGGTCGTCGCAGGCGCAGGCGTCGTCGCCGTCGCTCGCGGCGTGCCCGAACTGATCGTGCTTGCGGCAGCCGCAGTGGTGATGATCGTGCTCCATACCACCACGCGACGATCGCTGGCGGCCGTAATCGGGGGCGCGGCGGTTCCAACGTCCGTCAAGGCTTTCGGGCTCGCGTCCACTTCCGCAACTTTCAGCCTGACGACGCTGTTCCTCACGTTCGCGAAGATCGGCGCCGTGCTGTTCGGCAGCGGCTACGTGCTGCTGGCGTTTCTGCGTTCGGAGTTCGTCGAGCGCCTCGGGTGGCTCACCGAGCAGCAGTTGCTGGACGCGATCGCCGTCGGCCAGATCACACCGGGCCCGCTGTTCACGACCGCGACGTTCGTCGGTTATCTCCTCGGCGGGACTCCCGGCGCAGTGATCGCGACGGCCGGCATCTTCTTTCCGGCGTTCGTCTTCGTCGCAATCAGCGGTCCGATCGTGCCGAAGCTCCGGCGCTCCCCCGTTGCGGGGGCCGCGCTCGACGGCGTCAACGCGGCATCGCTCGCCCTGATGGCGGTGGTGTCATGGCAGCTCGGACGAGCGGCCCTCGTCGATCCACTGACTGCCTTGCTCGCACTCGCCAGCGGCGCAGCGCTGCTCCGGTACCGCATCAACTCCGCCTGGCTTGTCGTCGCCGGCGGCATCGTCGGGTGGATCGCGACGACGATCCGGCCGTAGACAGGTTCTCTCCGGTCTACCATTGGTGGACAGCTGACATGGGCCGCCCGGATGCATGCATTCCGACGGCCCGAGGAGCACGACGCGATGATGATCCTGGCCGGCCCCGCGAACACGCAGCTCGGTGCGCGTGTGGCGGAACTGCTGCAACTGCCGCTCGCCGGTTACGACGCCAGGCGATTCCCCGATGGTGAAACGCAGGTCGAACTGCGCGAGGAGGTCCGCGATCGTCACATCTGCCTGATCCAGTCGACGAGTCCCCCGGTGGACCAGCACCTGCTGGAGTTGCTGCTGTTAGCGGACGCCTGCAGACGCGCGGGTGCGCAGCGCATGACCGGGGTGATCCCGTACTTCGGCTACGCGCGGCAGGATCGCCGGAGCGGCCGCCAGTCGCTCGGCGCTCGCGTCGCCGCCGACCTGATCTCGAGGGGCGGCTTCGATCGTCTGGTGATCGTCGACGCGCATTCGCCGGCGCTCGAAGGATTCCTGACGCCGCCGGTGGAACACCTGGCGGCGGTGCAGCTGCTGGCGACGGCAACCCGGTCCATGGTCAGCGACGACGCGGTGGTCGTTTCCCCGGATTACGGCGGGGTGAAGCGCGTACGTGAGTTCGCGCGCCTGCTCGACCTCCCTGCCGCGTACGTCCAGAAGATGCGGCTGAGCGGTCACGAAGTGGAGGCACAGCGTGTGTTCGGCGAGGTCCGCGGGAGGAAACCCGTGATCGTGGACGACATGCTGAGCACCGGGGCGACGATCGAAGCCGCCATCAACGTGCTTCGTGAGGCCGGCGCGGCGGAACCCGCAACGGTCGTCGTCACGCACGCGCTCCTCGTCGGCGAGGCGCGGCAGACGTTGTCGCGTTTGCCGATCGCGCGGCTGATCGCCACCGATACGGTTCCGGTTACCGACCCAGGTGACGTTCCGATCGAGATCGCCACCATCGCGCCGCTCATCGCCGCGGCGATCCGGGGCCGCCCGGACGACTAGTGGACCGTTCTCGCGAGAGGTAAAGCGCTTTCGTGGGGGCCGCGAACGGGGCGCCCCGCCCCGCGCCGCAGGCGCCTCTCCCGTCGACAATGCTTTTGGCGCCGAGCACGGGGTGGGGTGTTCGCGGCGGGGCCCCGCGCACCCGCTTTACCTCTCGCGTGTAGGCTCCACTAGCTGCTCTCGCCTTGGGATCCAGCTCACTCCTCGCCGTGGAGCTTGTGCAGGTAGTGGGCCCTCGCTTCAACCTCCGTCAGCTTGCCGCCCGCATACCGCGTCGCGGCCGCCAGAATGCGGCGCGCTTCGTCATCGGTGCGACCGAGCAGCTCCCGAATGTCGTAACCGGCAGCGGCGAGATAGTCGCGTACCAACTGGGATTCGAGAACTGCAATCGGGTCCACCGGTGGCTCCGGTCTTTCGTCAACAGCCATGGGACCAGTCCTCCCCTCTTTCGACTGTACACCCGGTCTGAAAGATCATCCGAGCTGAACGGCTGCATTTCGTTACGATAGAAGATTGTGAAACATGACATCGCGATAATCGGCGGCGGAGTGATTGGCGTGGCCAGTGCCGTGGAACTGGCGCGCCGGGGGGCGCAGGTCACGGTCCTCGAGCGGGATCAGGTTGGGTACGGGTGCTCGTACGGCAACGCCGGATGGCTCACGCCGTCGCAGGCGGTCCCGCTGGCCAATCCCTCGATGCTGCTCAAGTCGTTCAAGTGGATGCTCGACCCCGAGAGTCCGCTCTACATCCAGCCGCGTCCCGATCCTGCCTTCGTCCGCTGGTTGCTCGAGTTCCTGCTCGCCTCGCGCAAGGAGAAGTTCGAGCGCGGCGCGGCGGCGCTCGTCGAACTGTGCCGCGTGAGCGTCGATCTCTGGGAGGAGGTGGCGAAGCGGTCCCCTGAGCCGTTCGGCTTCGAGCGGCACGGCCTTCTGGCCGTGTACGAGAATCCCGAGTCGCTCGAAGCGGCCAGGAAAGGGGTCGATCTCGTCGCCGAATCCGGCGTCCGCGCCGAGCGATGGACGGCCGATGAGGTGCGCGAGAAGGAACCCGCCATCATCGGCCCGCAGGTGGGCGGCTACTTCTATCCTGATGATGCGCACTGCGAGCCGTATCGGGCCGTGAAGGCGCTCGAGGCGGAGGCGCGCGCGCTCGGCGTCCGGTTTCTCGAAGATACCGAGGTGTACCGGATCTCGAGCGGCACCGGTCCGCGCCGGCTGACGACCACGCGCGGCGACATCACCGCGGAGCAGATCGTCATCGCGACCGGACCCTGGTCGGAGGCGCTCGGCAAGATGCTCGGTCTCCGGCTGCCGGTGATCGGCGCGAAGGGCTACTCGGTCGTGCTGCCCCCCGCGCAACCGCAGCCGAAGCGGTCGATCTATCTGATCGAGCGCAAGATCGCCGTCAATCCGCACCACGACTCGCTGCGGATCGCCGGCACGCTCGAACTCGTGCGCAACGATTTCTCGATCAACGCCCGCCGCGTCGACGTCATCGTCCGGGGCGCCAGGGGGATGTTGAACATCGGCGAGGAACCCAGACCGCAGGAGATCTGGCGCGGCCTGCGTCCCTGCACGCCCGACGGCATGCCGGTCATCGGCCGTGCGAAAGGGCGCGGCGACGTCTGGCTCGCCACCGGCCACCAGATGGCAGGACTGAAAACGGCGCCCGGCACCGGCGTCCTTCTGGCGCAGCTGATGACCGGCGAGACGCCGCGGTTCGATCCGGAGCCGTTCAGAGGGGATCGCTTCTAGGGCGCAGAATTTTCCTGGGCTATGTATGCCCTGCGGCCTCGTGCACGCGGGCAGCGACGACGACGGTGTTGCGGCCGCGCCGCTTCGCCTCGTACATCGCCGCATCCGCGGCGTGCATCAGCGCATCGGCATCGATCGGGCGCGGGTCGCCTCCCGGATCGAACGAGGCGACACCAATCGATGCGCTGAGCGGTAGGCCTGTTCCCTGCTGGATCGAGGCCCGGATCCGTTCCGCGAGGGCGACACCTGCGGCTCCCGAGATCCCCGGGGCAAGGACCGCAAACTCGTCACCACCCCACCGGGCACCACAGTCCGTTCGGCGCAGCACGGATCGAATCGCATCGGCGACACGGCGAAGGGCTTGATCGCCGGCTCTGTGGCCGTGCTCATCATTGATGCGCTTGAGGCCATCGAGATCGATCACCAGCATCGTCAACGGCTCGGCCCGGCGCCGGCATCGAATCAGCTCAACGTCGAGGCGCTCGAACAGCTCACGGGCATTGGACAGTCCGGTCAGCGGATCCGTGCGCGAGAGTCTCAGCAACTGGTCCGCCTGCCGGCCGAGGATGAATCCGAACAGGGAAAATACGACCGCCGTCGAGGCGCCCACGTAGAGATAGCCGAGGCGGTCCCGTTTCAGCTCGCCGACGACGTCTCGAATCGCGTGGATCGCCGGACGCGGCCGCCGGCGCGCCAGCCGCAGCAGCAGCAGTCCGAGCGGCGCCCCTGCCGACAGCAGTCCGCCTGCCCACGAATACCTGGTGGATCGCTGCATCGACGGATCCTCCACCGGTGCCCACTGTGACACACCCGGGCCGCACCGCGGACCGCGCCCTTCGACTCGCGCCTTCGGCACTCGCTCAGCGCAGGCACCGCGGACTCCGGACCCCG
The DNA here is from genome assembly GCA_036401215.1 of Vicinamibacterales bacterium. Classification (GTDB taxonomy): domain Bacteria; phylum Acidobacteriota; class Vicinamibacteria; order Vicinamibacterales; family 2-12-FULL-66-21; genus JACDCA01. The sequence continues at coordinate 3,938 of DASWVN010000156.1, read as the reverse complement.
CACTTCCGGACCGCGGACCGCACACCGCGGACTGCGGACCCCGCGCACCGCGGAAATCCCCGAGCGGCTGCGAAATCCTTCCCATCACTCTGCCACGCCACGCTGAAACGTTCCACGATGCGCTGAGGCCGTAGACTCCACGACGCCCACGAGGCGGGCCCGGAACCTGCTTGCACGGAGTTGAGCTTCACGATGGACGCTCGAGAGGAACCCGCCATGTCTCGACTCGATCGGACCCGTGGTTTCTGCCTCGCGGCGCTGCTCGCCGTGGTTTCGGCCGGAGCGGCCCCTGGAGGTCAACGCGCGACCTGGCGCATTGCCGAAACGCCGGCGGAGTTGAAACCGGCGATCGCCCGCGCCGACCTGATCGTCGTCGAAATGCACGACGCCCTGATCCGCGAGCTGACCGCCGGCCTCGATCGCGGCGGTCCCGAGTTCGCCATGCGTTCCTGCCACATCGACGTGGCCGGCGTGCTGCAGCGGCTCGGACGCCAGGAAGGCATCGCCGCCGGACGCACCAGCCACCGCCTGCGCAATCCCGCCAACGTTCCCCCTGCGTGGGCGGCCTCCGTGGTGCGCACCCATACCGGCGGCCTGGCGCGGGACCTCGACGGGTTCGCCGTGGATCTCGGGACGAAGGTCGGCGTGCTTCGTCCGATCGCGCAGCGCCCGATGTGCGCCTCGTGTCACGGCCCCGTCGAAAAGCTCAGCCCCGCAGTCCGCGCCACACTCGCAGACCGATATCCGTCCGACCGGGCGACCGGGTTCAAGGAAGGCGAGCTGCGCGGGTGGTACTGGGTGGAGATGCCGAAGGAGCGGTGATGACGTGGACTGGACTAGAATCTGCGCATGCCCGACCTCACCCGGCGCGAGTCGTCAGTGGTCTGGATCCTCGGCATCCCGGCATTCGCCGGCGTGAGCATCCTGATGCTGTACATGCTCGACGCCGCCGATGTCACCGTTCGCAACCCTTTCAGCTGGCTGTTCACGATCGGCTTCGGCTACTTCTGGTGGCGTGCCTATCGTCAGGGTCGGACGGATGGTCAGAATCCGCCCCCTCTTTCTCGAATCAGGAAATGACTTATGACGCCACAAGCCTTTCGCCATCTGGCCATCTGGCTGGGAGCGATCTCGTTGGCTGCTATCGTCGCGTCCCTGCTGGCCCTCCAGGACATCTTCCACGCGATTGAGCCTGATCTGTCGATGGAATGGTGGGTCGTGCGGTTCGCTTTCTCCCTCATCATCGCGTTCCACCTCGTGTCGCTCGTGGCGCTAAGGCGATCCCGCGAGGTCTAGGCGCGTCGTCAAGACACCGTTGTCGTCTCGTTTGGCCCATGGATCATCGCGGCTCCGTACTCACGAGATGGTTTCGGCGCATCGTCGCTGCGGTCGGACGGGTCGGCGGGGTCGCGAGCGTGAATTTGCCCCCGCCGCCAGGCGAATTCGACATCACCCCGAGAACGCCCGAGGCGAACGCGCAGGCCGACAAGAACGTGGCGGGCGATTTCTGGGTTGAAGCCGATTGCTGCTCGCTGTGTGGCGTGCCGTGGCATTACGCGCCGGATCTGTTCGACTATGACGACGCGGGCTGCTGGGTGAAACGACAGCCCGTCACTGCGGATGAACGCGAACGAATGCTGACGGTTCTCCAGGTGCAGGAACTGGGATGCATTCGCTACCGAGGCCGGGATCCACGCATCCTCAGCGCGATTTCAGAGGAGTAGGCACGCGCGGGCGCGCGTTCAGCAGTCCACCTTCGCGCTTCGGTGGACAAGCGCCAGTCAGTGGTTAACGGCGGAAGAGATCGTCAGTGAGCGAGCCGCGCAGCGTCAGAACGCGGCGAGCGAACCTGGCGCGGCCGAGAGGCGACGCCGTATGAGAAATGAAGGCCCGCCAGGATTTGAATCGGGGAGCGAGGTTTTGCAGACATACCGAGCCTCCGGCCGGATTCGCACGCGGCCTGCCACTTTTCAGGAATTCCCGACCGAAATGCGACTTTGCCTCCTGTGGCAGGGTTGCCACGTTTGGCTGATTTGCGTCCACGTGTTCACATGCGTGTTCACGTGTCCGCCGGCTCACCCGACGCGTCAGCCCTCAGCCGCTCCACCATCCGTCGCACCTCAGCGAAGCCTTCAGGTTCCGGGTCTGCTCTGCGAAGGGATGTGAAATCGTCCCAATCCCATCTCCCGCGCGTGCCGTCCAGAAACGCCTCGATGATGTCTGCCACTTCGGCCTTGGTGTAGTGAACAGCCATGCGCACATTCTAGGTCACAGGGAGGCTAGCCGTGATTAGGTGAGGCGTCGTTCGTTGTTGCGGTCCTCGTTTGAGCTGTGTATCAGCCGGGCTCAGCTTGGGATCCAACGCGATCGCGCGATCGAAATTGGCGAGCGCCTCTCGATATCGCCGCTCCGCTCTGCATATGAGGCCCAGGTTGAAATAGGCCTCGTCTCGCGCAAGGCGATCGTCTTCGGGAGCACAGGTCGCTTATCGGTGACACCGCTTGCCTTCAGCCCGTTTCCCCTTCGCCCCGTCATACCGCTCGCGCATCCGCGCCAGGTACTCTCGCTTCGCCTGTGGTCCCACCGTCGCTCCCATGAATTCGTCCTTTCATGGGTAACCCGATTTCTGGCGCGACGGCCTCTCGCTCGGTAACAGTTACCATGGCGCGATACGCCGGGTTGCCGCATAGCCATCCGGGGTGCTATACAGGCGTGCTCGGAATCGGACAGACTGTGACGTCGAGGCCATCAGAACGTCCAGCCTACCTGATTCAGGAATCCTTCGACGTTCGTCCAATGGATACCGAAATGCTCACACACATTCGGGATCTTGGCGGCGTTCGGCTTGTTCGCTTCCTCGGTCACAACACAACCGCCCCGCAGGCGGGCACTGGCGATCACGAACGGATCGGCAACGGGCCGACCCTTGAGTCGCTGGAGTTCGCCGACGAGAGCTCGAAAATGCTCGACCGCGAAGATCTCCCCAACGAACTCGGCCTCCGCGCTCGTCGGTGGAAGGAACATCTGCTTGTGCGATTCGATCCAGGACCAGATCCACTTGCCTGACAGCTGGAATCCGAGCTCGTTGTACACCTCGCGAACGGAAAGCACTCGACCGTCCGCTACCGCCTCGTCAAAGCGCTGCCAAAAGGATGGAAAGCGCTCCGCATAGTAGTTGCTGAGGACGCGGATCGAGCTTGAGTCGAAGAGGTACGGCGGATTCATCAAGCGGCTGGGTTACGGCACCTGCAGAGCAGCTTGCTCAAGGCCGGCGACGCTGCTCACTTTGACATTCAGGTAATCCGCCAGCTGTTCAATGGAAATGGCCCCTTCGTAGTACTTCCCAAAGGCAAGTCGTAGGTAACGTTCTCCGAGGTACGAGGCCTGGGTCAGGTAGTAGTTGCCGCCGTCCTGGTCCCCACGCTGCGCTTCGTACTCGGCATTCCATTCCGCGCTTTTCCTGTTGTAGACCGCCTGCGATATCGCGTTCAGTTCGACGAGCCGCGTGAGCACAACATGCCGACTCACCTTGTAGGTGTTCGCGATTCGCGCGATCGCCTCGTCCGTAATTTCAGAGCGGCCGAACGCGTTTCTTACCTCCGCCGCTGGAAGCAGGCATTCTGCCGCGAACCGATTACAGAACACCTCTATCCGCCGATCGACGCCGCCCAACGACGTGATGTAGCTGTCGTCGCGCTTTGTCACGCCACCCGTTCCAACGAGCACGTGCCCAAGCTCGTGGAGAATCGTGAAGATCTGGCGCGTCATGGCCGTGCTGTTGTTCACGTAGATGAGCGGGAACTCGGGGTCGTACAGGCAGAAGCCGGAGACGTCCTTCTGTTTGAAGGTGTTCTTGAAGACGTAAACCCCGCGCTCTTCTACAGCGTTGCGCCATGCTTCGAGCGCTTCTGTCGTCGTTCTCCATCTCCGCTGCGTGT
>DASWVN010000155.1:0-2247 GCA_036401215.1 Vicinamibacterales bacterium | reverse complement strand
GTCCAGTGATGACTGCTCTCACCATCCTCACGCTGGCGATCGGTTTCGTGACCGTTCCACCCGATCAGTCGGCCGTGGACAGTCTTCGGTCCGCCATCAAGACGGCCGTCGTCGAGCGCATCGGCGACGTCCGGTCGATCGCAGTGGAGCTTGCCGGCGGCTCGATGGTGACAGGGAAGATCGTCTCGGCGCAGCCGGCAACCGGTGCGCGGCTTGGCGGATCGATCCGCTTCCTCGTGAAGCCTGCGACCGGACGCGTCTACCAGGTGGTGGCCCGCGTCCGCGTGATTGCCGGTCGCGCCGTCGCCACGCGCGCGATCCCGCGAGGAGAGCAGGTGACGGCAGAGGACGTGGAGTGGGTCGACGGTTCGCTGGACGGCCAGCTCCTTCAGCCGCTGCCGTCGCTCGACCAGGTGCTCGCGTCGCAGACGCGGCGCGCCATCGCGCCGGGAGAAGTGCTCACCAGCATCGTGCTGATGGAACCGATCGCGGTCCGTGCCGGTGAAGAAGTGGCGCTCACGGTCCGCAGCGGAGCGATGGAGGTGCGGGGAATGGTCCGCGCCGTCAGCAGTGGATCGGTGGGGGATGTGATCCGGATCACGACGCCCGGCAGCCGTGACATTCGCCGCGCGCGCATCGTCGCGCCGGCCAGCGTGGAGATCGTGCGATGAAACCGTTGCGCGTGTGGATCCTGGGGCTCGCCCTCGCGGCGCTGCCGGCCGGCGTGGCCGGCGCGCAGGACAATGCCGCCAAAGACGGGAAGGAACAGAAGGTCGAGAAGGTCAAGCCGGACAACTACGACCAGGTGTTCGAGCGGTACCTCGCGACATCCCGCGGCACGCCGTCCCAGCCGAACGGGTGGATGACGAGCCTTTTTGCGGACCACCGGGCGCGCTCGGTGAACGACCTCGTGACCGTCCACGTGATCGAGAACATCGTCGCGGCGGGCGCCGCCGACTCCTCGCTCGACAAGGACAGTTCCGCCGATGCGTCGGTCGGCCGGATCTTCGGCATCGATCCCAAGTTCGCCGACTGGTTCGATCCCACCGCGCTTGCGCGTTTCTCGGCGAGCACCGGCTTCAAGGGGAGCGGCGCGACGACCAGGAGCGGCGCGCTGTCGGCCGTGATCACGGCGCGTGTCTCGGAGGTGCTGCCGAACGGCGACCTCGTTCTCGAGGGCGTGCGCGAGATCGACATCAACGGCGATCGCCAGATGATCGTCCTCACCGGCGTCGTTCGCACGGCGGACGTCGGCCCGGGGAACGTCGTGCCGTCCACGGCCGTCGGGCAGATGCGCATCCGCTACTTCGGGCGCGGCCTGATCAAGGACAACCTGACGCCCGGCTGGCTGGTCCGCATCCTCAACAAGATCTTCTGATCATGCTGAAACTGCTCACGTTCACGCTGGCCTTCACCGTCCTCCAGGGAGTACAGGGGTCAGACTGGAGTCTGACCCCTCCGGCGGGCGCTCCGGCGGAGGGCGCATCGTCGCGGCTGAAGGACATTGCCGTCCTCCGCGGCGTTCCGGTGGAACCGCTGGTCGGGTACGGCCTCGTCGTCGGCCTGAACAAGACGGGTGATCGTCGTCAGACGGTGTTCTCGACGCAGTCGCTGGCGAACATGCTCGAGCGTTTCGGCGTCGCGATCGACCCGGAAAAGATCAAGGTCGAGAACATTGCCGCCGTGATGGTGACCGCGGAGCTGAATCCCTACGCCCAGGTCGGCGCCCGGATCGACGTGACCGCATCGTCCATTGGCGACGCGCGGAGCCTTCAGGGAGGCACGCTGCTCCCGACCCCGCTGCGAATGCCCGATGGCTCGATCGTGGCGCTGGCGCAGGGTCCGCTGTCGATCGGCGGATTCGGGGCGAGCGGCGCGAGCGCATCGGTCTCGGTCAACCATCTCACCGTCGGCCGTGTGCCGAACGGCGGTCTCGTCCAGGTCGCGCGTCAGACGGCGCTGCCACCGCTCGAGCGGATCGCCTTCGCGCTGCGCGAGCCGGATTTCATCTCGGCCAAACGCGTCGCCGACGCCATCAACCGCGAGCTGGGCTCGGACGACGCCGTGGTGGCGGATGCGGGAACGGTGGTCGTGACGGTTCCGCCGTACGCTCGCAATTCGGTCCCGTCGCTGATCGCACGGCTCGAGCCGCTGCAGGTCACGATCGACCAGGTCGCCCGCGTCGTAATCAACGAGCGGACCGGGACTGTTGTGCTCGGCGGCGATGTTCGTATCGGTCCGGCGGCC
>DASWVN010000154.1:0-9125 GCA_036401215.1 Vicinamibacterales bacterium | reverse complement strand
CCCCGCACCCCGCACCCCGGACCCCGGACCGCGCTTCGCACTACGCCGGGCAAATGCGAAGATCGAAGCATGCCGCTGAAGGACCTCGAACGCACCCTCCGGGTCAAACTGGCCGAAACCTTACCCGGGATCGAGGCCCAGATGCGGTTCGCCCCCGTCGCGCCGCGCTCCGGCTGGCGCCCCGGGCACTATCCCGACGACGCGAGACAGGCCGCCGCGCTCCTGCTCGTCTACCCAGGCGAGCGTGGACCGTCGATTCCGCTCACCGTCCGCGCAAGCGGTCTGACGCGCCATGCCGGACAGATCAGCCTGCCGGGAGGCGCCTCGGATCCCGGCGAAACGCTGGCAGAGACGGCGTTGCGCGAAGCGCAGGAAGAGATCGGCGTCGATCCTGCGACCGTGCAGGTGCTCGGCGAACTCACGCCGGTGTGGGTGCTCGTCAGTGGATTCACGCTCCATCCGGTCGTTGGCGTGACCCACGAACGGCCGTCGTTCGTACCATCGACGGGGGAGGTGGCGGAGATCCTGGACGTTTCGCTGGAGGACCTGCGCGATGCGTCGAAGATCCGGCGTGGCACGCGGACCCGGGAAGGGATTGCCGTTGAGTACCCCTACTTCGACCTCAGGGGGCACCAGGTGTGGGGCGCAACCGCGATGGTGCTGGGGGAATTCATCTGTCTCATCTGAGGCCACAGAAGAAACACTGAAGAAACACTGGGCAAGCCGGGCCACAGAAGAAACACAGAAGGAACACGGAAGAAGCACGGAAGAAGCACAGAGACACAGAAGGACACGGGCGCCGGCGTATCAGGAGTGCGAGATCACCTCACCGCAAACAGGTGGTTCCTCCCCCTGATGTAGATCGTGTCGTTCGCAAACGCGAGTGAGGCCCACACGGGCTCGCCGACCGAGTTCTGCTTCAGCACCTCGTGGTGCGGGCCGGCCTTGATCACGAAGGTATCGCCGTCCGCGCTCGTCTGCAGGATCTTGTCGCCGAAGGCTACGAGCGACGAGCGATAGCTGCCGGGCAGAGGCGGACGTCCGCCTTCGTAGACGACCGTGCCGGTCTTCGCGTCGAGGCATGTGATGATGCCGCCATCGGACATCAGGTACAGGTAGTCGCCGTGCAGCACCGGTGACGCGACGTACGCCGTTCCCTTCTGATAGCGCCAGACGATGCGGTCGGTTTCCGTGATGTCGCCGGTGCCGCCCGGCCGGATTGCGAAAGCCCGCTTGGCTGCGCTCCCGGCGGTCACAAAGACGAGGCCGTGTCCGGCAACGGCGCTCGGGATCGGGTGGCTCTGGACGCCGGGCCCGCGCCACAGCTCCTTGCCGGTCCGCGGATCGTAGGCGGCCACCATCTCCGCTCCCGAGGCAATCAGCTCCTGCCGGCCGCCTACGTCGACGACGAGCGGCGTCGCCCAGCTCCGTCTGGTCGTCCGTTCAGTCCGCCACACCTCCTTGCCGCTGAAGCGATCGAGCGCCACGATGGCGGATCCCGCCCCCATTTCCTGGTCGGCCTGAAGGATCAGGAGGTCCTCCCAGATGATCGGCGACGTCCCCGGGCCCATGCCGGCTTTCGCGATGTTGCCGATGGAGGCCTTCCAGACGAGCGTGCCCTCGAAGTCGTAGGCGTAGACACCGGCCGCCTCGAAGAACGCGTACAGCAGCTTGCCGTCGGTGGCGATCGTGGAGGACGCGTAGGTATTGCTCCGGTGGCGGTTGTCGTACATCAGGCCGTCGTACGCGGTTCGCTCCCACAGCAGCTTTCCCGTGCCGGAGTCGAATGCCAGCACCTTGAGCGTGTGCTTGTAATCCACCGCCTCGCTGTCGGGGTGCAGGTACCCCGGCTGGTGATTGAAATCGAGGTGGTCCGGCGCCGTGTGCCCCGGAACGTGCTCACCCTTGATCGAGGTGGTCAGAAACAGGTGCCGCCCCCAGATGACCGGCGACGAATGACCAACCCCTTCGACCGGGATCTTCCAGGCGATGTTCTTTTCGGGCGACCACTCGTCGCGATACGTGCCGAGCGCGACACCACGCCCGCCGGGACCGCGCCATTGGGGCCAGGTCTCGTCTACGCCGGATCCGAGAGGTCCGGCCGAATAAAGGGCGAATGCGGCGGCGGCGACAACAAGGGTACGAAATGGGTGCATCGTGGTCCGTAGCATAGCCCGGATAGGCGGATAGAATGGCGTCATGAATCCACGCGTCCACGAAGCCATCAATCGCCAGATCAACTCCGAGCTCAGTGCTTCTTACTCATATCTGGCGATGTCCGCTTACTGCGAGTGCCAGAAGTTCACCGGCGCCGCCCGCTGGCTGAGACTCCAGAGTCAGGAAGAGCACATGCACGCCATGAAGCTGTTCGACTTCGTCCTCGCCCGCGATCGCAGCGTCGAACTGCTGGCGATCGAGCAGCCCAAATCCGACTTCGACAGCGTGGCGTCGGTGTTCGAGCGGGCGCTCGAACAGGAACAGGAAGTGAGCCGGCAGATCGACGCGCTCTACGAGATCGCCTTCAACGAGAAGGCCTTCTCCGCGGTCGCGGAACTCCAGTGGTTCCTGACCGAGCAGGTCGAAGAGGAGAAGACCGCGCGCGAGATCGTGGCGAAGTTCAAGCTGATCGGCAACGATCCCGCCTCGCTTCTGGACCTCGATCGCGAACTCGGCGAACGGACGACGATCCAGCCGACAGCTTCGTAGCGCCGCCCCTTCAGGGTTGCCCTTCTTCAGAGGTGAATCGAATGAAACGCACGTTTCTTGCGCTGACCGCCTCCGCCCTCGTCGCGGCGTGCGGCGGCTCCGAACAGCCGGCGCAGACGGATCGTTCAGCCGCCGTGCAGGTGCCGGACATCCAGCCGGCCGCCATCATGGAGCACATCAAGGTCCTCGCCTCCGACGAGTTCGAGGGACGTTTTCCCGGCTCGAAGGGGGAAGAGCTGACCGTCAACTACCTGATCGAGCAGTCGAAGGCGATCGGCCTGCAGCCCGGCAACCCTGACGGCACGTTCGTGCAGAAGGTGCCGCTCGTCGGCATCACGGGCGCGGAGGCACGTCCCTTCACGGTGACCAAAGGCTCACAGAAACGGACGTTCAAGTACTCCGACGAGATCGTCGCCTTCACGCAGCGCGTGACCGACACCGCGTCGATCGAGAACTCCGATCTCGTCTTCGTCGGCTACGGCGTGACGGCCCCGGAGTACAACTGGGACGACTTCAAGGGCATGGACCTGAAGGGAAAGACGCTGGTCGTCCTGGTGAACGACCCGCAGGTGACCGACGCGTCGGACCCCTCGAAGCTCGATCCGAACGTGTTCAACGGCCAGGCGATGACCTACTACGGCCGGTGGACCTACAAGTACGAGAAGGCCGCGGAACTCGGCGCCGCCGGGGTGTTCATCGTGCACGAGACCGCGCCCGCCGGCTACCCGTGGCCTGTCGTCCAGGGCTTCCTCGGCGAGCGCTTCGGGCTGGTCGCGGAAAACAAGAACATGGATCGCGCCAGTCTCGAAGGCTGGTTCTCGCTCGAGGCCACGAAGGAGATCTTCACGATGGCCGGGCAGGACTTCGACGCGCTGAAGAAGCAGGCGCTCAGCCGCGACTTCAAGCCGGTGCCGCTCGGGCTCACGGCCTCGATGACGATCCGCAACACGATGCGGACGATCGACTCGCAAAACGTCGTCGCGAAGCTGGAAGGGAGCGACCCGCAGTTGAAGGACGAGTACGTCATCTACTCGTCGCACTGGGACCACCTCGGCGTGAACGCGAACGGCGAAGGCGACAGGATCAACAACGGCGCGCTCGACAACGCCTCCGGGATCTCCTCGCTGCTCGAGATCGCTCGAGGCTTCAAGCAGATCCAGCCGCAGCCGAAGCGCTCGATCCTGTTCCTGTTCGTCACCGCGGAAGAACAGGGCCTGCTCGGATCGGAGTACTACGCCACCCACCCGCTCTATCCGCTCGAGAAGACCGCCGCCAACATCAACATCGACGGCGTGAACCAGTGGGGCCGCACGTCCGACATCACCGTCATCGGCATGGGCGCGTCGGATCTCGACGACTACCTGCGCGAGGCCGCGGCGACGCAGAACCGGACGCTCGTACCCGATCCCGAGTCAGAGAAGGGGTTCTACTACCGGTCCGATCACTTCAACTTCGCGAAGGTGGGCGTCCCCGCGCTCTACACCGACTCCGGCGTGAGCTACATCGGCAAGGACGAGAACTTCGCCAAGACGAAGCGTGAGGAGTACACGGCAAACGACTACCACAAGCCGTCCGACGAGATTAAGCCTGACTGGGATCTCAGCGGCGCCGCCGAAGACGCGGAACTGATGCTGCTGGTGGGCTACAACGTCGCGAATGCCGAGACACTCCCGGAATGGAAGCCGGGCAACGAGTTCAAGGCGATCCGCGACGCGATGATGAAGCGGTAGCGTCGCGGATGGTAAATGGTAGATGGAAAAGAGTTGCTACTGAAGCGACGGTGCCTCAATAGGGCTCTTTACCATTTGCCATTTTCCATAATTTTCCATCTACCATCCGCGCGACGCCGCGATGAAGAAGTGAGCATCGCGGATGGTAGATGGTAGATGGAAAAGAGTTGCTACTGAAGCGACGGTGCCTCAATAGGGCTCTCTACCATTTGCCATCTACCATTTTCCATTTTCAGCGAAGAGCCGCTCACCGTTCACGCGGCTCTTCGAGGTACGTATAGCCGTTCAGGCCGTCCTCGTAGAACTCCAGGAGGCGGCCTGATTCCTCGTACGTGATCTTCCCCTCGCGGACGGCGAGCTCGACGTCGTGGCGCAGCTTGCGCACCAGCATCTCCGGGTCGAACTCCACGTAGTCGAGCACTTCCTTGACCGTGTCACCCTTGATCACGTGATCGAGGACGACCTTGCCCCGATCGTCGAGGCTGACGTGGACGGCGTGCGTGTCGCCGAACAGGTTGTGCAGGTCGCCGAGGATCTCCTGGTACGCGCCGACGAGGAACACACCGAGATAGTAGGGGTCGCCGTTCACCGTGTGCAGCGGCAGCGTCCGCTTCACGTCGCGGCGGTCGATGAACTGGTCGATCTTGCCGTCGGAATCGCAGGTGATGTCGCCGAGCACTCCGCGATGCGTCGGCGGCGTGTTCAGGCGATGGATCGGCATCACCGGGAACAGCTGCTTGATCGCCCAGCTGTCGGGCGCCGACTGGAACAGCGAGAAGTTGCAGAAGTACGTATCCGCCAGCGCATCATCGATGCCCTGGAGGTCTTCGGGAACTTCGTCCATCGCGGCGGCGATCTTTCGCAGCTTCACCAGGATGGCCCAGTACAGGTTCTCGGCCTGGCAGCGCTGGTCGAGCGGCAGGTAGCCCCCGCTGAACAGGCTGAGCGCCATGTCGAGCGCCTGCTGCGCGTCGTGGTAGCTCTCGAGCGCGTTGCGCGGTGTGAGCCCCTGGTAGGTCTCCAGCAGGTCGATCACCGGCTGCTCGACCTCTTCGGGGTTGATCGTGTCGGGGATCTTCTCCTCACCGAAGCTCGAGACGCCGAGCACGTTGAAGATGAGCACGCTGTGATACGCGACGATGGCGCGGCCGCTCTCGGAGACGATCGTCGGATGCTTCACCCCCTCGTCGTTGCACACCGTCTGGATGTGATAGACGACGTCGTTGGCGTATTCCTGGAGGGTGTAGTTGACGCTCGACTCGAAATTCGTCTGGGAGCCGTCGTAGTCGATGCCGAGACCGCCGCCGACGTCGAGGTACTCGAGGCCGGCGCCAAGCTTCACCAGCTCGGTGTAGATCCGGGCCGCCTCGTTGAGCGCCCCCTTCACGATCCGGATGTTCGGGATCTGGCTTCCGAGGTGGAAGTGCAGGAGCTTGAAGCAGTCCTCCATCCCGCGTGACCGCAGTTCCTCGAGGCCGCGGAGCACTTCGGCCACCGTCAGGCCAAACTTGGAGCGATAGCCGCCCGATCCCTGCCAGCGTCCACCGCCGCGGGTCGCCAGCTTCACGCGCATCCCGATCATCGGCCGGACGCCGACCCGCTCGGCGTACTTGAGGATCAGGCCGAGTTCCGTGTACTTCTCGACGACGGGGATGACCGTGCGCCCGATCTTCTGGGCGAGCATGGCCATCTCGATGAACTCGGCGTCCTTGAAGCCGTTGCAGATGATCGGCGTGTCGTTGTAGGCGAGCGCCGCCACCGCCAGCAATTCCGGCTTGGAACCGGCCTCGAGCCCGAACCCGTACTCCCGCCCGAAATCGAGCACCTCCTCGACGACCTGCCGCTGCTGGTTGACTTTGATCGGGTAGACGCAGAAGTAGCGGCCTTCGTAACCGTGCTGGGCGATCGCCGACGCGAACGAGTTGTAGATGTCGCCGACCCGGTGTCGCAGGATGTCGCGAAAGCGGATCAGTACCGGCAGCCCGATGCCTCGCAGCTGCAGGTGGTCCGTCAGCTGCTTGAGGTCGATGCTCTGGCCGGGATCCTTGGTGGGATGCACCAGGACGTGACCGTCCTGGGAGATGGAGAAATACCCCTTCCCCCACCGTTCGACCTCGTAGAGTTCGCTGGCGTCGGTGACGGTAAACACCTCGCCTGTCTGCCAATTGCGTTGCGTCCGGGTTGTCGGGGTGCTCACGAAATCAATGATTGCACGTTCGATCCCGGTGTGAAAGGCCGAAGGGAATCCACGGGTCCGTCGTGCCACGGATGCCTTCCGACTGTCCGCTTCCGAGATGAAGGTGCCCGGATGCGGGACATCCCGGCCACCCCGTCACCACGCCACACGAAAGGGACGAGTTGCGGCTGACGCGTGACAAGCATCGACTTTCGATGGACAAGGCCGTTCCTGACGTGACGGACGGTTCGCCTCGGGACTGCTGGCGGGATGAATGCAACGTCAGGGCGCACGTTACGCGCGACGAAATGCGTTCGTCTTACGTCTAACCGTTTCAGCGCATCACCACGGGTCACCTGAACGTATGAGACCTCCCGCGGATCAACAGCTCGATCTGAGCGGCGCCGGGTGCGATCTTCCGATCGTGCGCCCACGCTATGGCGTGCCCTGGCCCCTCGTCCTTCTCGTCGCCACGGTGCTCGGCATCGTCTCGACCACCCTCGCCTGGCAGCTCACGATGTCGCTCGAGCGCACCGCCACCTACTTCCGGTGGCTGGTCGTCCTCAACTGTGCCTACTGGTACGCCTGGGCGGCGTTCACGCCGGCCATCGTCTGGCTCTCGCAACGATTCCGGTTCGAACGGCAGAACCTGCTCCAGACGATGCTCGTTCACGTTCCCGCCGTCCTGCTGTTCACGCTGGCTCACATCGGCGTCATGCAGGGCGCGCAGTGGTGGCTGGTCACCTCCGACGGCGGCGTCTATTCGTGGTGGCCGCAGGCCCAACGCGCGGCGCTCGTGAACTTCGACTGGGAGATGATGACCTACTGGGCCATCGTGTGCCTCAGCCATGCCCTGCTCTACTACCGCGAATCGCGCGACCGCAAGCTGCGCGCGTCGCAGCTCGAGACACGGCTGGTCGAAGCGCAGCTGAAGACGCTCCAGCAGCAGCTCCATCCGCACTTCCTCTTCAACACGCTCAACGCGATCTCTGCGCTGATGCACCGTGATGTGGCCGCCGCGGATCGCACGCTGATGCGGCTGAGCGACCTGCTCCGCCTCACGCTCGAGCGGCTCGGGGACCAGGAGGTCACGCTCGAAGAGGAACTCGACTTTCTCCGCAAGTATCTCGACATCGAGCGCACGCGGTTCGCCGACCGCCTCGTCGTCCGCTTCGACATCTCACCGGAGACACTGCCGGCGCTCGTGCCGACCCTGCTGCTCCAGCCCCTGGTCGAGAACGCGATCAAGCACGGGGTCGCCCGCAAGTCGGGCGCAGGGCACATCGACATCTCCGCCCATCGTGAGCACGACAAATTGTGGATCGAGGTCCGCGACGACGGGGTCGGCCTCTCGGAGGATGCCCTCACGGCGCTGCACAAGGGAATCGGGGTCTCGACGACCCGGGCGCGGCTGCAGCACCAGTTCGGAGCGGACTACCGGTTCGAGTTCCACCGGCTGTCGCAGGGGGTGGCGGTCGTGGTGGCGATTCCGTGGCGCGTCGGCCCGGCGGTCCACGCCGCCGACACCGCCGAGGAGCTGTCGAACGTTCAGGGCGCCCGGAGGATCCGGGCTGTGCGCGCCGCAGGATGACGGCGCCAGGGGGTGGCGAGATGAAGAAGATTCGAACATTGGTGGTGGACGATGAACCGCTCGCGCGGGAACGGCTGACGAGCCTGCTGACAGCGGAACCGGATATCGAGGTCGTGGGGCAGTCTCGTGACGGGGAAGAAGCGGTGCGCGCGATCATGGACGGTTCGCCCGACCTGGTGTTCCTCGACGTCCAGATGCCCGGCATGAACGGGTTCGAGGTGATCGAAGCGGTCGGCTCCGAGCGCATGCCGCTCGTGATCTTCGTCACCGCCTACGATCAGCACGCGCTCAGAGCGTTCCAGGTAAGGGCGCTCGACTACGTCTTGAAGCCGTTCGACCGCGAGCGCTTCCAGGAGGCGGTGCAGCGCGCGCGAGCCCACATCCAGCGGGACGAGACCGGCGATCTCGGCCGGCGCCTCATCGCCCTGGTCAAGGACCTCCGGCGCGACCAGCCCAAGACCGATCGCCTCGTCGTCAAGTCGGGCGGGCGGCTGTTCTTTCTGCGGACCGACGAGATCGACTGGATCGAAGCGGCGGGCAACTACGTCCGGCTGCACGTCGGCAACACCTCGCATCTGCTGCGCGAGACGATGAATGCGATCGAAGGACGGCTCGATCCCGAGAAGTTCTTCCGGATCCACAGATCGCGGATCGTGAACATGGAGCGGATCCAGGAAATGCAGCCGTGGCTGAACGGCGAGTACGCGGTGGTCCTGAGGACCGGCACTCGGCTCACCCTGAGCCGCGGGTATCGCGAGAAGCTGCAGGAACGGCTGGCGAAGACGGTGTAGGGGTCAGGAATCAGGGATCAGGCAACAGGGATCAGGGATCAGGGACAGGGAACAGGGTTACGGGACGGGGGATGGGGAATGGGGGATGAGCAGGGACTCATCCCTCATCCTCGCTCAGCCAGCGACAGTTT
>DASWVN010000153.1:0-7645 GCA_036401215.1 Vicinamibacterales bacterium | reverse complement strand
CGGAGTCGGCGGAGTTCTACAAGGAATCAGCCGAGCACATCAAGACCGTCCTCGCGCGGCTCGAGGAGATCGGTCCGGAAATCGAATCCGCGATTGCGCGGTGGATGGAACTGGAAGAGCGGAAGTAGCGCGCTTCGCGCGGGGTTCCAGGGGGTTCCAGTGGGTTCTCGGGGGTTCCAGAGGGTTCCAGTTGGTTCCGGGTTCACCGGCTGCCCGACGCCGCAGAACCGAAGGACCCGGAACCCTGAACCCAGAACCTGGAACCCGCTGGAACCTTCGAGAACCCCCTGGAACCTTCTGGAACCCCGGGCCGAAGGCCCGCACCTGGTAAAGGCACCCCATAAAGGGGCGCCCTACGAGAAGCGGCGTAACTCGAAAGGCGCCCCACGAAGCCCCGCCCTACGATTCGAATGACTTCGTGAACAGCTCCTCGATCGCCCGCCTCCCGTTCTCCCCGATGTTCCGTGTGCCCGTGCCGGTGAAGTGCGGATGCGTGATGCGGGGCGTGTCGCCGGCGCGGTTCTTCCAGTCGCGGCCGGTCCACTCGAACCAGGCGTCCTTCTCCTGATCGAAGACGAACAACGGCTTGTTGCACAGCTTGGCGAACTCGGCGCCCCAGCCCGTTCCGCCGCGCACCGTGCCGTCGTCCTGGATCACGCCGATCACGTAGACTTCCTGGCCGTTGTTCACCTGATACCAGAGCGTCTGCAGGATCTTTCGCAGCGTGGGGCTGTCGGTGTAGCGGCGGTTCATCAGCTTCGAGACGTACTCGAGGCTCACGTCCCCCGCCTGCAACTCCTCGTGGTTGAGCACACGGATACCGCGCCGTCGCGCTTCGGTGTGCCCTTCGAAGGTGAAGTTCACTTCTTCGATGCCATGGCGCTCGGCGCAGGCGCCGAACTCCGCTTCGGCGCCGGGGGCGGCGCCGCTGAACAGGATGAAATCTTCCTTGCGCATCGTGTCAATGCTGAATGATGAATGACGAATGCTGAATCTGGCGCCCCTGAAGGGGCGCCCTACGTACGGTTCTTCTTCGTTGCTCGAGTCTTCTTCGTCGCGCCGCTCGTGCTCTTCGATGCGGTCGCCCGCTTCCTGGCGGTTGAGGATTTCTTCGCGGCTGGCTGCCTGGTGTTCTTCGCTTCGCGCTCGGCCTTGAGCGCGACTGCGCGCTCGATGATCTTCTCGAGCATCGCACCCGCTTCGCCGCCTTGCGCAGGACGATGGGACTCCCAGATGTCCGGGTTCTCCTGGGCGAGGATATCTTCGAAATCACCCTCACTCTTCACGCTGAGCGGCGCGAACTCGGTGATGTCCAGCTCGCCGGACCACTCGTCGCGGTGCTTGATCAGCAGCCAGCTGCGGCCGCTGCTGCCGCCCCAGCGCCCGCCGGTGCGGACGAGCACCCAGGACCCCTTCAACTTGTAGCCGTCGAGCGTGAACTTGAGATCCCCCTTCTTCAACGCGGCATCGACATCGTCTGACTCAGGCTTCCACGTCCCCTGGTCCCAGAGCATGACGATGCCGGCTCCGTAGCCGGAGGGGATGACGCCTTCGAAGGTGCCGTACTCGATCGGGTGATCCTCGACGTGCATGGCCAGCCGCTTCGTCTTCGGATCGAGTGACGGTCCCTTCGGCACCGCCCATGACAGGAGCACCCCCTTGTACTCGAGCCGGAAGTCGTAGTGCAGGTGGCTCGCAAGGTGCTTCTGCACGCAGAAGAACAGACCGTCGGACGCCTTCTTCTTCGCGCGTTCGGCCGCCAGCGTCACGTCGCCGGATGGTTCCGGCGTGGACGTGAAGTTGCGCTTCTGTTTGTATTTCTCCAGCACCATACGGTCGTCCGCTCAGCCGGTCAATTGACCTCGCCCATGAGCCGCTTCATCCACGGCACCAGCATGAACATGATCAGGCCGGCGACGACGGCGAACAGGGCGACGGAACCGAAGAGGCTCGGCAGCGGCATCGCCTCGTAGAAGCCCGACAGCCGTCCGGCAATGAAGTTCCCGACCGAGGCGGCCAGGAACCAGACCCCCATCATGAGGCCCGCGATCCGGGCCGGGGCGAGTTTGGTCATGGCGCTCAATCCCACAGGGCTCAGCGACAGCTCACCGATCGTGTGCAGCAGGTACGTCATCACCAGCCACATCGGGCTGACCTGCACACCCTGCGCGGCCAACCGCGAAGCCACTACCAGGATCGCGAAACCGGCTCCGACGAAAATCAGGCCGACGGCGAACTTCGCGGCCGTGGACGGCTCCCTGGACCCGAGCTTCACCCAAAGCCAGGCGAACACGGGCGCGAGCGCAATGATGTAGAGCGAATTGAGGGACTGGAACCAGCTGCTCGGGAAGTCCCAGCCGAGCAGCTCCGTGCGTGTGTCGCGGTCGGCGAAGAGATTGAGCGTCGATCCCGCCTGCTCGAACACCGACCAGAAGAGCGCGGCCGCCAGAAAGAAGATGCCGATCGCGTAGAGCCGCTTCCGTTCATCAGGTGTCCAGTCGCCGCCGAAGAAGAGCCAGCCGAAGAAGGCCACCGTGGCAATGAGCAGGAAGTATCCGGCGCCGTCGGCAACCTGCGTCGGGGTGATCGCGAGCGCCCCGGTGTAGATCGCCAGGCCGAAGGCAATCAGGGCGGCGGCCAGAATGCTCGTTCCGAGGATGGTTCGGCGCTTCAGTTCGGCGAATGCCTGGGGAGAAGCGGCGGGCGCCGGCTTCATCCCCGCGTCACCGAGATATTTCGATCCCAGCGTGTACTGCACGACGCCGAGTGCCATGCCAATGCCGGCCGCGCCGAATCCGAGGTGCCAGTTCACCTGCTGACCGAGGTAACCGCAGACGAGGGGCGCAATGAACGCTCCGAGGTTGATCCCCATGTAGAAGATCGAGAACCCGGCATCCCGGCGATGGTCCCCTTTCGAGTAGAGCTGCCCGACGATGACGCTGACGTTGCCCTTCAGGAGACCGGTGCCGATCACGATCAGGAACAGGCCGAGATAAAAAGTCGTCAGCGACGGAACGGCCATGCTGAAGTGGCCGAGTGCGATGATGATTCCGCCATACAGGACGGCACGGCGCTGGCCGATGAGGCGGTCGGCGATCCACCCGCCCGGCAGCGTCATCATGTACACCATCGAGGTGTAGAGGCCGTACACGGCGCCGGCGGCGGCCGTGTCGAACCCGAGCCCTCCGGACGCAAGCGGCGCCGTCATGAAGAGGATGAGCAGCGCGCGCATCCCGTAATAACTGAAGCGCTCCCACATCTCCGTGAAGAACAGCGTCGATAATCCGCGGGGGTGTCCGAAGAACGCGCGGTCGTGCGGCGACACCGTTTGGACACCCGCGCGGTGCGGATCCGCGGCGACGGTGGGGGATTCGAGATCACTCATGCGGTAAAGCATACCCTCAGGGGGCTTCGCTGCGGGGCCGGGCGCTTTCAGCGGTTCCAGCGCAGTCCCGCGACGCGGGAATCGGCCGCGAATGCCTCCCGTCCGAACTCGAGCCGCGACTCGGGATGACTGCAGATCGCGCGGACGCCCGAAGGACCGAGGTGTATGCGCCACGCCTGCCGTTCGACGGGGGATGTCGAGCCGAACGCGCGGCAGGTGAGAAGCGCGAGGTTGGTTCCACTGGCGTCGCGCGCCGAGGCGTAGCGCAGGACTTCGATGCCGGCGCTCCGCGCGGTGCCGGCGAGCGCCTGGCAGGCTGAGTAGTCCGTTGGATGCGTCCAGACCGCGTGGTCGCGGTCGAGCGGTGCCGCCGTGAGGTCCAGACCCGCGGCGGTTCGATACCGCGCCGAGAATGCCGTGAACTCGCCGGCATTGTCGGGCCATCGAGTCCCCGGTGAATCGGCGAAGAAGAGGAGCCGGTGGAACGCGGTCTCCGTGATCGCGGTTTCCGGCGTCCGCGAGGCGTAGAACACGCCGGGCGTGTGACCGGGGCGGCGGAAGCGCGAGCCGCGCGGATAGGGCGCACCGTAGCGAAACGGCGTCGACAACAGGTAATGCAGCCCGGTGCAGTCCACCGGCAGGCCCGGTTTGCTCTCCTCGAGCAACTCCTCCAGGCGCGCCTGCTCGGCGAGCGTGTCGACGAGTTTCAGCGTCGAGATCTGGTGTTGGGATTCGACGACGCGCCAGCAGTTGCCGGACAGGCGCCGGCGTTCAGACGAGAGCGCGTCGCGCGTCCAGGTAGCCAACGACGTTCACCAGACCGGCCAGGGACTGGATCAACTCGCGCGGCACGCCGCCGAGCGCCGTGTTCTCCTGTTCGAGCCAGTCGCGTGCGGCTTCATCGTCTCCACCGACGATCGCGTCGAGCGATCGGAACAGCCGCACGAACATCATGCCGAGTTCGAATGACTTGTCACCGGGGGCGAGGACGAATATGCCCGATCCCATCCGCGAGACGCTCGCCTCGGAGAGCCCGAGGATTCGGCTGAGCACGCGGTTGGAGATCCCGAGCCGGCCGGCAGCCCGCAACACCGCCTTCGTCACCAGCGCCCCATCAGCCGCCGGGTCCGTCTTCGTCCGTGTCGCTGCTCTCATATTCGTTCTTTCCTGAGAAAGGATGACACCGATCTGGTTCTCGCGCAAGCGGGCACCCCCGGCACGTAGCACCCGCACGTAGCACCGGCACGTAGCACCGCACGTAGCACCCGCACGTAGCACGTCGCACGCCGCACGTCGCACGCCGCACGCCGCACGCCGCACGCCGCACGTCCCGTGTAGGATGAGAAGCGTGTCCGTCGTCCTGATCTCCACCTACGATCTCGGCCGCCAGCCGTTCGGACTGGCCTCGCCCGCGGCCTGGCTCCGCGAAGCCGGGATCGAGGTCGTGTGTGTGGATCTGTCGCGGCAGCGCCTGCCGCAGGACGCCGTGCGAGCGGCCTCGGCCATCGGGTTCTTCCTCCCGATGCACACTGCCACCCGGCTGGCGTTGCCGGTGATCGACCGGGTCCGAACGCTGAATCCAGAGGCGCGCCTGCTCGCCTACGGCCTCTACGCGCCGCTCAACGCCAGCCTGCTCAACGACCGAGGCGTCCACGACATCCTGGACGGCGAGTTCGAAGCCCGGCTCCTCGAACTCGTGCGTCTGGGCAGCACCAGCACCAGCACCAGCACCCAGCACCCAGCACTCGGCACCCAGCACCCAGCACCCAGCACCCAGCACGGCGCGCGAAGCGCGCCTGCGCGAAGCGCGCCCGCGCGCAGCGCGCCCGCGCGCCTGCAGTTCAAACGCCCCTGGCGCGACGGCCTTCCGCCGCTGGCGAGCTATGCCGCGCTGCAGATCGGCGACCAGCGCGTGACGGCCGGCTACACGGAGGCGAGCCGCGGCTGCAAGCACCGCTGCCGGCATTGTCCGATCGTCCCCGTCTACAACGGCACCTTCCGGATCGTTGCGCCCGGCGTCGTGATCGAGGACGTCCGCGCGCAGGTGGCGGCTGGCGCCCGGCACATCACGTTCGGCGACCCCGATTTCTTCAACGGGATCCGCCACGCGCGCGAGGTGGTGGAGCGGTTCGGACGGGAGTTTCCTGGCGTCACCTACGACGTCACGATCAAGGTCGAGCACCTGCTCAAACACGCCGACGCGCTGCCGCTGCTGCGCGAAACGGGCTGCGCGTTCGTCACGAGCGCCGTTGAAGCGCTGGATGAGCGCGTGCTCGGCTTTCTCGACAAGGGGCACACCGCCGCCGACTTCGAGCGCGCGGTCGGGCTCTGCCGCGCCGCGGAGTTGCCGATTTCGCCGACCTTCGTGGCGTTCACGCCCTGGACCACGATCGCGTCGTATCTCGAATTCCTGCACACGATCGACCGGCTGGAACTCGTCGGGCACGTCGCCCCGATCCAGCTCGCGATCCGCCTGCTCGTGACGGACAAGTCACGCCTGCTCGAACTCGACGATGTGCAGCGGATCGTGCGACCGTTCGATCCGGTGTCGCTGACGTATCCGTGGACCCACCCGGATCCGCGCGTCGATGCGCTGCACGAGGCCGTGTCGAAGATCGTCGGCGTCCGGATCAACGCCCCTCGCGCGGAGACGTTCGAGCGGGTGTGGGAGACCGCTCACGAACATGCCGGGGTGCCGCCGCCGCCGCGGATGCCGATCCTGTCGGCTCGGGCGACGGTCCCCTATCTGACCGAGCCCTGGTACTGCTGAGCGGAGCCCAATGCAGAGCAGGTGGCTCTGGTGTGAAAAATGAGAAAAAGGGGACAGTCACCTTTTTCCCTAAGTGATGAGCGTCGATCCTGCAAATCCCGGCCGCTCAACTAGTTACGAAAAAGGTGACTGTCCCCTTTTTCAGGGAACGAGGCAGATGCGGAGAGTTTTACTGCTGTCGACGACGACCGGGTATCAGTTGCGGTCGTTTGGGGACGCCGCGGAGCGGCTCGGGATCGAGCTGGTGCTCGGCACGGATCGGTGTCACCACCTCGACGATCCCTGGAGGGACGGCGCGATCCCGGTTCGCTTCTACGAAGAGCAGGCGTCGCTGGACGCGATCCTCGCGGCGCATGCCGGACGGCCGATCTCCGGCGTCATCGCCGTGGGTGATCGGCCGACCGTGCTTGCCGCGCGGGTGGCCGGCGCGCTCGGGATCCCGGGCAATCCCGTCGATGCGGCCGAAGCCTCACGCAGCAAGAAGGCGATGCGCGAACGCTTCCAGCGCGCGGGGCTCCCGACGCCGTGGGTACACGTTCTTCCCGCGACAGCCACGGAGGTCTCGCAGGCGTCGTCCATCACCTTCCCCTGTGTCGTCAAGCCGCTCGGCCTCTCGGGAAGCCGGGGCGTCATCAAGGTCGAACGTCCCGAGGACTTCGAACCGGCGGTCACGCGCGTGCGCCAGCTTCTCGCCCGCCCGCAGGTCAAGGCGCAGCGCACCTCGCTCACCAAAGAGCTTCTCGTCGAGGGGTACATCGACGGGCGTGAGTACGCCATCGAGGGGCTACTGACCGGTGGACGCCTGCACGTGCTCGCGATCTTCGACAAGCCCGACCCGCTGAACGGTCCGTTCTTCGAGGAGACGATCTACGTCACGCCGCCGGAAGTCCCGGACGATGTCGCGCGCGGGATCGGATGCGAGGTGGAGCGGGCCGCCGGAGCGCTGGGGCTCGTGCACGGTCCGGTGCACGCGGAGTGTCGCGTCGGACCCGGTGGGATCACGATGCTCGAGGTCGCCGCTCGCCCGATCGGCGGGTTGTGCGCGAGGGTCCTGCGATTCGAGAGAGATGGCGCGCGGATCACGCTCGAGGAGCTGTTGCTGCGGCATGCGCTCGGCGAGGACACGTCACGCTGGCGGCGCGAGCTGCCGGCGGCCGGGGTGATGATGATGCCCATCCCGCGCCGCGGGATCTTCAAAGGGGTGACCGGCGAGGAGGCCGCGAGGGATGTCCGGTCGGTCGAGGATGTCGTGGTGACGGCCAAACGTGACCAGCTGCTGGAACCCCTCCCCGAGGGGGACTCCTATCTGGGTTTCATCTTCGCCCGCGCGCTGCACGCGGCGGAGGTCGTCGCCGCCTTGCGCGAATCCCACGGGCGGCTGGTCTTCGAAGTGGATCCGGAGCTTCGCGTCCTCCGGTGAAAACTCCAAACTCCAAACTCCAAACTTCAAACTCCAAACTCCAAACTGCCAACTCCAAACTCCAAACTCC